>DASTRL010000153.1:0-3354 GCA_035761265.1 Steroidobacteraceae bacterium
GCGCAGAACATCCTGCTCGGGCTGCACAATTTCGGTTACGCCGCGGCCTGGAAGACCGGCGACGCCGCCTACGACCCCGAGGTCAAGAAGGCGCTCGGCCTGCAGGCCGACGATCACATCGTGGGATTCATCTACGCCGGCGGCGGCCTGGGCGCATTGTTCGCGCCGGGCAAGCCCGCGAGCGTGCAGGATGCGATGCTGCGGTTTCCGGGCTGAGAAACCCGGCTATCGAGCGCCGCGCCGGAACCAGGCGCGTCCCGGCACGTACACCAGGAACACCGCCGTCAGGTTGATGAGCGGCGCGATTAACATGGGCGCGAGCGCCGCGGTGTCGCGCGGCAGATCCACGCTCGCGGGCAGGTGCGTGAAGCTCCATAGCTGCGCGACCAGCGTCAGCAGGCTGAGGGCCGTCAGGATTCCCAGCAGCACGCGGGCCCAGTTGCGTCCCCGCCAGAGCTGCACGCACACCAGCGTCACGATGGCCAATCGCGCCAGTGACCAGACGAGGAACACGGCTGAAACGACGCCCGTCTGGAAGTAGGCGAGCAGGCGGATGAACCCGCTCGCGCTGTACAGCAATCCGAGCGTCAGCAGCAGCACCGCGATGCCGACGGTCACGGGACGCCTGCCGATTGCCGCCTTGTTCACATCCTCGACCGTCGCGGCAGGCGGCAGGTAAGGATTGTGACTCACGCTTCGCCAAGCTCCAGCAATTCAGCGCCCTCCTTCACCTGGTCGCCGGCTGTGCAGAACACGCGCGTGACGACGCCCGCGGCGCGGGCATACACCGTGTGTTCCATCTTCATGGCTTCCATCACGACCAGCGCCGCACCGCTTGCCACCGCATCGCCGGCTTTCACGTTGACGGCGATGATGCGCCCGGGCATGGGGGCAAACAATCCCCCATGCCGATCTGCGGATTCCGTTGCCGGTAGATAGGGGTCGACGATGCGAAATACGTGGTGGACGTGACCCAGGAACACGTGCACCGCATCGCCAACCATGACGGCCTCGGCGAACGAAGGCGAAGGGCGCGGCTCGGAGAACCGCAGGCGCACGGCGCGCTCGGTCTCACCCCATCGCAAGGTCACCGCGCGTTCCGCGTGGCCGCCCGGTCGCCATCCGCCGTCGTCCGACCATGGAGATGCGCCTGGTGGCGGCAGCCGCAATGACCGCCACGCGGCGAACTCCCAGATCGAATCCTCCGGCACTTCGACCGCCGGAAAAAGATGTGCGTGCTCGCGCGCAATGAGCTCGGTGTCGAGCTGCGGTGCATTGAACGAAACCGCCGTCATCAGCCGGCCGAGAAATTCGACGTTGGTCTGGACGCCCGCGACGTGAAACGCCTCGAGCGCGCCGCGCAGCCGCGCGATTGCCTCCACTCGATCGGCGCCGTGCACGATGAGCTTGGCGATCATGGGATCGTAGTAAGGCGAGATCTCATCGCCCTGGCGCACGCCGGTGTCGATGCGCAAGTCGTCCGAAGTCGCGGGCGTTTGCAGATGCGCCAGCCTGCCGATCGACGGCAAGAAGTCGCGCGCCGGATCCTCGGCGTAGATGCGCGCCTCGATGGCATGGCCGCGGATCGCGAGCTGCTCCTGCCGCAGCGGCAGCGGCTCGCCCGCCGCCACGCGTAGCTGCCATTCCACGAGGTCGAGCCCGGTGATCATCTCGGTGACCGGATGTTCCACCTGCAGCCGCGTGTTCATTTCCATGAAATAGAACGCGCCATCCGCGGCCGCGATGAACTCCACCGTTCCCGCGCCGGCGTAGCCGACCGCGCGCGCCGCGGCGACCGCCGCCGCGCCCATGAGCCGGCGCCGTTCTTCGGTCATGCCCGGCGCAGGCGCCTCCTCGACCACCTTCTGGTGCCGGCGCTGCACCGAGCAATCCCGCTCGAAAAGATGGATGACGTTGCCGCGGGCGTCGCCGAACACCTGCACTTCGATGTGTCGCGCGGGCTGCACGTACTTCTCGATCAGCACGCGATCATCACCGAAGCTGGCGCGGGACTCGCGCTGGCAGCTCGCGAGCGCCGCGGCGAATTCCTCCGGCGTCGCGACGCGCCGCATGCCCTTGCCGCCGCCACCGGACACGGCCTTGATGAGCACGGGAAACCCGATGCGCCGCGCCTCGCCGAGTAGATAGTCTGGCTCCTGTCGCTCGCCATGGTATCCAGGCGTGAGTGGCACGCCGGCGCGCTCCATCAAGGATTTGGCCGCGGACTTCGATCCCATGGCCGCGATGGCCTCGGGCGACGGCCCGACGAAGGTCACGCCGGCGCGCGCGCAGGCAGCGGCGAACTGCGCGTTCTCCGACAGGAATCCGTAGCCCGGATGAATCGCCTCGCTGCCCGTGAGGCGCGCCGCCTCGAGGATCGACTCGGCACGCAGGTAGCTGTCCTGGGGCCGCGAACCACCGATGTGCACGGCTTGGTCGCAGGCCGCGACATGTGCCGCCCGCGCATCGGCGTCGGAATACACGGCCACCGTGCGAATGCCGAGCCGGCGCGCGGTGCGCGCGATGCGACAGGCAATCTCGCCGCGGTTGGCGATCAACAGCCTGGCGAACATCTACTGCTTCGGCGCCCAGTGCGGGCTGCGCTTTTCGAGGAACGCGGCGATGCCCTCGCGCCCTTCCGGGGAAATGCGCGCATCGGCGATGCACTTGGCGGTGGCCGCGAGCAGCACGTCGTCCATGGGCGTTTCGACCACGTCGGCCAGCAGGCGCTTGGTGGCTGCCAGCGCGGCGGGACTCGCCGCGAGCAGATGCCGCGTGAGACGCGCGATTTCCGCGTCGAGCGCCTCCGCGCCCACCACCTCGTGCACCAGCCCGAGTTGCGCCGCCTTCGCGGTATCGAACTTCTCGGCCGTCAGCATGTAGCGCGCCGCCTGACGAGCTCCCATGGCGCGCACCAGGTGCGGCGAAATGGTCGCCGCGACGATGCCGAGCTTCACCTCGGAGAGCACGAAGCTCACGCCCTGCGCCGCCACGACGATGTCGCAGGCGGCGGCAAGCCCCACGCCGCCGCCGAAGGCGTCGCCGTGCACGCGCGCGAGCACCGGCCGCGAACAGCAATGCACCGCGTGGAACATGCGCGCCACGCGCAGCGCGTCGGCCTGATTCTCCGCGTGCCCGAAGGCGGCCATGGAGCGCATCCAGTTGAGGTCGGCGCCCGCGCAGAATGCCGGGCCGCGCGCGCCGACGACCACGATGCGGGTTTCGCGCGAGGCCTCCACGTCGGCGAACGCCTGCGAGATCTCCGCGATCAACGCATCGTTGAATGCGTTGCGCACCTCGGGCCGGTTCAACCACAGCCGGCGCACGGCGCCCTGCTGTTCGATTTCGAGATGA
>DASTRL010000154.1:0-12863 GCA_035761265.1 Steroidobacteraceae bacterium
GGCGATACCCGCCGCTTGCCATGCTTCGCCCATCATGCAGATGACGCAAGCGACCCCCGTCCAAAGCTCATGGGCGCGCCCCGAACTGCGCGCCGCGGCGTTCGCGCTGCTGCCCATGTCCTTCGCCGTGATCGGCGCGTGGTTCGACGAGCGTGGCCATCAGGGTTTCACCGCGTGGCGCAGCGCCTGTCGCGCCGCGGGCATCCGGCTCGAGTCCATGCTGGTTTTCACCATCGACTTGCTGCCGGCCGCATCGATAGGCCTGTTCCTTGGCGCAATGACCATGCAGTTCATCGCCGCCCTGGTGTGGCACCGGCCGGGCGGCGCGCGCACGGCGCTCGCCGCGCACGCGGGCTGCGCACTCGGAATGCTTGCGGGGCTCGCGCTGTGCGCGCTCCTGCCGTCGCTGCCGTTGATGTTCGGTGCCGAAGTGCTCGTGGCCGCCGGCTCGGCCATGATCCTGTGCCGTGGCACATCCGCGAAGCCGCGTACTTCCGTGCGCCAGCATGCGTACCAGGGCGTATATCGCCCTGCGACACCGCTGCCGAAGATTTCGTAACGACATCGCGTGGACATCCGCATGAATTCGACAGTAGCCGCCGCCGAGGCGGCGCCGATCGCCACGTACGACGACAAGGTGGTGCGCCAGTTCGCCATCATGACCGTGGTGTGGGGCATCGTCGGGATGACGGTAGGCGTGCTCATCGCCGCGCAACTGTTCTGGCCCGAGCTCAATTTCGGGCCCTGGCTGTCGTACGGCCGCCTCCGACCTCTGCACACCAATGCAGTGATCTTCGCCTTCGGCGGTTCGGCGCTGTTCGCCACTTCCTACTACGTGGTGCAGCGGACCTGTCACGTGCGCCTGTATGGCGGCGCCCTCGCGGCATTCACCTTCTGGGGATGGCAGGCCATCATCGTGCTCGCGGCGCTGACGCTGCCCATGGGCATGACCACCAGCAAGGAATACGCCGAGCTGGAATGGCCCATCGACGTGCTCATCGCCATCGTCTGGGTGGCCTATGCCGTCGTGTTCCTCGGCACGCTCGCCAGGCGCCGCGTCTCGCACATCTACGTGGCCAACTGGTTCTTCGCGGCCTACATCATCACGGTCGCGGTGCTGCACATCGTCAACAGCGCCGAGATCCCGGTGTCGCTGACCAAGAGCTATCCGATCTACGCGGGCACGGTCGATGCGATGGTGCAGTGGTGGTACGGGCACAATGCCGTGGGCTTTTTCCTGACCGCGGGCTTCCTCGGCATGATGTATTACTTCGTGCCCAAGCAGGCGGGAAGGCCTGTCTACTCGTACCGCCTGAGCATCGTGCACTTCTGGGCGCTCATTTCGATCTACATGTGGGCCGGCCCGCACCATCTGCACTACACCACGCTGCCGGACTGGGCGCAGTCGCTGGGCATGGTGTTCTCGCTGATCCTGCTGGCGCCGTCCTGGGGCGGCATGATCAACGGGCTCATGACGCTTTCCGGTGCCTGGCACAAGCTGCGCACCGATCCCATCCTGAAATTCATGGTGGTGGCGCTGTCGTTCTACGGCATGTCGACCTTCGAAGGGCCGATGATGTCCATCAAGACGGTGAATTCGCTGTCGCACTACACGGACTGGACCGTGGGCCACGTGCACTCCGGAGCGCTCGGCTGGGTGGCGATGATCACCATCGGCTGCATCTATTCGCTGCTGCCGCGGCTGTATGGCAAGAAGGAGATGTACAGCGTGCGCGCCATCGACTGGCACTTCTGGACCACGACCATCGGTGTGGTGCTGTACGTCGCCTCGATGTGGATCGCGGGCGTCATGCAGGGCCTGATGTGGCGCGCCACCAATGACGACGGCTCGCTCACCTATTCCTTCATCGAAGCGCTGAACGCCACCTATCCGTACTACGCGGTGCGGCTGTTGGGCGGCGTGCTGGTGCTCTGCGGCATGTTCCTGATGGCCTGGAACGTCCGCAAGACCGCTACCCAGGGCGCGCGCATCTCCGACAGCGTCATCCCGGAGCCGGCATGAGCTCGCATCGACCGCAGAAATTCAGCCACGAAACCGTCGAGCGGAAAGTCTCCTGGCTCGGCGTGTGGATCGCCGGGGTCATCGCCATCGGCGGCCTGGTGGAGATCGTGCCGCTGTACCTGTCCAACGAGGTGACCACCCCCGCGCCGGGCGTGAAGCCGTACGCCGCGCTCGCGCTCGAGGGTCGCGACATCTACGTGCGCGAGGGTTGCTACAACTGCCATTCGCAGATGATCCGCCCGCTGCGCGCCGAGACCGAGCGCTATGGCCACTACTCGCTCGCGGGCGAGAGCGTCTACGACCATCCGTTCCAGTTCGGCTCCAAGCGCACCGGCCCGGACCTGGCGCGCGTCGGCGGCCGCTACAGCGACGAGTGGCATCGCGCGCATCTGACCAATCCGCGCGACGTGGTGCCTGAATCCAACATGCCCGCCTATGGCTGGCTCGCGAACAGCGTGGTCGACGCCGGCGGCACGGCCGGCAAGATGCGCGCGCTGCGCCACGTCGGCGTGCCGTACACCGACGAGGACATCCAGGGGGCGGCGGATGCGGTGCGCGGCAAGACCGAGATGGAAGCCCTGATCGCCTATCTACAAGGCCTCGGCACGGCCTCCGCGAACTGGTGAACGCATGAGCGAATTCCACATGACCATGGGTGTGTTCAGGGGCATCGTCACCGGCGTGCTGCTGGTGCTGTTCCTGTGGCTGATCGCCTGGGCCTGGAGCCGCAAGCGCACCGAGGCCTTCGATGCCGCCGCCCGCGCGCCCCTCGAGGACGCGGAGGAGGGCCCGTGACCTTCGGCCAGAGTCTCTTCATCATCGTGCTCACCGTGGCCAACATCGCCGGCGCGCTGTGGCTCTTGTGGTGGACACGCCGCTCGCCGGGCGAGGGGGCGAGCACCGAGCACACCACCGGGCACGTGTGGGACGAGGATCTGCGGGAGCTCAACAATCCCTTGCCGCGCTGGTGGCTGTGGCTGTTCATCCTCACCGTGATCTTCGCCGTGGTGTATCTGGCGCTCTACCCGGGGCTCGGCACCTGGCGCGGCACGCTCGGGTGGACTTCGCAGTCCGAACATGCGGCGCAGTCGAAGCTCAACGCCGCGCGCATCGAGCAGGCGCTGGCCCCGTACGCCGCGCTCGACGTGCGGCAGCTCGCCGCCAATCCGGCCGCGCTCAACGTGGGCCGCAACCTGTTCCTGAACAACTGCGCCACCTGCCACGGATCGGACGGCGGCGGCGCGCCCGGCTTTCCCAATCTCACGGACAAGGACTGGTTGTACGGCGGCGATCCGGACACCGTGCTCGCGACGATTTCCAACGGCCGCGCCGGCGTGATGCCCGCCTGGGGCGAAGCACTCGGCACGAGCGGTGTCGAGGACATGCTGGCCTACGTCATGAGCCTCTCGGGCCGCAAGCTGGACGCCGGCGATGCGCGCGCCGGCGGCGCGAAATTCGCGGTGTTGTGCGCGGCCTGTCATGGCGCCGATGGCCGCGGCAACGCCGCGCTGGGCGCGCCCAATCTCACCGACGGCATCTGGCTGCACGGCGGATCGCTGGCCACGGTGCGCGCGACCATCCAGCATGGCCGCACGGGCACCATGCCTGCGCACGCCGCACGCCTCGGCGAGACGCGCGTCAAGCTGCTCGCGGCCTATGTGCTGTCGCTCGGCGCGCTGCCGCCGCAAACCGTGGCCGCGCAGGACGCGACAGATGGCGCTGCCCACTGAGCCGCACGGCCCCGGAGCGATCGAGACCGCGCGCGAGACCGCGCGCGAGCTGAGCCGGCGCGCGCGCGGCACCGCCGCCATCCTGTGGAGCGGCTTTCTCGCCGCGGCGTTCGCGACCATGGTCTGCTTCGCATTCATCGATCCAAAGTCGCTCGGCGAAGGGCACGCGCCCGAGTGGTGGGGCCCGCGCCTGCAGGTGTACGCCATCGGATTCTTCTTCTTCTGGATGATCGGGCTCGTGGCCGCGGCCCTGTGCTGGAAGCTCTCCGGGAGTGGGCGCGCCGATGAATGAGCTGCGGATTCCGGTCCACGGCAGCGGCCAGCCGCTGTACGTGGCCCAGGAGAAGGTCTATCCGCGCGAGATCGACGGGCGTTTCGCGCGGCTGCGCACGCTGTCGGTGTGGCTGCTGCTCGGCATCTTCTACGTCTTCCCGTGGATCGACTGGAACGGCCGCCAGGCCGTGCTGTTCGACCTGCCGGCGCGCAAGTTCTTCATCTTCGGCCTGGTGTTCTGGCCGCAGGATTTCATCTTCCTGACCTGGCTGCTGATCATCGCGGCGCTGTCGCTCTTCTTCTTCACCGCGGTGGCGGGCAGGCTGTGGTGCGGCTATGCCTGCCCGCAGACGGTGTGGACCGAAACCTTCCTGTGGATGGAGCGCCTGGTCGAAGGCGACCGCAACGCGCGGCAGAAGCTCGATCGCGGGCCGTGGAACGCCAACAAACTACTGCGCAAGGGCGCGAAGCAGGCGCTGTGGATCACGTTCGCGCTGTGGACGGGTTTCACCTTCGTGGGGTTCTTCTCGCCGATCCGCGAGCTGGCCGGCGAAGCGCGCGCCCTGTCACTCGGGCCGTGGGAGACCTTCTGGATCTTCTTCTATGGCTTCGCCACCTACGGCAACGCCGGCTTCCTGCGCGAGCAGGTGTGCAAGTACATGTGTCCCTACGCGCGCTTCCAGAGCGCGATGTTCGACCGCGACACGCTCATCATCACCTACGACAAGGAACGCGGCGAACCGCGCGGTGCGCGCAAGCGCGGCACGGACGCGCGCTCGCAGGGGCTGGGGGACTGCATCGACTGCACCTGGTGCGTGCAGGTGTGCCCGACCGGCATCGACATCCGCAAGGGGCTGCAGATCGAGTGCATCGCGTGCGCGGCCTGCATCGACGCCTGCGACGAGATCATGGACAAGATGGGTTCACCCAGGGGTCTGATCCGCTACACCACGCAGCACGCGCTCGACCACGAGCGCACACGACTGCTGCGGCCGCGCGTGCTGGTCTACGCCGGGCTGCTGACGGCGCTGGTCGCCGGGTTCGTCGTGGCCGTGGCGCTGCGCTCGCCGGTGTCGCTGGACGTGATCCGCGACCGCAACTCGCTGTTCCGCCTCACCGACGACGGCCAGGTGGAGAACGTCTACACGCTGCGCATCCTCAACAAGACCGAGCGCGAACGGCGCTTCGAGATCGAGGTGGAGGGCGAGGGCGATTTCACGGTGATCCCGCAGAAGCGCGTGTACACGGTGAAGAGCGGCGAGGTGTATTCGACCCCGGTGCGCGTGCGTCGCGCGGCCTACGAGCCGCTCGGCGCGCAGAGCATCGAATTCGAGCTCGAGTCCCTCGACGACGAGCGCGTCGAGGCGAAAACCGAAGCCCGCTTTCTCGCGCCCACGAGATGAACCATGCACGCAGAGCCAGTAGATAGCCCGTTCCGCGCCAACCCGGTGTTCTGGATCATGTGCCTGCTGCCGGCGGCCGCGGTCGTGGCGGGACTCGCCACGCTGTTCATCGCACTGCGCAGCGCGGACCGCGCGCTGCCGGCGAGCTATCACTGGGAGGGCGAGTCGCTGGACCGGGATTTCGCGCGCGCGCGCAATGCGGCCGCGCACGGCATCGAAGTGTCGTTCGCGGTCCAGCCCGCCGCCGGGCGATGTTCGGCCACGCTGCGCCACGCGCCGGACGATCCGGGAGCGCTGACGCTGCTCTTCGCCAACGGCGCCGACGCCGGGTTGGACCGCGTGATTTTGCTGCGGCGAGAGGCGGCGGGCCGCTACAGCGGCGACTGCGCGCCGCCGCCCGTGGGCCGCTGGCGCGTGTCGCTCGAAGACGCCGCGGGCGCCTGGGCGATCCGCACGCAGGTCGCCGGCAGCATCGCGCAGCTCGAGCTGCGCGCGCGCGATCCGGACGGTCCCACGTGAGCGAGGCGCTGCATGCCCGCTGGTCGCCCGACGCGGGCGACCACGAGCACGTGGTGTTCCTGGTGGAGGGCATGCGCTGCACGGGGTGCGCGCGTGGCATCGAGCGCGCCATCGGCGCGCTGGCCGGCGTCGAGGCCGTGCGCGTGAACGTCGCCACCGCGCGCGTCGCGGTGGACTGGCGCGGTCGCGGTCCCACCGCGCTGGCGCAGATCCTGCGGGCCGTGACGCGCGCCGGCTTCACGCCGGTGCCGCTCGCCGGCAAGGTGGCCACCGCGCAATTCCAGCGTGAGCGGCGCGCGGCGCTGAAGCGCGTCGGCCTCGCCTCGCTCGGCATGATGCAGGCGATGATGTACCTCACCGCGCTGTACGGCGCCACGGACATCGACGCCTCGATGGCGCAGCTCATGCGCATCGCCGGCATGCTCATCGTGACCCCGGTGCTCTTCTACAGCGGCGCGCCGTTCCTCGCCGGCGCCTGGCGTGACGTGTCCAACCGGCGGCTCGGCATGGACGTGCCGGTGGCGCTGGCGCTGCTGCTGGCCTGGGTGCCGAGCGTGTGGAACACGCTGCGCGGCTCGGGCGAGGTGTACTTCGATTCCGTCGGCATGTTCATCTTCTTCCTGTCGGCCGGCCGCTACCTCGAGATGAGCCTGCGTCACCAGACGCTGAGCTCCGGCGAGGCGCTGGCGCGCAGCCTGCCAGCCGAGGTCACGCGCATCGCCGCGGATGGCACGCAGGCGCGCGTCGCCGTCGCCGAGCTCACCGCCGGCCAGCAATTCCTCGTGCCCAAGGGTGGGGTGGTGGCGGTGGATGCGTGCCTCGCGCCGCAATCCCGCCCCGAAACGCGTGCGTCCCTCGATGAATCACTGCTCACCGGCGAATCGATGCGCGTGTCGCGCGGCGCGGGCGAGCGCATCCGCGGCGGCAGCGTGAACCTCGGCGAACCGCTGCGGCTCACCGCGCTCTCGACCGTCGCCGATTCGACGCTCGCCTCGATGGTGCGGCTGCTCGAGCGCGCGCAGGCGACGCGCCCGCGCCTGGCGCGCGCCGCCGACCGCGTGGCGTCGTGGTTCGTGTTCCTCATCCTGTTGCTGGCGCTGGCGACGGCGCTGGCGTGGTGGCGTGTCGATGCCTCGCGCGCCTTCTCCGCGGTGCTGGCGGTGCTGGTGGTGACCTGTCCCTGCGCCTTGTCGCTGGCGACGCCGGTGGCGCTGGCCGCGGCCAGCGCGCGGCTGACGCGGCTCGGCATGCTGGTGACGCGTGCGGATGCCATCGAGCGCCTCGCCGGTGCAGACACGGTGATGTTCGACAAGACCGGCACGCTGACCCGCGGCGATGCCGCGATCGCCGGGATCCAACTACTCGAGCCGCTGCCGCGCGAGCAGGTGTTGAGAATCGCGGCCGCGCTGGAGCGCAGCTCGGCGCATCCGCTGGCGGCGGCGTTCGCCGCGCATGCGGATCCGGCGGTGCAGGCGCAGGATGCGCGCGAGATAGAGGGCGCGGGCGTCGCCGGAACCGTGCAGGGCGTGCGCTGGCGACTTGGCCGCCGCGCCTTCGTGGCGGGCACGCCCGGCGTCGAGGATGACGCGGCGCTATACCTCGGCAATGACGCGGGCCTCGCCGCGCGCATCGTGGTCGCGGCGCCGCTGCGATCCGACGCGCGCGCGGCGGTGGATGCGCTGCGCGCGCTGGGTCTCGAGGTGGCCATCGCCAGCGGCGACAGCGCGGCGGCGGTGTCGCAGGCGGCGAGCGCACTCGCGGTCCGCGACGCCGGCGCGCGCCTCGCGCCCGCCGACAAGATCGAACGCGTGCGCGCCCTGCGCGCCGCCGGCCGCCGCGTCTTCATGATCGGCGACGGCATCAACGACGGGCCCGTGCTCGCCGCGGCGGATGTGTCCTGCGCCATGGGCCAGGGCTCCGCCATCGCGCAATCCGCCTCCGATCTGCTGCTGGTGCACGACGATCTCGGCACGCTGCCGCGCGCCGTCGCCGCGGCGCGCGGTGCGATGCGCGTGGTGCGCCAGAACCTCGGTTGGGCGCTGGTGTACAACCTGGCCGCCGTGCCGCTCGCCGCGCTGGGGCTCGTGCCGCCGTGGCTCGCGGCCCTCGGGATGTCGCTGTCCTCGCTCGGCGTGGTCCTCAACGCGCGCCGCCTGGCGGCGAAGCAGGCCCCATGAGCATCTCCTATCTACTCGTGATCATCGCGCTCGCGGCGCTGGCCGGTGCCGTCTGGGCGCTGTTCTGGGCCATCGACTCGGGTCAGTACGACGACGTCGAGTCGCAGGGCCGCATGGCTCTCGAGGAAGACGACCCGGTCGATTGAGCCCCGCGCCCGCACCTGGCGGCAGATCGGCCCGTACGTGCCGTACACTCGCGCTTTCGCGCCGGCACTGATCATCCATACATTGCGCAATGTTAATGTCGGCCTGGCCGATTCACGCTGCCGGCCGATTGCCTGCGGCGCGGAAAACGGTTTGACTGCCACGGTACGGGTCCCTCCATGGCCGAACGCCAGACGCGCTTCTACATCACGCTCACGATTTTCGCGCTCGATGCGCTGGTGGCCTGTTCGCGTGGCGAACGGCAGGCGGCCACGGCGCCGAGGCGCCCGCCGGAAGCCGGTTACGTCGTGCTCACCAGGCAGAACGTGCCGCTGAGCCTCACCTTGCCGGGCCGCACCGCCGCGTTCGAAACTTCCGAGGTTCGCCCGCAGGTGTCCGGCATCATCCGCGCGCGCCTGTTCACCGAGGGCGCGAAGGTGCGGCAGGGCGACCTCTTGTATCGCATCGATCCGCGCGTCTACGAGTCCGCCGCGCGCGAGGCGCGCGCCGATCTCGCCAGCGCCATCGCCACGCGCGATGCGGCGCGCGCGCGCGCCGACCGTTTCGGCGAGCTCGCCAAGGCCGGCGTCGTCAGCAAGCAGGACCTGCTCGATGCGCAGGCCGCCGCGGATTCCGCGGCCGCCGCGGCGGAGAAGGCACGCGCCACCGTGGCCGCCGCCGAGCTGAGCCTGGGTTTCACGCAGATCCGCGCGCCGATCTCGGGCCGCATCGGCCGCTCCATCGTCACCACGGGCGCGCTGGTGAACTCCGGCCAGGCCGCGCCGCTCGCGACCATCCAGCGCCTGGATCCCATCTTCGTCGACATCCAGCAATCGAGCGCGGCGCTGCTCGCGTTTCGGCGACAGCTCTCAGGCGGCGATCTGGCGCGCGCGTCGACCGAAGTGCATCTCATCCTCGAGGATGGCAGCCGCTATCCACTCGCGGGCGTGCTGCAGTTCGCCGAGTCGGTGGTCGATCCGGCGACCGGCACCGTCACGGTGCGCGCGCGATTCCCGAACCCCGACGGCCTGCTGCTGCCGGGCATGTACGTGCGCGCCGAGTTCGCGCCGCTCGAGATGCGCGCCGCCATCCTCGCGCCCCAGCAGGGCATCTCGCGTGACGTGAAGGGCAATGCCACGGCGGTGGTGGTCGGCAAGGATTCGAGCGCCGAGCTGCGCCAGGTGGTCGTGGAGCGCACCGTCGGCGATCAGTGGCTGGTGTCGCGCGGCCTCGAGGACGGCGACAAGCTCATCGTCGAAGGCCTGGGCCGCATCAAGCCCGGCGAGAAGGTGACGCCCGTGCCCGTGGAGCGCAACCTGCGGCCGCTCGCCGAAAGTCGATGATCTCGCAAGTCTTCATCGACCGGCCCGTGCTCGCATGGGTGATCTCCATCCTCATCATGCTCGGCGGCGCGGCGGGCATCCGCCTGCTGCCGGTGGAGCAGTATCCGGACATCGCGCCGCCCTCGGTCAACGTGCGGGCCAACTACCCGGGCGCATCGGCGGAGACCCTCGAGTCCAGCGTCACGCAGGTGATCGAGCAACAGCTCACCGGCATCGACGGCCTGATCTATTTCTCCTCGAGCTCCAGCGCCAACGGCTCGGCCACGGTCACGCTGAATTTCGAGCAGGGCACCGACGCCGACATCGCGCAGGTGCAGGTGCAGAACAAGGTCCAGCAGGCGCTGCCGCGGCTGCCGCAGGCCGTGCAGCAGCAGGGCCTGGTGGTCACCAAGTCGAACCCGGACTTCCTGATGATCGTGTCGGTGTACGACGAGACGGACTCGGTGACCAGCGCCGATGTCTCCGACTACCTGGTGTCGAACCTGCAGGACCCGGTGGGTCGACTCGAGGGAGTCGGCGACTTCAACGTGTTCGGCTCGCAGTACGCCATGCGCATCTGGCTGGACCCCGCGAAGCTCGCGAGCTTCAGCCTCATGCCGGGCGACGTGGTCTCGGCCATACAGGCGCAGAACACGCAGGTGGCCGCGGGGCAGATCGGCGGCCTGCCGTCGCCGCCCGGCCAGATGCTGAACGCCACGGTGACGGCGCGTTCGCGCCTGACCACGCCGGAGCAGTTCCGCGACATCATCGTCAAGACGCAGCCAGATGGCTCCACGGTACGCATCGCCGACGTCGCGCGCGTCGAGCTCGGCAGCGAGAGCTACAACGCCATGACGCGCCTCAACGGGCATCCCGGCGCGGGCATCGCCGTCATGCTCGCGCCGGGCGCCGATGCGCTGCGCACTTCGGAGCTGGTCAAGGCGGCGATTGCCGAACACGCGAAGAACTTTCCGCCCGGCTTCCGCTACGCCTATCCGATCGACAGCACGGAGTTCGTGAAGCTGTCCATCGAGGAGGTGACCAAGACCTTGTTCGAGGCCATCGTGCTCGTGGTCATCGTCATGTTCGTGTTCCTGCAGAGCTGGCGCGCGGTGCTGATCCCGGCGATCGCGGTGCCGGTGGTGCTGCTCGGCACCTTCGGCGTGCTCTCGCTGTTCGGCTTCACCATCAACACGCTCACGCTGTTCGGACTGGCGCTCGCGATCGGCCTGCTGGTGGACGATGCCATCGTGGTCGTGGAGAACGTCGAGCGCGTGCTGCGCGAGGAGCCGGGCATCTCCGCGCGCGACGCCACGGTGCGCTCGATGCGCGAGATCCAGACCGCGTTGATCGCCATTGCCATGGTCCTGACCGCGGTGTTCCTGCCCATGGCGCTGTTCGGCGGATCGGTGGGCGAGATCTACCGGCAGTTCTCCGTCACCATGGTCTCGGCCATGGTGCTGTCGGTGGTGGTGGCGCTGGTGCTGTCGCCGGCGCTGGCCGCGACGCTGCTGCGCCCGCCGGGCGAGGCCGAGATCGCGCGCCGCCGGGCGGTGACGGCCGCGCTGCATCGCATCGGCGATCGCTTCCAGCGCGGCTTCGAGCGCATGGCGGACCGGTATCGGGAGGCTGCCGCGCAGGTGCTGCGCCACGGCCGCGTGGCGAGCGGCGTCTATCTGATCCTGGTCGCGCTGCTGGCGCTGGCGTTCTGGATCCTGCCCAAGAGCTTTCTGCCCTCCGAGGACCAGGGACGCGCGGCGCTGCAGTACACCCTGCCGCCGGGCGCCACCATGGAGCGCACGCTCGCGGTGGCGAAGGAAATCGAGCGCTATTTCATGGACGAGGAGCAGGAAAACGTCTCGCTGATCTTCACGGTGCTCGGGTCGAGCCAGGCGGGCTCGGGGCAGAACGCCGGCCGCGGCTTCATCGCGCTCGCGCCCTGGGACGTGCGCAGCGGCGCGGCGCGTAGCGCGCAGGCCATCACGCAGCGCGCGACGAAATCGCTGGCGCGCATCCGCGACGCGGAGTTCTTCGCGCTGAATCCGCCGCCGGTGCGCGGGCTCGGCCAGTCGAGCGGCTTCACGCTGCAGCTGCTGAACAGCGGCGGCCTGGATCGCGCGCAGTTCAAGGCCGCACGCGACCAGCTGCTGACCGCGGCGCGCGCCGATCCGGGCGTGGCGAGCGTGCGCGTCAATGCACTCGAGGACGTGCCGACGCTCAGCGTGGACATCGACCAGGAGAAGGTCGGGGCGCTGGGCCTTGCGCAGCGTGACGTCGACGCCACGCTCAGCGCCGCCTGGGCGGGCGACTACGTCAATGATTTCGTGGATCGCGGCCGCGTGAAGCGCGTGTACGTGCAGGGCGATGCGCAGTTTCGCAGCCGGCCGGAGGACCTCGGCGACTGGCAGGTGCGCAGCGCCGCCGGCGCGATGGCGCCGTTCTCCGCATTTGCGAGAACGTCCTGGAAGCAGACACCGG
Source organism: Steroidobacteraceae bacterium (assembly GCA_035761265.1). Lineage (GTDB taxonomy): Bacteria > Pseudomonadota > Gammaproteobacteria > Steroidobacterales > Steroidobacteraceae > CADEED01. The sequence continues at coordinate 12,070 of DASTRL010000154.1, forward strand.
TGAGCGTGACGCGCTTCAACGGCCGCTCCTCGTACGAGGTGCAGGGCTCGGCCGCGTCCGGGCACAGCAGTGGCGAGGCCATGGATCGCATGGCGGCGCTGGCGGCGAAGATCCCCGGTGTGTCGATCGCGTGGAGCGGGCTGTCGTACCAGGAGCGGTTGTCGAGCGGGCAGGCTCCCTATCTATATGCCGTGTCGCTGCTGGTGGTGTTCCTGTGCCTGGCGGCGCTGTACGAGAGCTGGTCGATTCCGGTGGCCGTGCTGCTCGTGGTGCCGCTCGGCCTGTTGGGCGCTGCGGTGGCCGTGTGGCTGCGCGGGTTCGAGAACGATGTGTATTTCCAGGTGGGATTGCTGACCACCATGGGCCTCGCCGCGAAGAACGCCATCCTGATCGTGGAGTTCGCCGAGCAGAACGAGAAGCAGGGCATGGGCGCGGTCGAAGCGGCGCTGGCCGCGGCGCGCACCCGGTTGCGCCCCATCCTCATGACCTCGCTGGCCTTCATCTTCGGCGTGCTGCCGCTCGCCATCTCCACCGGCGCCGGCGCGCACAGCCGCAATGCCATCGGCACCGCCGTGATCGGCGGCATGATCTTCGGCACCGTGCTCGCCGTGTTCTTCGTGCCCCTAGCCTTCGTCGGCGTCCGCCGATATTTAAGGGGGACAGTCCCCCTTTGCTAGCAAAGCGGGACGGAGCTGAATCGGCTGCGATCCGCGAGATTCTGCGACTCGTCCGTTCGCAGAGTCGCGACTAGGATTGCCGCCATGCCAAGGACGGCCAGATGCATCATCGCGGAC
>DASTRL010000155.1:0-20072 GCA_035761265.1 Steroidobacteraceae bacterium
GGCGCCGCGGAGCGCGCCGCGGCGATGCGCGCGGCGGCTTCCTTGCCGAGCGACTTGACCATGCGCAATCCAAGCCGCAGCGCCGGTTGATCGTCGCCGCGGTTTTCCGCGCGCCGCGCGCGACGTTCCAGCGTGCAATCCCAGTCGCTGTGACCGACACAGATCGGCCGGACCTCGACGCCATGTTCGCGCGCATCGCGCACCAGCTGCGCCGGCGCGTAGAACCCCATGGGCTGGCTGTTGAGCAACGCGGCGGTGAACGCGGCGGGTTCGTGGCATTTGAGCCAGGCCGAGCTGTACACCAGCAGCGCGAAACTCGCGGCGTGCGATTCGGGGAAGCCGTATTCGCCGAAGCCCTGGATCTGGCTGAAGATGCGCCGCGCGAATTCGTCGGGATAGCCGCGCGCGCGCATGCCTTCGATGAGCCGCTTCTCGAAATGCCCCAGGCCGCCGCGCCGCTGCCAGGCCGCCATGCTCCGCCGCAGCTGATCGGCCTCGCCCGGCGTGAAGCCCGCCGCGACGATGGCGATCTGCATGACCTGCTCCTGGAAGATCGGCACGCCGAGCGTGCGCTCGAGCACCTTCTCCACGTCCTTGCTGGGATAGTCGATGGGCTCGAGTCCCTGTCGGCGGCGTAGATAGGGGTGCACCATGCCGCCCTGGATGGGCCCCGGCCGCACGATGGCCACTTCTATGACCAGGTCGTAGAACCTGGCGGGCTTGAGCCGCGGCAGCATCGACATCTGCGCGCGCGACTCGACCTGGAACACGCCGATGGTGTCGGCGCGCGCGATCATTTCGTAGACGCGCGGGTCCTCCTTGGGAACGTCGGCCAGCCCGAACGGCCTGGCGCGGAACGCGCTGACGTATTCCAGCCCGCGCCGCAACGCCGACAGCATGCCGAGCCCGAGCACGTCCACCTTGAGCAGTCCCAGGTCTTCGAGATCGTCCTTGTCCCATTGGATGACCGTGCGCTCCGCCATCGCGGCGTTCTCGATGGGCACCAGTTCTTCCAGCAGGTCCTGCGAGATCACGAAACCGCCGACGTGCTGCGAGAGATGTCGCGGGAATCCGAGCACGTCGCGCACCAGGGCGAGCAGTAGTTTGATCTGCGGATTGCCCGGCTCGAAGCCGGCTTCGCGCACGCGCCCGGCGTCGACTTCCACGTCCCACCACTGCAGCGCGCCGGCGAGCCGCTCCGCCTGCAGCGCGTCGAGGCCGATGGCCTTGGCCATGTCGCGCAGCGCGCTGCGCGGGCGGTAGCTGATGACGGTGGCCGCGAGCGCCGTGCGATCACGGCCGTACTTGCGGTAGATGTACTGGATCACCTCCTCGCGCCGCTCGTGCTCGAAATCGATGTCGATGTCGGGCGGCTCGTTGCGCTCGCGCGAGATGAAACGTTCCATGAGGAGCTGGCTGCGCGAGGGATCGACCTCGGTCACGCCCAGGCAGTAACACACCACCGAGTTGGCGGCCGAGCCGCGCCCCTGGCACAGGATGTTGAGGCGCCGTGCCTCGTTGACGATGTCGTGCACGGTGAGGAAATAGGACTCGTAGCCGAGCTCGCCGATCAGTGCGAGCTCGTAATCGATCTTCGACTGCATTTCACCGGGCACGCCCTGCGGCCAGCGCCTGCGCGCACCGGCCTCGGCGAGACTGCGCAGGTGCGAGGCGGGGGTTTCGCCTTGCGGCACCAGCTCGCGCGGATACTCGTAACGCAGTTCGTCCAGCGAAAAGTCCGCGAGGTTCGCGATCCTCACAGTCTCGGCCAGCAGCTCGGCCGGGTAGAGACGGGCGAGCCGTTCGCGTTCGCGCAGGTGGCGCTCGCCGTTCGGGAACAGCCGCTCGCCCGCCTCCGCCAGCGTGACGCCGTGGCGCACCGCCGTGAGCGCATCCTGCAGCGCGCGGCGTTCGCGCACGTGCATGTGGACGTCGCCGGCCGCCGTCAGCGGCAGACCATGCCGCGCGCCGAGCCGGCGACAGGTTTCCAGATGCCGGGCGTCGCGGCCGTCACGCAGCAGCTCGACGCCGATCCAGGCCCGGCCGGCGAACACGCGCGCCACCCAGGCCGCCTGCTCGTCCGTGCCCGCATCCGCACCCGCATCCACGGGCAACCACAACGCCAGCGTGCCGTCCGCGCCGACCAGGAATTGCTCCACGTCGGTACGCGACAACGAGTAACTGCCCTTCGCCGCCTGGCGACGCCCGCGCGTGATGAGCCGTGACAGCCGGCCATAACCTGCGCGCTGCCGCGCGATGACCACGAGCTTCAGGCCGCATTCGAGCGTGAACTCCGCGCCGATGAGCAGTTTGATGCCGCCGCCGATCTTCCGGATCGCGGAGTGCGCGCGCACCACGCCCGCGAGCGAGCACTCGTCGGTGATGGCCAGCGCCGAATATCCAAGCGTCCGCGCCTGCACCACCAGTTCCTCCGCGTGCGAAGCGCCGCGCAGGAAGCTGAAGTTGCTGAGGCAGTGCAGCTCCGCGTATTCAGGTAATGGGGACATTCCTCGTTTCCTGGAAAATGGGGACATTCCTCTTTTCCCAGCAAAAGGGGACAGACCTGTCGCAGGTCTGTCCCCTTTTGCCCGCGAAGCGGGGAAATGAGGAATGTCCCCATTTTCCAGGAAACGAGGAATGTCCCCATTTCATCCGAAGATCCCGTGCAGGAACCAGCCTCGCTCGCCGGTGCAATCGCGGTAGATCCACAGGATCGCGCCTTCGCCATTCTTGGCGACGTAATAGTCGCGCTGGATGTCTGCGCCGTCCCACCAGCCGCTTTCGATGCGTTCGGGGCCGCCTAACAACTGCAGCGGCCCGTGATGCCGCGGCCGTCCACGCTGCGACTGCAGTGCTTGCGGCGCCGCGAGCAGCCACAGTGGACGGCTGGCGGATGCGCCGTCACGCGCGCCCCGGGCATTGCTGCCGGTGCCGGGCTCCGTCACGCTCCAGGCGCGCTCGGGTCGATGCTCCGCCACGCGCTGGATGCCATGGAGCGCCTGCGCGCCGAGTCGCGCGCGCAGATGCTCGACCAGCGAGGGCATTTCCCCGGCGCTGGCGTGGCCGTGCTCGCCGGGCGACCACAACGGACGACTCGCCGGTGACAACGGGCTGAGCGTCCCGCCGCGCAATTCACAGCGACGCACCGGTTCGGGCAACGTCAGCGTCGCCAGGCGCTCGCGCAGCAGGCGCGTGAAACGCTCGCTGCCGGCCTCGGGCGCGGCCAGGCGCAGCGTGCAACGCGTGGGTGCGGCCCGGTAATGATGAAAGCGGCATTGCAGCGAGACGATGCCGCACTGGCGCACCCGCAGGAATCGTTCGAGCTCGGTGAGCAGCGGCGCGAGCGCCTGCAGGATGCGCTCGTGATCCTCGATCTCGTGATCGAGATCGAGCGCACCGCGATAACGTTCGCGGCGCTCGAGGCGTGCGCGCGGATCGGCGCGCCGTCCGAGCATGCGGTCGAGATCGGCGAGCCGTCCGGGACCGAAACGCCGCGCGAACCCGGCACGCGGCAGGCGCATGAGCTCGCCGAGCGTGCGCACCCCCATGGCCACGAGGCGCAGGTTGTGTTCCTCGGGCCAGCGCAACAGGGTCAATGGCAGCGGCTTGAGCCTCGCGGGCAATGACAGCGGATCGGTGATGAAGCAACGCGCGCCGGCGCGCGCCGCCACCAGCGCTGCCAGCGCCGTGGGCGCGAGCGTGAAATGCGGCGCGGCGCCGATCTGCGTGATCCAGGGGTCGGCGGCACAGGCCGCGCGCAGCCGGCGGCACAGTTCACGCAGCCCGCCGAACAGCGTGATGCTGGATTTGATCTCGAGCAGCAGGCCATCCGGCGGCTCGATGGACACCTGCGGCGTGAACGTCGCCGCGAGCGTGGCCAGCCGCTGCATCAGCTCGCGTTCGCGCGATGCGTCGCGCGGACGCGGCTCGATGTCCGGTGCCGCGGCCAGCGCCGCGCCCAGCGTCATGCCGGGACGGATACCGGCCGCCTGCGCCCGCGCATCGACATCGAGGAGGCGCGGGTTGTGATCCTCCGCATCCACGATCACCACCGGGCGCGTGTCATCGGGCCGGCGCTGCGCCAGCAGCGTGAGTTGCGGCACATGCGCGGCGATCCACAACTCGCGTGGCTCGAGGTGGAGCGCCGCCTGGCCACCGGGTCCTTCCGGCGGCCCCTTGGGCGGAGGCGACACCGGCCGCACCCGTAAAACGGCCGGCGTCGCACTCGACCCAGGAAGACTTTCGACCGGCGCGGAGGGAGCCGGCTCCGGAAATTTCAGTCGATAGGAACGCGGATGCATGAGGACGATCCCGTTCTCATGCCGCGGCCGCGGTCCAGGTGAGATCGACGGGCGCGCGGCTGCCGCCGCGGCTCTTGATGAGCGTCACGCGCGCACCGTGCCGGCCGGCCTCCTTCAAAGGCTCGAGCGACACGCGCAGCATCGCCGGGGACGCCACGCACGCGGACTGCTGGCCGCGGAACAGCACGCCGAGCGCGCGCCCCTGCTCGGCCGCGAGTTGCAGGCGACGGATGGCGCGCGGACTCACGCGCGGCAGCCATGCGAGCGCCAGGCCACAGGCACCCGAACGCAATACCTGCTCGTACGCCCACGCGACGGCGGTCGAGTGGGCGCGCACGATGAGCATGCGGTCGAGCACCACGCCGCGGGCTTCGAGCGCGGGCGCATAAGGTTGGTGCGGTGGCGCCACCCAGGCGCACCACCGGGCGGGCGTGCCCTGCGACAGCGCCGCCAGCGCAGGCAGCAGTAGATAGAGCTCGCCGACGCCCGGCCGCGGCGTGAGGATCTCTACGAGGCCATGGCGTGGCCAGCCACCGCCGGGCAGGCCGGCATCGAGCGCGGCGAAACCCGTGGAAAGGGTTTCCACGGCGGCGCGGCTGCGGCCGCGCCACACCGACGGGTGGGCAAGCAACTCCTGCAGTTGTGGATCGGTCGACATGGAGAATCCGCCGCGTTCACGTCAACTGGCGGCCTTCAGCCGCCTCTGCTCCGGGAGGGAGTAGATGAAGTCATAGAAATGCCTGCCATCGATGATGTTGATGCTCAGCGTGCCGGTGAGACCCTGCAGCTCATCCGTACCCGAGTCCGGCACCACCATGATGGAGAGCGTGGGCACGCCGCGATTCATGCTCCCCGAGTGTTGCAACACGAAGCTGCCCCGGTGTCCTTCCAGGGTGCCGGTGAACCGGTCGATGGCCACATAGCCTGCCGATCCCTGCGTGCCCGTGCCCGCGGACAGCATCTGTCCGCGCGCCGATCCGGCCAGATCGCCGCTGAATTTCTTGGTGAGCAGCAACCGCCCGAACAGCGGATCGTCACTGACTTCCGAATTCGACAGCGGCTGCAGATTGACTTCGAAGCTGCCGGTGGCTCTTTTCATGTCGGCCCCTCCGGGGCGAGGCGAAGGCGGTAAATAGACGGTGCGCGGTCCTAACAACCGGAGGCGGCCTGCCAACACAGGCGCCTCATGCGGCCAGGCCTTTCTTCAACAGCGGATCGCCCCGCCGCAACACCCCCACCACGACACCCTCGATGATCAGCGCGTCTTCCCTGACGTTGACCTTGATGGGCTCGAAATCCGAGTTCTCGGGCATGAGCCACACCACCGGTCCTTCCTGCTTGTAGCGCTTGACCGTGACCTCGTTTTCCAGGCGCGCCACGATGATCTGCCGGTTGCGCACTTCCGGCGTACGATGCACGGCGACGAGATCGCCATCGAGGATGCCGGCGTCTTTCATCGACATGCCGACCACCTTCAGGAGGTAATGCGGCCTGGGCTGGAAGATGGCGGGATCGATGTCGAGGCGCGATTCGATGTTCTCTTCGGCGAGAATGGGCCGGCCCGCCGCGACACGGCCGATGAGCGGCAGGCCGAGCTGCTCGCGCATGGTGTCCATGAGCTTGATGCCGCGCGAAGCGCCGGGCACCAGCGCGATGACACCCTTGCGCGCCAGCGCGCGCAGGTGCTCTTCGGCGGCATTCGGAGATTTGAAACCGAGCTCGTTGGCGATTTCGGCGCGCGTGGGCGGCATGCCGGTCTCGGCGATGGCGCGCTGGATGAGGCGCAGGATTTCGGTCTGGCGTGGAGTGAGATCGGACATGGCGGATTCCTTTAAAGAAGAATCGTGGCTGAGGATTTGTACACTGTGAATTTATCCAGGTCAAGCGCCCGGAGCCGCTTCGATGCGGTCATCGTCGGAGGCGGCCACAACGGCCTCACCTGCGCCTGCTATCTCGCCAAGGCCGGCCTCTCGGTGGGCGTATTCGAACGCCGCAGCATCCTGGGCGGAGCCGCCGTCACCGAGGAATTCCACCCCGGCTTCCGCAACTCCACCGCCAGCTACACGGTGAGCCTGCTCAATCCCAAGGTGATCCGCGACCTCAGGCTCGAGCAGCACGGCCTCAAGGTGCTCGAACGCCCCATGCAGAACTTCCTGCCGCTGCCCGATGGACGCGCGCTCACCGCGGGGCCGGACAGCGCGCGCACGCTCGAATCGGTGCGCTCCTTCTCCGCGCGCGATGCGGCGCGCCTGCCCGACTACTTTGCGATGCTCGACGGCGCCGTGGACATGCTGCGCCGCCAGCTGCTCGAAACCCCGCCCACGGATCCGCACCGGATGCGCGACCTGTGGAACGCCTTCAAGCTCGGCCGGCGGTTCCGCAAGCTCGACGCCGCCGTGCAACGCGACATCCACGAGCTGTTCACGCGCAGCGCCGGCGACTTGTTAGACCACTGGTTCGAAAGCGACGCGGTCAAGGCGCTGTACGGCTTCGATGCGGTGGTGGGCAACTACGCGAGCCCGTACACGCCCGGCAGCGGGTACGTGCTGCTGCATCATGTCTTCGGTGAAGTGAACGGCAAGTCGGGCGTGTGGGGACACGCGCTCGGCGGAATGGGCGCGATCACCCAGGCTATGGCCAGCGAAGCACGCCGCCTCGGAGTCACGCTCGAGACCGACGCGCCGGTGCGCCGCATCCTCAGCACCGGCGATCGCGCCACCGGCATCGAGCTCGAGGATGGACGCGTCGTCGAGGCGGCCGCGATCGCCGCGAACCTCGGGCCGAAGCCGCTGTTCCTCGGACTGCTCGCCGATGCGCAGTTGCCGGCCGAGTTCCGCGCACGCATCGAGCGGCTGCGCATGGGCTCGGCCACCTTCCGCATGAACGTCGCGCTGTCCGAGCTGCCGAAATTCACCGCTGCACCGCGCAATGACGGTGGCGCGCACCTGGGATCCGGCATCATCCTCGCGCCATCGCTCGGCTACATGGACGCGGCATTCGCGGACGCGCGCCTCAACGGGATGTCGCGCGCGCCCATCGTCGAGATGCTCATTCCCTCGACGCTCGACCCGACGCTGGCGCCGAAAGGCGCTCACGTGGCCTCGCTTTTTTGTCAGCATTTCTCCTACAACCTGCCGCACGGCCGCGACTGGCGTCGGGAACGGCACAGTGCGGTCGACCTCATCCTGTCGACGGTCGATTCGTACGCGCCCAACTTCCGCGCGAGCGTCGTGGGCCACTCGGCCCTGAGTCCAATTGACCTCGAAGAGAAGCTGGGCCTCGCGGGCGGCGACATCTTCCACGGCGCGCTCGGGCTCGATCAACTCTGGGCCGCGCGTCCGATGTTAGGCTACGGTGACTACCGCACGCCGCTGAAAAGCCTGTACTTGTGTGGCTCGGGCGCGCATCCGGGTGGCGGCGTGACTGGAATTCCCGGGCACAACGCGGCGCGCGAGATTCTGCGAGACGGCCTGCGCAATAGTCAGTGAGGGCTACTGATAGGTGTTAGAGGCCCTAATAGCTCCTGCCGCGCCAAATGTCGCCACAGGCCGACAACGAAGAAATATCAGTTGCAAACAACTCGCGAATTTGTTGCAGTTGCGCCCGCATATTAGACGTCTACCTTCTGCTCACATCGCGTACGTTTGCGGGCAAAGCGAAGCGGACTTGCTCAACCACCAATAAGGGGATTGATCGTTATGAAGAGTGCGATTATCAAGGTTGCTGCCGTTGCAGCGTTCACCATGTTGGCCGGCTGCCAGGACTTGAAGCCTCTGCAAGCCGACGTCGACAATCTCAAGCAGCAGGTGAGCCGCCTCACCGCGGATCTCGCTGCCGCCAAGAGCTCGGCTGATGCGGCCAATGCCGCCGCCCAGTCGGCTTCGTCGACCGCCAGCGGCGCGCAGAGCGCGGCCAACCAGGCGCTCGCCGCGGCCCAGGCTTCGCAGTCCTGCTGCGATGCGACCAACGAGAAGATCGACCGGATGTTCCGCCGTTCGATCTCGAAGTAATCGACCACTTCGTCACGAAACAGGTCGTTACGAAAACGCCCCGCACCGCGGGGCGTTTTTTTTGGCCCCGGATCCGGCTCAGTCGGCCGGACGCGGCAACCAGAAGCGCACCGTGGCGCCCTTGCCCACCGCGCCCTCGGCGTCGATGCGGCCGCCATGTCGCTGCACGATGCGCGCCACCGTGGCGAGGCCGAGGCCGTGTCCGGCGAATTCATCCTGGCGGTGCAGGCGCGTGAAGGGGCGGAAGAGCCGGGTGGCCTGGCTCATCTCGAACCCCGCCCCGTTGTCGCCCACGCAGATCCATTCTTCCTCGCCGCGCTGCTCGGCGTAGAGGCGCACGCGCGGCTGCGCCGTGCGCGCGGTGTATTTCCACGCGTTGCCTAACAAGGTGCGCAGGATGGTCATCATCTGACGCACGTCGCCCCAGGCGGTGATGCCGGGCTGCAGCTCGAAGTGCACCTGGCGCTCCGTGTCCTCGTGGCGCAGGTCGTAGTGCACGAGCTCGGCCAGCGTGCCGATGTCGAGATTCTCGCAGCTCAGCTCGGCGCGTCCCGCGCGCGAGTAGGTGAGCAGCCCGTCGATGAGTCCTTCCATGCGATCGCCGGCCTTGAGGATCTCCTTGAGGAAGGTCCTGCCCTCTTCGTTGAGGTCGGCGCCGCATTCTTCCTCCAGCGCCTCCGCGAATCCCCTGAGGATGCGCAGCGGGCCGCGCAGGTCATGGCCCGCCGCGCTGGTCAGCGATTCGAACTCCTTGTTGGCCGCCGCCAGTTCCGCTTCGGTGTCCGTCAGGTCCTCGACGCTCACCAGCGTGAGGCCATGCCATGCAGCGGGCACCGCGCGCAGGCGCGCAATGAAGTTGCTGCCGTCCGGACGACGCACCGCCACCCGCCCGAAGCAGTGGGCGGCCGGCAAGTCTCCGAGCTGCGTCGCAACTTCGGGAAAGTATTCCGGCAGCCCCGTGCCTTCGACGTCGGCGGCGCAGGCGCGCAGCAGGCGCAACAGCGCCGGATTGGCGCGCGCGATCACGCCGTCCCGCCCGCAGAGCAGCGAGGGCGACGGATGCCAGTCGAAAAGAGGTTCGGCCGCGCCGATATTTGTCGCCGGATTCGTCATATGCCGCGTTACGGAATCGGCCGGTTGCGGCGAGTCTGGATGGGCCGGCGCGAAAACTTTGTGAGCGGCGCCGCAAATCGCCCGCCCGTAGGGTTCAGGAGCAGGTATCCCGACCGATATGTGACGGACTTCCCTCGAGGCGGCAAAGCTCCGCCAGACCTAAGGAAATAGCGCCGGACGCCGATATGACAGCTGTGGCGGACGGCCGGATCGGCTGCGCCACGCGCTTTCCAACCCGACATGCGAGTCAACGCGCCGATGAGCACCAACGAAGTCGAGATGATGAAGAGCATCCGGTTGTTGTTAGTGGAGGACAACGCCGCCGATGCGCGCGTGGTTGAGCGCCACCTCAAGGACGCCGGCCTCAACCAGGTCAATTGCGACGTCGTGCAGACCGCCGCCGAAGCCGCCGAGCGTCTGCAGAAGGTCGAATACGATCTCGTGCTGCTCGATCTCGGGCTGCCGGACGCCTCGGGCCTGCAGGCGCTGCGCGCACTGCGCGCGGTCGCCGACCTCACGCCCATCATCGTGCTGACCGGTTCGGACGACTACAAGCAGGGGCTCACCGCCGTGCGCGAGGGCGCGCAGGACTATCTCGAAAAGCGCCGCGTCAACGCGGGCATGCTGTCGCGCATCGTTTCCTATTCGGTGGAGCGCAACAACTTCCACCGCGACCTGGTGCGCGCCACGCGCCGCTACCAGGACCTGTTCAACAACGTGCCGGTGGCGCTGTTCACCGCCAATCACGATGGCACGCTCAAGACCGCGAACGCCGCCTGCATGAAGATGCTGGCCTGCCAGGGCATCCCGCTCGGCAAGGTGAACTTCCTCAACCTGCTGTTCGATCCCGGCAAGCGCGCGCATTTCCTCGACATGATGTCGCGCCAGCGCATGGTCGAGAGCTGGGAGACCGCCCTGCAGGACTGCAAGGGCAACAAGCTGCACGTGCTGGTGAACACCGCCACCTTGTACGACGGCGCCGGTGCCATCGCCGGTTGGGAAGGCAGCCTCACCGACATCTCGATGCTCAAGCAGACCCTGGAGGAGCGCGACCGCCTCGAGGACAATCTGCGCCAGGCGCAGAAGCTCGAGGCCATCGGCCAGCTCGCCGCGGGCATCGCGCACGAGATCAACACGCCGACGCAGTACGTGGGCGACAACCTGCGCTTCCTCAAGGAGTCTTTCGGCGAGCTCGATTCGCTGCTCACCCAGCTCGTGAAGGTGGGCGGCGCTCCGGCCGGCAAGCTGCTCGCGGACGCGGATTTCGACTATCTCAAGGAGGAGATCCCGCGCGCGCTCAACCAATCGCTCGAGGGCGTGGACCGCGTCGCGAAGATCGTGCGCGCCATGAAGGAGTTCTCGCACCCGGCGCGCGAGAAGACCGCGACCGACCTGAACCGTGCAATCCAGAGCACCATTACCGTTGCCAGCAACGAGTGGAAATACGTCGCCGAAGTCGAGATGGACCTCGATGCCAACCTGCCTTCCGTGCACTGTTCGCCCGCCGAGTTCAACCAGGTGGTGCTGAACATGGTGGTCAACGCGGCGCACGCCATCGGCGACGTCGTCGGCGACGGTTCCAAGGGCAAGGGCAAGATCAAGGTGAAGACGCGTCCCGACGGCGAATGGGCCGTGGTGGAGATCAGCGACACCGGTTGCGGCATGCCGGCGCACATCCAGCAACGCATCTTCGATCCGTTCTTCACGACCAAGGAAGTCGGCAAGGGCACGGGCCAGGGACTGGCGATCGCACACAACGTCGTGGTCGACAAGCACGGCGGCACGATCAAGGTGGTCAGCGCGCCGAACGCCGGCACCACTTTCATCATCCGCCTGCCCATCGGCGGCATGAAATCCGAGCCCGACGTGGCATCGGGGGCAGCCGCTTGAATGCGATCCGCGTCCTGTTCGTCGACGATGAGCCGCGGGTGCTCGAGGGCCTGAAACGCATGTTGCGACCCAAGCGCAATGAGTGGCAGATGACCTTCGTGGGCAGCGCGCAGGCCGCGCTGGAGGCGCTCAAGGCCGAACCCTGCGAGGTCGTGGTGACGGACATGCGCATGCCCGGCATGAGCGGCGCGGAGCTGCTGGAAGTCGTGCAGCGCGAATACCCCGACACCATCCGCCTGATCCTCTCCGGGCAGGCGGAAACCGAATCCGTCATGAAGGCGCTCGGGGTCTCGCACCAGTTCCTCTCCAAGCCCTGCGACGCGGAAATCCTGCAAGGCACCATCGCGCGCGCCTTCACGCTGCGGGACCTGGCCGGCAACGCCGCGGTCAAGACGCTGGTCGCGCGCATCAACAAACTACCCGTGCTGCCGGCGACCTATCAGCAGCTGGTCGAGTGCCTGAAGCGCCCGACCTCGGACATGGACGACGTCGCCAGGATCATCTCGCGCGATCCGTCGATGTCGGCGCGGCTCCTCAAGGTGGTCAACTCCGCCTACTTCGGGCTCGCCAAGCCCGTAGCCGACGTGGCGCGCGCGGGCGCCCTGCTCGGGCTCGACCGCATCATGGCGCTGGTGCTCGGCCAGGGAATCTTCACCGGCGGCGAGATGCCGCAGGTGCGCGGCTTCAGCCTCGAAGCGCTGTGGTCCCACAGTCTCGCGACCGCTGCCGCGTCGCACCGCATCGCCATCGATGAGGGCCTCGACAAGGAAGCCGTGGCCGCCGCCTTCCTCGCCGGCATGCTGCACGACATCGGCAAGCTGGTGCTCGCCATGGGCATGCCGAACGAATATGCCCGCGTGCTCGAGCTCGCCCGCGGCCGGCCCGGCAGCGAGCGCGACATCGAAACGCTGGAGCTGCAGGCCGCGCACACCGACGTGGGCGCCTACCTGGTGGGCCTCTGGGGCCTGCCGAACACCATCGCCGAGGCCATCGCCTTCCACGAGGATCCGGCGCAGTCGACCGGCGACTTCGGCCTGCCGGGAATCGTGCACGTGGCCGATCGCATCGCGCATCACCCCGAGATCGCCGATCCGCGTTCGCCGGACCTGCACCTGAACTACGAATATCTCGAAAGGCACCAGCGTGGCGACAAATGGCATGAGTGGCGCGAGCTGTGCGCGGCCGCGATTGCCGACGAGGCCGCGAGCCAGGGAGGCCCCTCATGAGGGACCGCGTGCTGTTCGTCGACGACGAGCCCAATGTGCTCGACGGCATACGTCGCCAGCTGCGCAATCGCGTCGAACTCGAGACGGCCACCAGCGCCGCCGCGGGCCTGGACATCATCCGGCAGCAGGGCCCGTTCGCCGTCGTGGTCTCCGACATGCGCATGCCGGAGATGGACGGGGCGCGCTTCCTCGCCAAGGTCAACGAGATCGCACCGCAGACCGTGCGCATGGTGCTCAGCGGCCAGGCCGATCTGGAATCGACCATTGCCGCCGTCAACGAGGGACGCGTGTTCCGCTTCCTGCTCAAGCCCTGCAATTCCGAGACGCTGTTCGGCGTCATCCAGAACGGCATCGAGCAATACCGGCTGATCCACGCGGAGAAGCACCTGCTCGAGAACACGCTCAACGCGACGGTCAAGGTGTTGTGCGACGTGCTGGGCCTGATCAACCCCGTCGCGCAGCGCCGCGCCGCGCAGATCCAGCGCTACGCGGACAGCGCCGCGGCGGCCCTGAAGCTGCTGCCTGGACTGTGGCAGTACCACCTCGCGGCCATGGTGTCGCAGCTCGGCTGCATCACGCTGCCGCAGGACACGCTGTCGCGCGCGCTCAGCGGCCAGCCGCTGACCCACGAGGAGCGCCGCCTGTACGAATCGCACCCGGAGATCGCGGCCAGGTTGTTAGGCGCGATCCCGCGGCTCGAGGCCGTGGCCGGCATGGTCGCCGGCCAGATGCGGCCGCCCGCCGCCGATCTCGCCGGCGGTGACCCCTCGACCTGGGAGCCGGAGAAGATCGGCGCCGCCATCCTCTGGGCCGCCGTGAGCTTCGATCGGCAGATCTCCCAGGGCCGCCCGCCCGAGCAGGCGGCACAGCTCGTGAACCAGGCCGCGCCCGGACTGCCGCCGGTGATCACGCAGGCCATGGCCAGGGCGATCAGCGAGGACTGCGGGCTGGTGATGAGTCGCGGCGTGACGCTGCGCGAGCTCGAGCCCGGCATGATGATCGACGCCGACGTCATGAGTCTGCGCGGCACGCGCCTGGTGCCGCGCGGCACCGAGGTGACCTCGACCGTACTCGATCGCCTGCGCGCCGTCGCGGCCGGCGTGGGCGTCGCCGAACCCATTCGTGTCTCTGTGAAAGTGCTGGATTAGCAGGGTGATTTACATGGAAAAGAGCAAACTACTCCTGGTCGACGACGAGCCGAACCTGACTTCGGCTCTGGTGCGCAGCCTCGACCGCACGCAGTTCGAGATCTTCACCGCCGACTCGGCGCAAAAGGGCCTGATGATCCTCGCCGGCAACGACATCGACGTCGTGGTCTCCGATGAGCGCATGCCCGGCATGACGGGCAGCCAGTTCCTGTCCGAAGTGCGCAAGAAGTGGCCGAACACGATCCGCATGATCCTCTCGGGGCAGGCGGACCTGGAAGCGGCGGTGCGCGCCATCAACGAGGGCGAGGTGTACCGCTTCCTGCTCAAGCCCTGCCATCCGAAGGAACTGCAGATGACCATCCTGCAGGGTCTGCAGCACAAGAAGCTCGTGGCGCAGAGCCGCCGGCTGCTGCAGGAGCATCAGAAGACGCAGAATCTGCTCGAGGAACTGGAGAAGGCCAATCCCGGCATCACCAAGATCGAGATGGACGAGGACGGCGTGATCGACATGGAAGCGTACAGCGATGCCGGCAGCACCGAGGACGTCCAGTCGCTGCTCGACGACCTCGAGAAGGAGATGTCGAAGGTTGCCCGAAGGTAGCGCAGTGCGCCGACTCGGTAGCCGTCTGCGAACGAGCCCCTAATACCTGATCAGTGCGCTTCCCCAGGTGAAGCCGCCGCCGAAGGCCTCGAGCAGCAGCAGGTCGCCGCGCTTCACGCGGCCATCGCGCACACCCACGTCGAGCGCCAGCGGTACCGAGGCGGTGGAAGTGTTGCCGTGGTCCTGCACGGTGACGATGACACGCTCCATCGGCAGCTCGAGGCGCTTCGCCATGGCCGAGATGATGCGGATGTTCGCCTGGTGCGGCACGAGCCAGTTGACCGCCGAGCGGTCGAGGCCGTTGGCCGCCAGGGCCTCATCCACCGCCCCGCCGAGCTTGGTGACCGCCACCTTGAACACCTCGCTGCCGGCCATCCGGATGCTCACGTCCACCTTGTTGGTGGCCGGATCGACCTTGAAGCCGCGCGACACGCCACTGTCTACGTACAGCAGCTCCTTGTAGGTTCCATCCGAATGCAGGTGCGTGCTCACGATGCCGGCTTCGCTCGACGGCTTGAGCACCACGGCGCCGGCCCCGTCACCGAACAGCACCGCGGTGTTGCGGTCGCTCCAGTTGGTGATGCGCGAGAGCGTCTCCGCGCCCACCACGAGCGCGCACCTGGCCTCACCGGCCTTGATGAACTTGTCCGCGATCGACAGCGCGTAGATGAATCCGCTGCACGCGGTCTCGACCGAGAATGCCGGGCAGCCGCGCGCACCCAGCCGTGCCTGCAGCAGCGTGCCGCAGTTGGGGAACACCTGGTCCGGCGTGGTCGTGCCGAACACGATGAAATCGATCTCCGCCGGCGTCACGCCCGCCGCCTCGATGGCGCGGCGTGCGGCGATCTCGGCGATGTCCACGGTAGTTTGGCCGTCGGCCGCGACGTGCCGCCGCTCGATCCCGGTGCGCGAACGGATCCACTCGTCGGTGGTATCCATCATCTTCTCGAGATCGAAATTCGTGACGACCTTTTCCGGCAGGTAGGAGCCCGTGCCGGCGATGCGTGAGTACATGTCTGCCCTTGATCTTATGCCGCTTTGTCGGGCGACAGTGCCTTCGCGATGACCGCCGGCAGGCCCCGGCGCATCGCAGCGGCCGCCGTCGCGATCGCCTGCGCGAATGCCAGTGCATCCGCGCTGCCGTGGCTTTTTACCACGACTGCGGTCAGTCCGACCATGCAGGCGCCGTTGTAACGCCGCGGATCCAGGCCCTCACCCACCCGGCGCAGCACCGGACTGGCTAGCAACCCGGAGAGTTTGCTGAGCGCATCACGCGTGAATTCCGCGCGCATCTGTTCGACGATGAGCTTCGCCAATCCTTCCATCGTCTTCAGCGCGACGTTGCCGGTGAAGCCATCCGTCACGACCACGTCGACGCTGCCGTCGAAGATGTTGTTGCCTTCGACGAATCCCTGGTAGTTCACGCCGGCGTGGCGGATCAGCTCGTGCGCGTCCTGCACGAGCTCGTGGCCCTTGGTTTCCTCTTCGCCGATGTTGAGCAGTCCGATGCGCGGGTTGGCGATGCCGAACACATCGCGCGCCACGATCGATCCCATGGTCGCGAACTGCGCGAGCTGCAGCGCCGTGGCCTTGGAGTTCGCGCCGAGATCCAGCATGTGCGTGTGCCCGCCATCGCGCGCCGGCACCGATGACATGATGGGCGCGCGCTCCACCGGACCCACGGTCTTGAGCACGAAGTGCGACATCGCCGTGAGCGCGCCGGTATTGCCCGCGCTCACCATGGCCGCGGCGCGGCCCTCCTTCACGAGGTCGATGGCCAGGCGCATCGAGGAGTCCTTGCGCCGCCGGATGGCATCGCGCGGATGCTCGGACATGGCGACCACGCTCGCGGCCGCGTGCACCGCGGCGCGCGCGCGCATGTCGGGCGACGCACGCGCGAGTTCGGCCTGGATGATCTCGGGATTGCCGACCAGGATGAGCTCGAGCTCGGGGTCGGCGGCGAGGGCGCGCAGGGCGCCGGGTACGCATTCGGGCGCACCGCGGTCACCACTCATCACATCGACGGCGATCGACGCCATGCGCTCGCTGGAGCCTTCACGGCTCCACGACGGGACTATTCTTCGGTCTCGACGTCGGCCGGCTTCTCGATGACGCGCTTGCCGCGATAGAAGCCGTCAGGCGTGATCCGATGTCGCAGGTGCGTCTCGCCGGACTGCGGATCCACCGAAAGCGCGGGCTTGCTCAACCCGTCGTGCGAACGATGCATGCCGCGCTTGGACGGCGTTTTGCGACTCTTCTGAACGGCCATGGAAACGATCCTCTCCGGGCGACGATTACTTGCGTTTCAACAGTTCGCCCAACTGTGCAAACGGTTTCTGAACTTTCGGGTCCTGCGCCTCTTCCGGTTCGTCCGTTTGTCCCGGCAACCGGACCTTGCGGCGCGCGCACTCGCTGTCTTCCTCATGCCGCGGCACGTGCGGCAACGCCAGCATGATCTCTTCATCCACGAGGTCGCGAACGCTCACGCTGTCGGCCTCGACCAGAAAAACATCCATCCCATCCGGCACGCGGTCCGCAGCGTCGTAGTCGCTGACCAGCGCGACGCGCGAATTCACCTTCACCGGCCAGCGCATCGGCTGCATGCAGCGCTGGCAAACTACTTCCGGCTGCGCGCCGACCTCGAGGTCGGCGACCGCCTGGCCCTGCTGCCTCGAGAAGCGCACGCGACCGCGGGCTTCGCCGTCCTTGCTCGTCAGCTCATGCGCAACCCTGGGCAACTCGCCGAGCGGGATCGTGAAATCCATCGCCGTCTCGGTGCCCACCAGGGTGTCGACAGGAGCGCGACGCGACCAGCCCAGTGACATGGGGCGCTTATCATAGGTGCGACCCTCCCCCAAGTCAAAACAACATTAACTCCAAGTCCTTGTTTTTATGAGCCCGAAGGCCGAGCCACGTCCCCTGATCCTGGCATCCACCTCCCGCTATCGAGCCGCCCTGCTGGAGCGCCTGGGATTGCGGTTCAGCAGCGCGAGCCCGGAGGTCGACGAGTCGCAGATCCCCGGCGAGACGCCGCGCGCGCGCGCCGGCCGCCTGTCCGCGGCCAAGGCCCGCGCGGTGGCCCTGCACTACCCGGAGGCCGTGGTCATAGGCGGGGACCAGGTCGCCGCCCTCGCGGAGCGCGTGCTGCGCAAGCCGGGAGATGCCGCGACCTGCCGCGAGCAGCTGCGGCAGCTTTCCGGTTCCCGCGCGGAATTCCACACGGCCAGCACGGTGCGTTGTGAGGCGGCGGGGCTCGAACTTTCGCACCTCGACACCACCACCGTGACGCTGCGGGCGTTGAGCGATGCCGAGATCGATCGATACATCGAACGCGAACGGCCGTTCGACTGCGCCGGCGGATTCAAGGCCGAACTGCTCGGCATCTCGCTGTTCGAACGCCTGGACTCCTCCGACCCCACGGCCATCGTCGGCCTGCCGCTGATCTGGCTCGCCGGGGCGCTGCGCACCGCGGGCTTCCAGGTGCCCTAACCACTCAGCGCTGCCTGTCCCCCAGCGAGTCGATGACCGCCGCGAGATCGGCCGGCAGCGGCGCACTCACCGAGAACTCCACGCCCGAACCGGGCCACACGAAGCTCACCTGGTGCGCATGCAGGAACATGCGTGCCAGGCCGGCAACCTGCATGCGCTCGTTGAATTCCGCGTCGCCGTACTTCTGGTCGCCCGCGAGCGGATGGCCGGCATGCGCGGCATGCACGCGGATCTGGTGCGTGCGCCCGGTTTCGAGCGACACCTCGACCAGTGATGCCTTCTTGCCGAAGAACTGCACGGGCCTGAAGACGCTGACCGCCTCCTTGCCCGATGCATGCGCCTTGACCGTGCGCTCGCCGCCCACGCGGATATCGGTGCGCAAGGGGACGTCGATGCGTTTCTTGCCCAGCTCCCACTTGCCCTTCACCAGCGCGAGGTACTTCTTCTCGACTGCCCCTTCACGCATGAGCGCGTGCAGGGTGCGCAGCGCGGCGGGCTTGCGCGCCACCAGCAGCAGGCCGCTGGTGTCGCGATCCAGGCGATGCACCAGCTCGAGGTGCTCATCCGGTCGGGCGGCGCGCAGCGCCTCGATGACTCCGAAACTCACTCCGCTGCCGCCATGCACGGCCACGCCCGCCGGCTTGTCGATGACCAGCAGCTGCGCGTCCTCGTGCACGATGGCGCTCGTGATGCTGTCGAGGAGGCTCGCCGGTGCGCGCCGCGGCGGCGCCTGCGCCCCGGTCCGCACCGGCGGCACGCGCACGGTGTCGTGCGCCTGCAACCGCGTTTCGGGCCTGGCGCGTTTGCCATTCACGCGCACCTCCCCTTTGCGGATCACGCGGAAAATATGGCTTCGCGGCACGTCCTTGAGGATTCGAGCGAGGAAGTTGTCGAGTCGCTGGCCCGCCCCGCGCTCGTCGACGGAAACCTGGCGGACTTTGAGCGGGCTCTCTGACGAGTCGGCCGGGATTTGTGGCGCGGAAACGTCGCGGGATTCGTAACGTCTTGTTTTCACTAAGGTCTCGGGCTATGATTCGCGCCGTCGTCGTCCCCAGCAATGCTTTTCTGCGCGTGACGACGCAATGCCGCGGTGCGCGCGAGCGCGACTTGTCTTGCATACGACTTGTCTTGCATACAACGAATCGAACGCCCACCGCATGTTAGTTGGTCCTCGGCAACGAGGCCATCGCTCGAAGGCCCACTCGAAACGCAGCGCATGGATGGAGATCCAAAAGACCCCTCTTGCGCGACGTCGGTGAAGTAGCCCAAAGGGTTTTGGCGCTCCGCCCCACCACGGGCGGAACACATAGACGTGAATTACACGCCGCCCCACAACAGTCTTTGGCCTTGCGTCCTTGCACTCCGCGCCGCGCGGTCGCCTGCAATGACGCCCGCAGGGATATCCGCCGTGAGAATCGAGTTGGCCCGACAGACACTAGGGTCCAATTCAAATGAAGAGAATGCTCGTCAATGCAACTCAGCAAGAGGAGTTGCGCGTCGCGCTGGTTGATGGCCAGAAGCTGTACGACCTGTCCATCGAAATCCCATCCAAGGAACAGAAGAAAGCCAACATCTACAAAGGACGGATCTCGCGCATCGAGCCCTCGCTCGAGGCCTGCTTCGTCGACTACGGTGCGGAACGCCACGGCTTCCTGCCGCTGAAGGAAATCTCCAAGGAATACTTCCGCAAGAATCCGGACGGCGGCCGCAGCAACATGCGCGACCTGCTGTCCGAAGGCCAGGAAGTCATCGTCCAGGTCGAGAAAGAAGAACGCGGCAACAAGGGCGCCGCGCTCACCACGTTCATTTCCCTCGCCGGTCGCTTCCTGGTGCTGATGCCCAACAACCCTCGCGCGGGCGGCGTGTCGCGCCGCATCGAAGGCGAGGATCGCGACCAGATGCGCCAGGTCATGGACGACTTGCGCATCCCCGACGGCATGGGCGCCATCGTGCGCACGGCGGGCGTGGGCCGGGCCGTCGAGGACCTGCAGTGGGACCTGGACAACCTCAAGAGCCAGTGGGACCAGATCGACGCGGCCACCAAGGACCGCCCCGCTCCGTATCTCGTGTATCGCGAAAGCGATGCCGTGACCCGTTCGCTGCGCGACTACCTCACCGATGACATCGGCGAGGTGCTGGTCGACGACGATGCGACGTTCGCGACCGCGCAGGAGTACATGACGCGCTTCATGCCGCCCGAGGCGCAAAAGAAGCTGAAGCGCTACACCGACGACATCCCGCTGTTCACGCGCTTCCAGATCGAAAGCCAGATCGAGTCGGCGTACGCCCAGAAG
>DASTRL010000156.1:0-14605 GCA_035761265.1 Steroidobacteraceae bacterium
GGCCTCGCGGCTGTCGGAGTTGCTGGGCAAGCCCGTGCCGCTCAAGAAGGACTGGCTTTCCGGCGTCGACACCGCGCCGGGCTCGGCCGTGCTGCTCGAGAACGTGCGCTTCAACAAGGGCGAGAAGAAGGACAAGGAAGACCTCGCGAAGCAGATGGCCGAGCTCTGTGACGTCTACGTCATGGACGCGTTCGGCACGGCGCATCGCGCCGAAGCCTCGACGCACGGCGTCGGCAAGTTCGCCAAGGTGGCCTGTGCCGGCCCGCTGCTGGTCGGCGAGCTCGAGGCGCTCGAGCGCGCCCTGGCGAAGCCCGCGCGCCCGCTGGTGGCCATCGTCGCGGGCAGCAAGGTCTCGACCAAGCTGACCGTACTCGAGTCGCTGCTCGCCAAGGTCGACAAGCTCATCGTCGGCGGCGGCATCGCCAATACATTCCTGGCAGCCACCGGCATCAATGTCGGCAAGTCGCTGCACGAAGCGGAGATGCTCGACATCGCGCGCAGGCTGCTGGATCAGGCCAAGGCGCGCGGCGCGGAGATCCCGCTGCCCACGGACGTGGTGGTGGCGAAGGAATTCGCGGCCACGGCGCATGCGGACGTGCGTTCCATCCACGACGTGCGCCCCGACGAGATGATCCTCGACATCGGCCCGGACACGGCGGAGCGCTTCGCGGCCATGCTGCAGAAGGCCGGTACCATCGTGTGGAACGGCCCGGTGGGCGTGTTCGAGTTCGACCAGTTCGGCGAAGGCACGCGGACCATCGCCCAGGCGATCGCGAAGTCCCCGGCGTTCTCGCTGGCGGGCGGCGGCGACACGCTCGCGGCCATCGAGAAGTACGGTGTCGAAGAAGGCATCTCGTACATCTCCACGGGCGGCGGCGCCTTCCTCGAGTTCGTCGAGGGCAAGACGTTGCCGGCGGTGGCGATGCTGCAGGAACGCGCCAAGGCTAGTTAGCCAGATGGACACCCGCCGCCGCCGCTGCCCGCTCCTCGTGGGAGCGGTCGTGGCGGCAGTCTGCGGCGCCGCAGCGGCCTCGCCATCCCTCGAAGTGAAGACGGCGCAAGGACGCGTGGCCGGCGAATCGGTCGGCGGCGACGTGCGCATCTTTCGCGGGATTCCCTACGCGGCACCGCCGATCGGCGAGCTGCGCTGGCGAATCCCGCAACCACCCGCGGCCTGGAAAGGTGTGCGGGATGCCACGCACTTCGGCGCGCGGTGCGTGCAGATCGGCGGCAATGCACCAGTGCCCGGGCGCTCGGCGGCCGGCGCCGGTCTGCCGATGAGCGAGGACTGTCTCTTCCTCAACGTCTGGACGGCCGCGCGCGGCCCGCGCGAGCGCCGGCCCGTGGCCGTCTGGCTGCACGGCGGCAGTTTCATCATCGGCACCGGCGCGCTGTACGACGGCGCCGCGCTCGCGCGGCGTGGCGTCGTGGTCGTCACGATCAACTACCGGCTGGGTGCGTTCGGCATGTTCGCGCATCCCGCGCTGACGGCCGAGTCGGCCGATCACGTCTCGGGAAACTATGCGTTCTACGACGCACTCGAGGCGCTGCGATGGGTGAAGACGAATATCGCCGCGTTCGGCGGCGATCCGGGACGCATCACGGTCATGGGCCAGTCCGGAGGAGGCAGGTTCATCCAGAGCCTGCGGACTTCGCCGTGTGCGGCGGGGCTCTTCCAGCGCGCGATCATCGAAAGTGCGCCGATCCGCATCCTGCCGATGCGCCGGCTCCAGGACGCGGAGCACGATGGTGCGGCCGCCGCGGAAAAGGCTGCGGCGCCATCGCTCGAAGCCCTGCGCGCACTCAGCGCGCAGCGCGTTCTCGAGGAATTCCCGGTCGGGCAACCCATCATCGACGGGCATTGCATCCTGCAGGATCCGTTGCGCGCGCTCGAGACCGGCAGTTCTCACGACGTCGACCTGCTCGTCGGATCGAATGCCGACGAGGGCACGTTCCCGTACTTGCGCGCGCAGGAGTACGGAATCGGGTTCAAGACCGCGGAGGAATTCGCGAGCCACGTTCGCGGCCGGTTCGAGGAAGACGCGCCGGCATTTCTGGCGATCTATCCGGGCCAACACGCGACCGAATTCGACCCGGCCCAACGCGAGGCATTCCGTGACGAGGCGGCATGGCTCGCGCGGTTTTCCGCCGCCACTCACGACGCGCGCAGCGCGCGCGGACGCACGTTTCTCTACTTCTTCTCCCACCGGCCTCCGCCGCCCTCATCCGGGCCCGATCGCCGAGCCACGCACGGCGCGGAAATCTCGTACGTATTCTCGATGCCGGTTGCGAGTTGGACCGACGAGGATCGGCGCGTCGCCGACGTCGTCTCCGGTTACTGGGCGAACTTCGTGTCGCGCGGCGACCCGAACGGCCCGGGGCTGCCGCGATGGCCGCAATTCACCGCGCGCACGACCGAGGCGCGCATGAATCTCGGCCCGATGACACCGGAACCCGGGCTCGACGCGCGGCGCCTCGCGCTGTTCGACGCGCTCTACCGGCGCATCATGGGTGGTGCTCAGCGCAGCGGGGAATAGTCCGTCGCGTCGACGAACACGGAATCCACCCGCTCGACGATCTTGCCGTCCTTCTGCGAATCCTCGGCAATCTTCTGCCACTGCGGGTCCGCGCTGAATTCCGCCCAGTTCTTCTTCGCCTGCTCGCGGCTGGCGTGCGAGATCACGTAGATGAGCGTGTTCTCCTTCGCGGGACTGTCCTCGAATGTCCAGTACGCGACATTGGTCATGCCATGCTTCTCGAACATCTTCATGGTGTGCTCGCGGAACCGCTTGTGCAGGGCGTCCAGCCGGCCGGGCAGGCAGTGATACGTGCGAATCTCGAACACGCGTGCGGGCGGCGGCGCGTCCGCGGCGCGCACCCAGGAAAGACTTGCACCCAGAACGAGCCCCACGGCCAGGAACATCCACGAGGTCCTGGACAGCATTTTCGTCGACATCGAACACCCCTTCGCCGGTTGGAAATGCGTGAAATAGCGCGCGTGATTATGCGCCCGGGCGCCAAAACACATGGCAGAATGCGCGCCCATGCCAGAACGCCAGATGCACTCGCGCACGAAGATCGTCGCGACTTTAGGTCCCTCCACCGATTCCGTCGAAGTCCTCACCGAAATGGTTCGCGCCGGCCTCGACGTGGCGCGCGTGAATTTCTCCCACGGCAAGCACGAAGAGCATGGGCGTCGTATCGACCTGGTGCACGAGGCGGCGCGGCGCGCCGGGCGCTATGTCGGCATCCTCGCGGACCTGGGCGGCCCCAAGATCCGCATCGAGAGCTTCACCGGCAAGAAGGTGGACCTGAAGGACGGGCAGGCTTTCGCGCTCGACACAGCGCACGATCCGAACGCCGGCAACGATCAGGTCGTGGGCTGCGCTTACCAGGATCTGCCCAAGGACGTGAAGCCCGGCAACATCCTGCTGCTCAATGACGGTCTCATCGAGCTCGAGGTCACCAAGGTCTCGGGCACCCGCATCGACACCAAGGTCATCGCGGGCGGCGAGCTTTCCAACCGCAAGGGCGTGAACCTGCGCGGCGGCGGTATCTCGGCGCCGGCGCTCACCGACAAGGATCGCGACGACATCAAGTTCGCCGCCTCCAAGGGCGCGGACTACATCGCCGTCTCGTTCGCGCGCGACGCGTCCGACGTCAACCTGGCGCGCTCGCTGCTGCGCCTGGCGGGCGGGCACGGGCACATCTGCGCCAAGATCGAGCGACACGAGGCCATCCGCAATCTCATCGAAATCATCGAAGCGTCCGACGTGCTGATGGTGGCGCGCGGCGATCTCGCCGTGGAGATGGGCTACGCCGCCATCACCGGGTTGCAGAAGACCATCATCCACGAGTCGCGCACGCGCAATAAGGTGGTCATCACCGCCACGCAGATGATGGAGTCGATGATCCAGAACCCGGTGCCGACGCGCGCCGAAGTCTCGGATGTCTCGAACGCGGTGCTCGACGGCACCGACGCCGTGATGCTCTCGGCCGAGAGCGCCGTGGGCAAGTATCCGGTCAAGTCCGTGCAGGCCATGGAAGAAGTCATCAACGGCGCGGAGAAGTACCAGCTCACGATGAGCCGCGTGCGTCACCGTGTCGACGGCATCGTCGACCGCACCGAGGAAGCCATTGCCATGGCCGTCATGTACACGGCGAACCACATGAAGGTTCGGGCGATCGTGGCGCTCACCGAGTCCGGCACCACGCCGTTGTGGATGTCGCGTTCGCGGGCCGACATTCCGATCTACGCGTTCACGCGGCACGAATCGACGCGCCGTCGCGTCACGCTGTATCGCGGCGTGTATCCGGTGCCCTTCGACATTCCCGAAGTGCGCAGCACCGAGCTGTTCCGCGCCATCCTCACGATGATGTTGCAGCTCGACCTGGTCGAACCGGGCGACATGGTCATCGTCACCAAGGGCGAGCTCACCGGGATCACCGGGGGCACCAATGCGATGACGATCCTGCGCGTTCCGAAAGAATAAGCCGCGACGATGCGTTGGCTGCGCTGGCTGCGATGGACCCTGGTCGGCCTCGCGGTGCTCGCGCTCGTCGCCTTCGGCGCCGCCTGGTGGGCGATGCGGCGCAGTCTTCCGCAGATCGATGGCCACGTCCGCGCCGATGGACTCACCGCCACCGCGAGCATCGAGCGCGACGCGCGCGGCATGCCGGTCATCAGCGCGCGGACGCGTGCAGACCTGGCGTTCGCCACCGGCTATGCGCATGCGCAGGACCGCTTCTTCCAGATGGACCTGTCGCGGCGGCTCGCCGCCGGCGAACTGTCCGAGCTCTTCGGCCCGGTGGCGCTCAAACAGGACACGCGCGCGCGGCGCTTCGGGTTCCGCGCGGTGGCGCGGCGCGTGCTCGAAGCCGCGCCGGCCGAAGAGCGCTCGGTCATCGAGTCGTACGCGCGCGGCGTGAACGCCGGGCTCGCGGACCTCGGCTCACGTCCCTGGGAATACCTGCTGCTGCGCGCGGCGCCGCGCGCCTGGGTCGCGGAGGACTCGGTGCTGGTCGTGCATTCGATGTGGTGGCAACTGCAACACAACTCGATCGACGCCGAGCTCGGCCGGCGGCGGCTGGAACGCGCCGCCGCCGCCTCGGCCACGCCCGAGGCCGCCCACGAGCTCATCACCTTCGTGTACGCCGGCCACAGCGACTGGAACACGCCTAACTATTCCGCCGACGCGCGCTGCGTGGACATGGCGTGCTCCGGCACGGCGCCCGTGCGCACCCGGCCTTTCCCGGCACTGTTGCGCCTGGCGCCGGGAGGCGCGGCGGCGTCCGCCGGCGAGCCGCCGGCCGCCGGCAGCAACAACTGGGCCGTGGCCGGCATGCACACCCGCTCCGGGGTTGCATTGGTCGCCAACGACATGCACCTGGACCTGGGGGTGCCGGCGGTGTGGTACCCGGCGCGGCTGCGCCTGACGGAAGGGCCCACCGTCGACGTCACCGGCGTCACGCTGCCTGGCACACCGGCCGTGGCGGCGGGCTCCAACGGACACGTGGCCTGGGGCTTCACCAACAGCTACGGTGACTTCGCCGACGTGCGCTTCGGTGCGTGCCGGAGTGCCGACTACCAGGTTCGCCGCGAGACCATCGTCGTGCGCGGCGCGCCAGCCGTACAGGTCGAGTATCGCGATGCCGGCGCCGGCGTGGTGCTCGATGGCGAGGAATATGCAGCCGACGTGGCGCGCGGCGAGTGCGCGCAGGTGGGCTGGCTCGCGACGCGGCCCGAGGCCACGAACTTCGGTCTGCTCGGCATGGAGCGCGCGTTCGACGTGGATGAGGCCCTGGAGCTGGCGCCCCGGGTGGGAATCCCCGCGCAGAACGCCGTGCTCGGCGACACCGCCGGTCGCATCGCGTGGACCGTGATGGGCCGGGTGCCGCGCAGCGCCGGGCCCGATCGCTATTTCGGTGCGCTCGAATTCCGCGACTTCACCGATCATCCGCGCATCGCGGATCCGCCCGTCGGGCGGCTCTGGACCGCGAACCAGCGGGTGGTCGATGGACCGCTCGAAGCCGTGCTCGGCGACGATGAAGTGGACGTCGGTGCCAATGGCTATGACATCGGCGCACGCGCGCGGCAGATCCGCGACGACCTGCTGGGGCTCGCGCATCCGGCCACCGAAGCCGACATGCTCGGCATCCAGCTCGATGCACGCGCGCGGTTCATCGCCCGCTGGCGCGACCTGTTGCTGGCGCTCATCGATACCGACGCGATGCACGACGCGCCGGGCCGGCGCGAGTTCCGGCAGCTCGTCAGCAACTGGCAGGCCGAGGCGACGCCGGCGTCCGTCGGCTATCGCCTGGTCCGCGCCTTCCGCGCCCGGGTGCTCGACTCCCTGTGGGGCGGACTGGTCGCCGGGTTGTTGGACAAGGAGAGCATCATCCGCAGGCCGGCGCAGTTCGAGCCTGCGGGCTGGCGGCTGGTTTCCGAACGCCCACCTCAGATCGCGCCGCCGGGTGCGAACGACTGGCGCGAGTTCCTGCTGCGCCAGCTGGATGCGACCCTCGATCAGCTGCGCAAGGACTGCGGGGCGCTGCAGAACTGCACCCAAGGGGCGGGCAATCCGGTGCGCGTGCGGCACCCGCTGTCACGCGCCTTGCCCCTGCTGTCGCGATTGCTGGACATGCCCACGGTCGAGTTGGCGGGCGACCACCACATGCCGAGAGTGCAGGATGGCGCCTTCGGTGCCTCGGAACGATTCGCGGTGTCGCCGGGGCGCGAGTCGGAGGGGTATCTCGAGCTGCCGGGCGGTCCTTCGGGCCATCCGCTGTCGCCGTTCTATCGCAGCGGCTTCGAGGACTGGGCCGCCGGTCGCCCGACGCCCTTCCTGCCGGGCCTGCCGGCACATCGACTCGAGCTGCGGTCGCGCTGAGGCGGCGTTGGCCACGCGTAGCCGCCGCGGCATAAGCTCGCGTTCATGACCAGAATCCGATTCGCGGGCACCGAACGCTACGTCGCCACGCCCGACCTCATGACGGCGGTGAATGCCGCGGTGACCCTGGCGCGCCCGCTGCTCATCAAGGGCGAGCCCGGCACGGGCAAGACCCAGCTCGCCGAGGAGATCGCCAGGGCGCTCGATCGGCCGCTCTACGAGTGGCACATCAAGTCGACCAGCAAGGCGCAACACGGGCTGTACGAATACGACGCGGTCTCGCGGCTGCGCGATTCGCAGCTCGGCGAGCACAAGGTGCACGACATCCGCAACTACATCGTCAAGGGCAGGTTGTGGGAGGCATTCGAAGCGGCGGTGCAGCCGGTGTTGCTGATCGACGAGATCGACAAGGCGGACATCGAGTTTCCGAACGACCTGCTGCGCGAGCTGGACCGCATGGAGTTCTACGTGCACGAGACGCGCGAGCTGATCCGTGCGCGCCATCGCCCCATCATCCTGATCACCAGCAACAACGAGAAGGAATTGCCGGACGCCTTCCTGCGGCGCTGCTTCTTCCATTTCATCCGCTTTCCGGACGCCGCGACGCTCGAGAAGATCGTGCGCGTGCACTTCCCGGACCTGAAGAAGGAGCTGCTGGCCGAGGCGCTGGCCATGTTCTTCGCGGTGCGCGAGACGCCGGGCCTGAAGAAGAAGCCGTCGACCTCCGAATTGCTCGACTGGATCAAACTACTGCTGGCCGAGGACGTGCCGCCCGAGGCGCTGCGCAGCGACGATCCGAAGACGAGCATACCCATCCTGCACGGCGCGCTGCTCAAGAACGAACAGGATGTGCACCTGTTCGAGCAGTTGGTGTTCCTGAACCGGCGCGCGGGGCGCTGACGGCGGCGCCACGCCATGCTGGTGCGGTTCTTCGGGGATCTGCGCGCCGGTGGCGTGCCGGTCACGCTGCCCGA
Source organism: Steroidobacteraceae bacterium (assembly GCA_035761265.1). Classification (GTDB taxonomy): domain Bacteria; phylum Pseudomonadota; class Gammaproteobacteria; order Steroidobacterales; family Steroidobacteraceae; genus CADEED01. The sequence goes on from DASTRL010000156.1 coordinate 7,865, forward strand.
GTTCCTGGCGCTGCTCGAAGCCCTCGAGGCGCGGCTGGCGGGCGTTTCGCCCGAGGATTTCTATTACCTGGCGCGCGCGGCGCTCGTGAAGGACGAGCGCCATTTCGACCGCTTCGACCGCATCTTCGCCGAACACTTCGCCGGCGCGGAAAAGCTCTTCGAGAGCCTGGTCGCGCGGCTGCCCGCCGACTGGCTCGAACGACTGACCGGCAGGAATTTCACCGAGCAGGAAAAAGCAAGGGTCGCCGGGCCGGGCGGATGGCAGCAGTTGCTCGAAACGCTGCGGCAACGCCTGCGCGAGCAGCAGGCGCGGCACGCCGGCGGCAGCAAGTGGATAGGGACGGCGGGTACCTCGCCATTCGGCAATGGCGGCTTCAATCCCGAGGGCGTGCGCATGGGCGGGCACGCCCCGGGCCACGGCCGCGCCGTGAAGGTCTGGGATGCGCGCGAGTACCGCAATCTCGATGGCGAGCGCGAGCTCGGAACACGCAACATCAAGATGGCGCTGCGCAGGTTGCGGCGCTTTGCCCGGGAGGGCGCCCCGGAGGAGCTCGACCTTGACGGCACGATCCGCTCGACCGCGTGCAATGCCGGCATCCTGGACCTGCGCATGCAGGCCGAGAGGCGCAATGCGGTCAAGCTGCTGCTGTTGCTCGACGTCGGCGGCTCGATGGATCCGCACGTGCATCAGTGCGAGCTGCTGTTCACGGCCGCCCGTGCCGAGTTCAAGCACCTCGAATACTTCTACTTCCACAACTTTCCCTACGAGCGGCTGTGGAAGGACAACCGGCGGCGGCCCGACGCGAGCACCGACACCTGGAGGCTGCTGCGCACCTTCAATTCCGACTACCGCGTCGTGTTCGTGGGCGACGCCACCATGAGCCCCTACGAGATAGAACAGCCGGGCGGTAGCGTCGAGCACTGGAACGAGGAGTCCGGGCGGGTATGGATGCAGCGAATTGCCTCACACTTTCCGCGCCTCGTCTGGCTGAATCCCGAACCCGAGGATCGCTGGAAGTGGACTCCGTCCATCGGGATCACGCGGGAGCTGGCCGGCGGCCGCATGTTTCCGCTGACGATCGATGGAATCGACCGCGCCATGCGTGAGCTGCGCCGGGGTAGCCCCTATACTCCGGTCCATGTTAGCTAGAGCGGCCTTACTACTTTTCGCCCTGCCCGTGGCGGCCCGGGCGCAGGAGGCGGCGCCACTGGTCACCGTGCCCGCATTGACGCCGGTGGCGGTACGCATCGATGAGCCGGTCTCCTCGAACCGCAACAAGCCCGGCGACCGGTTTCGCATCAGCGTGGCCGAGGACGTGCGGATCGGTGACGTGCTGGTGATTCCGCAAGGCAGCCCCGGTGAAGGCGAGGTCATTCACGCGGCGAAGTCCGGCGCAGGCGGCAAGGCGGGCGAGCTGATCCTGGCGGCCCGCTACGTGCGCGTCGGCGATGTCGAAGTGCGGCTGCGGTCCTTGGCACTCGGCGCGGCGGGCAAGGACCAGACCAGCAATTCGCTCGCGGCCAGCATGATCATCGGACCATTCGCGATGTTCGTGAAGGGCGGAATCGTCACGATTCCTGCCGAAACCCTCGGGCTCGCGAAGACGGCCGTGGAAACCAGGCTTCAGGCGTCGACGTCGCCGACTCCGCCGCCCGATGTGCAGACCGATGAAACGAACAAGGGAGGAGAGCATGAAAACAAAGTTGACTGACCTGGCAATCGCCATCCTGGCGCTCGCGCCGCTCGCCGCGGCGGCGCAGGACAACGCGCCGGCGGCGGCGATGCCGGCGACCGACACGTCCGCCGCCGGCAATGGCACCGTCATTTTCTTCCGTGAGAAGAAATTTGCCGGCTCGGCGATCCGCTACAAGGTGCGCGAGAACGGCGTGGAGTTGTGCAAGCTCGCGAGCGGCACGTACTGCAACCTGCAGGTTTCCGCGGGCAAGCACAGTTACGTGGTGCATTCGGAAGCCAAGGACGTCCTCAATCTCGAGGTCGAGCCGGGCGAGACCTACTACGTGATCGGCGGCATTTCGATGGGCGTGTTCGCCGGCCATCCCAATCTGTCGCCTTCGACCAGGGAGATCTACGAGGGCATGAAGGCAAAGCTCAAGGACAACACCGGCAAGGACCTCGGCGGTCCTGACGACGACGACAAGAAGAAGTGATGCCCGGCCGGCCGCCCGGCGCGCAGGCGCCGGGCGTTCCGGTCATCGGCTCAGCCAGCCTTGGCCGCCGAGTGCGCCTTGATCTCGGCGAGCACCATGTCCGAGTGACCCTTCGGGTCCACCTTGTCCCAGTGCTTGACGATCTTGCCGTCGGGGCCGATCAGGAAAGTCTGGCGGCTCGCGAGCTCGACGCCTTCCTTCGGGCTCCACAACACGCCGTACTTCTTGATCACTTCCTTGTTCGGGTCGGCAAGGATGGTGAAGGGCAGGCTGTGATGCTCCGCGAACTCCTTGTGGGAGGCCACGTCGTCGGCGCTGACGCCGAGGATCACGGCATCGGCCTTGCGGAACGCGAAGATGTTGTCGCGCAGCTCGCAGGCCTGGGTGGTGCAGCCCGAGGTCTCATCCTTGGGATAGAAGTACAGCACCACCCACTTGCCCTGGTACTGCTTGAGCGTGTGCCACTCGCCCTTCTGGTCCTGTAGTTTGAAATCCGGGGCGGCCGTTCCCTCGGCAGGTGCCGCGGCGGGCGCCTGAGCGAATACACTTGCGGTCGCCGCGAGCAGCGCGGTGACCAAGGTCCGTCGAAGTGCGAGCATGTCGATCTCCGTAATGGTGGAAGGGTCGTGGGGGACGCGAAGTCTAACAGCGTGACGCGCGCGGGTCTCATCCTGACCGGTGGTGGTGCGCGCGCCGCGTACCAGGTGGGCGTGCTCAAGGCGCTGTCCCACATATATCCGCGTCCGGACTGGCCTTTTCCGATCATCGTGGGCACGTCCGCGGGCGCGGTCGCGGCCAGCATCCTCGCCGGGAACGTGGCGCGATGGCACGAGTCGGTTTCGGAAATCGAAAAAGTCTGGGCGAATTTCCGCGTCAATCACGTCTTTCGCTCGGATGCCCGGGCCATGGTGCGCGGCGGTTCCCGCTGGCTGGGGTCGCTGCTGACCGGCGGCGTCATGGGACCGCCGAAGTCGCTGCTCGACAATTCGCCGCTGCGCGAACTGCTGGCGCGCGTGACGGATTTCGACGCGGTGCGCGTCAATGTCGCCAACGGCCGGTTGCGCGCGCTGGCGTTGTGCGCGACGAGCTACTTCACCGCGCGCTCGGTCTCGTTCTTCGAAGCGCAGACCACGATCAGCGAGTGGTCGCGCGCGCAGCGCCATGGCGAGCGCGTGCCGCTGTCGCTCGACTATCTGATGGCCAGCCTCGGCATACCGTTCCTGTTCCCGCCGATCTGCCTGCAGGGAGAATTCTTCGGCGACGGTGCCATGCGCCAGACCGCGCCGCTGTCGCCCGCCATCCATCTGGGCGCCGACCGGCTGCTGGTCATCGGCGTGCGTCCGACGAAGCTGGACGAGATACCGCGGTTCATCGCGTCGGATTCTCCGCCCACGCCGGGACAACTGTTCGGCTACATGCTCGATACGCTGTTCAGCGACCAGATTTCCGCCGACCTCGAGAATCTCACGCGCATCAACCGGCTCTCGGCGCTGGCCGGGGAGTCGGTCGGCGTGCGGCAGATCCGCACGCTGATGATCGCACCCAGCCTCGATCCTTCCGAGCTCGCCACGCGTCACGTCAGATCCTTGCCCAGGTCACTGCGCGCGTTGATGGGCATCATCGGCGCGCGCGGCTCGGCCGGCAGCCTGCTGGCCAGCTATCTGATGTTCGAGGCGTGTTTCACGCGCGAACTCATCGAGCTCGGGTTCCGCGACACCTTGAGCATGCGCGACGAGCTGGCGGCGTTCCTCACCTGAGTGCGCCCGCCGCGCGATCGCATCCTCAGGTGAGAAACAGCGTGCCGAGGCCGAGCAGCGTGGCGAAGCCGATGCAATCGGTGAACGTGGTGAGGATCACGCCCGCGGAGAGCGCCGGGTCGATGCGCATGCGCTTCAGCAGCAGCGGCACGATGACCCCAACGGTGGCGGCGCACAGCAGGTTGATCAACGTCGCCGCGGCGATGATCAGCGAAATCTTCCAGGTGCCGTACCAGACGGTGGTGACGCTGCCGACGATGACGGCCCAGATGAGCCCGTTGAGGCCGCCGACCGCGATCTCCTTCCACAGCAGCCATCTGGCATTCACCCACTCCACCTGGCCGAGCGCGATGCCGCGGATGATGAGCGTGACGGTCTGCGTGCCGGCGATGCCGCCCATCGAGGCGACGATGGGCATGAGTGCGGCCAACGCGGCGACCTTCTCGATCGTCCCCTCGAAGCGGCTGACCACGGCGGCGGCCAGGAACGCGGTGACCAGGTTGACGCCGAGCCACAGCAGCCGCCGGCGGGTGGATGGGAACACGCCGGCGAACACGTCTTCCTCGTCGCGCAGGCCCGCCGAGGACATGACCTCGTGCGCGGCCTCCTCTCGGATGACGTCGACCACGTCGTCGATGGTGATGCGGCCTAACAACTTGCCCGACGGGTCGACCACGGCGGCTGACACCAGGTCGCGGTCCTGGAAAAGGCGCGCGACCTCGTTGGCATTGGTTTCGGGCGAGATGCGCGGTGCCTCGGCATCGAGGATGTCGCCCACCGTCTTCTCCGGATCCTCGGTCAGCAGGCGTGTGAGCGCGACGGTGCCGAGATACCGGTCGTCGCGGTCGACCACGAACAGCCGGTCCGTCTTGTCGGGCAGCTCGCCGCGCATCCGCAGGTAGCGCAGCACCACTTCCACGGTGACGTCGGCGCGCACGCTGACGGTATCCGTGTTCATGAGGCCGCCGGCGGTGTCCGGCTCGAAGGACAGCACGGCGTTCAGGCGCTCGCGGTCCTGCGCGTCCATCGACTTCACCAGCTGCATGCCCACGGCTTCGGGCAGGTCGCCGACCAGGTCGGCGAGGTCGTCGAGCTCCATGTCTTCGGAGGCGGCCAGCAGCTCCTCGGCGTCCATGCCCTCGATGAAGGCCTGGCGCACTTCGTCGCTGAGCTCGACCAGCACGTCGCCCTCGACCTCCGGCTCCACGAAGTTCCACACGACTTCGCGCTGCGCCGGCGGCAGCGACTCGATCAGGTTGGCGATCTCGGCCGGATGCATGGCGGCGACCATGCGCGCCGCGCCGCGCCACGAGCCTTCACGCAGCGCGCTGCGCAGCGCGGCGAGCCGGCGTTCTTTGGTTGGAGTGCGCGTCGCTTCCATGACGCGCGGGAGTGTAATGGGTTGAAGTCCGGCGGTGCAGCGATGTTGGCGGGCGGTGACGCCGTGGTCTCAGGCGACCGAGGAGCTCTGCGTGCCCGCGAGTGTCGGTGTGCGCGTGATGGAACGCATCTCGCCGAGCGAACTATGCCGGATGGCGACCACCGGGTAGGTCTGCGCGAGGCGCTCGGCGATGCGCTCGGCGAGATACACGGAGCGGTGCCGTCCGCCGGTGCAGCCGATGGCGATGGTGAGATAGCGCCGGTTCGCGGCCTGATGCTCGGGAATGCGTGCGGCCACGAACTGCAGGATGTCGTCGAGCAGCCGCGGCACCGAGCGCTGGGCTTCGAGAAAACGGATCACATCCGCATCGCGGCCGGTGAGCGCGCGCAGCGCCGGATCCCAGTAGGGATTCGGGATGGCGCGTGCGTCGAACACGAAGTCCGCGTCGCCCGGAATGCCGTTCTTGAAGCCGAAGGACTCCACCAGCAGCGACAGGCGGGCGGCGGTGCGCTTCTCCACGCGCTGGCTGATGAGCTCGCGCAGATCGTGCACGCCCATGCGCGAAGTGTCGACGACCAGGTCGGCGGCGTTCAGGATGGGCTCGAGCAGCCGCCGCTCGATGGCGATGGCTTCCTTGAGCGAGACGTGGTCCGTCGTCATCGGGTGCTTGCGGCGGGTTTCCGCGAAGCGGCGCAAGAGCTCGTCGTCATTGGCGAGCAGGAACACGATCTCGCACTGGATGCCGCTCTTCTTCAGTTCCTCGATCAGCGGCGGCACCGTCTCGATCTCCCCGGAGGCATTGCGTGCATCGACCCCCACGGCGGCGCGGCTGTACTGCGCCTCGTTGTTGCGCAGCGTGTGGGAGATGAACGACTTCAGCAGGGCCGCCGGGATGTTGTCGACGCAGTAGAAGCCGGCGTCCTCGAGCATGTGCAGCGCCACGCTCTTGCCGGATCCCGACAGCCCGCTGACGAGGATGAGCCGCATGTGCTGCAACCTGGTTCCTACCTGCCGCGCGCGCCGCGCGCTTCGGCCGCGTGGTGGTCGGCCTTGCGTTCCTTGTGCTTCACGACGCTGCGGTCCAGCTTGTCGGCCAGCAGGTCGATGGCGGCGTACATGTCTTCCTCGGTGGCGTCGGCGTGAATGGCATTGCCACGCACGTGCAAGGTCGCCTCGGCCTTCTGTCGGAGTTTCTCAACCGTGAGTACGCAATGCACGTCGATTACGTGGTCGAAATGACGGGAAATCCGTTCGAACTTCTTCTCGACGTATTGACGCATCGACGGGGTGACTTCGACATGATGACCGGAAAGCGACAATTGCATGGTGCGTCTCCTTTTTTGGCCTATCTACTTAGTCTCTTGAGTCGTGTCTGGTTACCGGGCAGCAGCCTTCGCCTTGCGTTCGTTGGACGGCGCGAGGCCGAGGGCCTCG
>DASTRL010000157.1:0-19554 GCA_035761265.1 Steroidobacteraceae bacterium
CGTATTCAGTCGGGCTTAAGCAGCCCTCTCCTAGATTGGTCGCCGAGGTCCAGGAGGAAGCGCCATGACGAAACCGACCGACATGCAGATTGCCGAATCGCGCCGCGTGTTTGACTTGTGCGACCTGAACGGCGACGGCTTCATCGACCCGGATGAATTCCATGCGCTGCTCGAAGCGCTCGACGGCGACGTCAGCCCAGCGGAATGCCTGCTCGGCTTCGAAGCCGCCGATACCGCCGGCGACGGTTACATCGAGTTCCGCGAGTTCGTCGCGTGGTGGACCAACTAGCACCGGCGCCAGCGGCGTATCGCGAGGTCGGGTGTCCGATTCCGGCGGCCGAATACGTTTTAAGAAGTGTTCGGCCATGCGCCAAGGAGACGCACTTGAAGATCCGACTCGGCATCACTTTCGTCGTGTGCGCCCTCGCCGGATGCGGCGGAGGCGGCTATGGCGGCGGCTCGACCACTCCCGTGCCGGCGCGCAGGTTCACGATCGGTGGCGTCGTCGCCGGGCTCGAGAGCCCGGTCGTGATTCAGAACAATCTGGGAGACGATCTCACCGTGAGCGCAGACGGTCTCTTCACCTTCGCCACGCCGGTGAGGGCCGGAGCGCCCTACAGCGTCACGGTGAAGACCCAGCCGTCCATGCCGTCGCAGGTCTGCCGTATCGGCAACGGCGCCGGCGTCGCGAATTCCAACGTGGTCGACGTACTCGTCGTGTGCGACGAACCCGCGGCTACGTCGCTCGACCGCGGGACGGAAATGTCCGGTGCAGCGGATTTCCCCAGCGTCGATGGACCGGTCTATGCGCTCGTCCCCGACGGCGCGGGCGGCTGGTACATCGGCGGCCTTTTCGACCACGCCGGTGGACTCGAGCGCCACAATCTCGCGCACATCCTGCCGGACCTCAGCGTGGATCCCGGGTTCGCCATCGGATTCACGGACGGCCTCGTCAGCAGCATCGCGCCTGCGGACGGCGTGATCCACGTCGGCGGAACCTTCAGCCACGTGGATGGCGCCGAACGCAATCATCTGGCCGCGGTCGATGCGCGAGGCGCGCTTTTGCCGTGGAACCCGGATAGCGGCCCCCTGCCGTGAGCCCGCGCGGCGCTACTGCGCCGTGTATCCGCCATCGACCGACAGCACGCCGCCGGTCATGAACTTCGCATCGTCGCTGGCCAGGAACATGATGCTGCGCGCGATCTCCTCGGGCTGCGCGAGCCGGCCCAGCGGATGGCCGCCGGCAAAGGAGGCCTGCATCTCCTTGTTGCCGCCCGTAAAACGCTCCAACATCGGCGTGACCACACCGCCGGGAGCGATCGCATTGATGCGGATGCCCATGCGCGCGGTCTCGAGCGCCGCGGCGCGCGTGAGTCCATTCACCGCATGCTTGCTCGCCACGTAGATGGATGCACCCGCCATGCCGATCTCGCCGACCATCGACGACACGTTCACGATCGCGCCGCCACGGGCGGCGAGCGCCGGGATTTCGTGCTTGAGGGCAAACAACATGCCCTTGACGTTGGTGTCGAAGGTGCGCGCAAAATTCTCCGCGGTCTGCTCCACGATGGGGCCGAGCGCGCCTTCGACGCCGGCGTTGTTGACGGCGACATCGATGTGCCCGTATTTCCGCACCACCGCCGCGATCCAGGAGCGCACGTCATCTTCGCGCGTGACGTCTCCCGCCATGAAGGTGGCTTCCGTTCCCCGCGCACGCAGTTCGGTGGCAAGTGCCTCACCGGCGGCTGCGTTGCGTCCCACCAGGAAAACACTCGCGCCGGCCTGGGCGAATGCCTCGGCGGCGGCGCGCCCGATGCCGGCGGTGGCGCCGATGATGAGCACGACCTTGTCCTTGAAAATCGCCATGATCCGTTCCTCGATGCACTGCCCGATCGGCAGTGCAAACAAGGTAGGCAATGGCAGCGCGCGCGGGAATTCCTGATATGCGCAAACCTCGCTTGCAGAAGAACACAGCCACCCTCGGCTGGGACGACCTGCGCTGCGTTCTGGAGATCGCGCGTGCCGGATCGTTGAGCGGTGCGGCGCGCGCGCTGCGCGTCGAGCACTCGACCATCTATCGCCGGCTGAATGCCATCGAAAAGCGGCTGGGGGTCAAGCTTTTCGAGCGAACCCGCCACGGATACGCGGCGACCGCGAATGGTGAGCTCACCGCCGCGGCGGCCAAGGCCATGGAAACCGAGGCGCTCGAGATCGAAAGGCGCATCCAGGGCGCCGACGAACGTCTGTCAGGTGTCGTGCGATTGGCAACCAGCGAGCTGTTCGCCGGATTCCTGCTGCCCCCGGTGCTGAAGCCATTTCTCGAGCAGCACCCGGACATCGAGATCGAGATCGATGCATCGAGCCGCGCCGTCGATCTCAATCGCCGTGAAGCAGACCTGGCACTGCGCGCGACCCTGGTGCCACCGGAACACCTCGTCGGTCGCCAGGTGGGCGAGCTGCGCTATGCGGTGTATGGCGCCCGCGGGCTCGAGCCGGCCGGACGCGACTCGCTCGATGCCCGATGCTGGCTCGGGTTCGACGACAGCATCTCGTACCTGGAGATCGCGCGCTGGCAGCGGGCGCAGACACGGGGCAAACCTCCGCGGGTGCGATTCAGCTCGCTGGCCGCGATGCTGCACGCCGCCGCCGCCGGTCTCGGCGTGGCAGTCCTTCCATTGTTCGCGGCCGATCAGCACGCGTCACTGTCGCGCCTGAGCCCGGTGCTCGATCAGCCGCGCATGAAGCTGTGGGTCCTGAGTCACCGCGACGTGCGCGGCAATGCGCGGGTCGCGGCGCTCGCACGGCACCTTTCCGGCGAAATCCCGCGAGTACTCGCGGCCGCGCAGAGACTCGGCTGACTGTCGCGTGGTGGATCGGCGCGCTACAGTGCGCGCATGCCAAAGATCGACCTCGCGCGCGTCGCGGTCCGCCAGGGCTGCCCCTATCCACCGCCGTTCGATGCCCCCTGTGCCACGCGCACTCGCCGCCGCCTCGGCGATGCCGGCGGACTGCAGGACTTCGGCGTGAACCTGATGACGCTCGAGCCCGGCGGCTGGTCGAGCCAACGTCACTGGCACAGCCATGAAGACGAGTTCGTCTTCGTGCTCGAGGGCGAGCTCACGCTCATCGAGGATGGCGGTGAGACGGTGCTGCGCGCCGGAGAGTGCGCCGCATTCCCCAAGAACACCGGCAACGGCCATCACATGGTCAATCGCTCGGCGGCGACGGCGCGCTATCTGGAAGTGGGCTCACGCCACATGGACGATCTGACCACCTGCTCCGACATCGACATGAAGAGCGCCAACGCGGACGGGCGCTTCGTGCACGAGGACGGCACGCCTTACTAGCGCCTCGCCCGAGGCAACGCGCCGCCCCGGCCCCTCCTCGCCATCTGCCAGGCACCATGTCCGCGTTTCCGCGGCGAACTCGTCTATCCAGTTGTTGGTTCGATTGCATCGATTCTTTTCCAACACACAGACCAGGAGGGTTTCATGAAGAAGGTCATTCTCGAGAGCACGATCCCGCTGCATTGGCTGCTGATCGTCAGGAAGAAGTGAGTCGAGGCGGCGGGCGGCGTTGGAAACGCGCGCTGCCCGCCGCCGCAGCACTCGTGACGGGAGCCTTCCGATGAAGTTGAATCCGGAGCTGTTCTTCAAGTTCCAGGATGGGAAATTCATCGCATGGAACTACCGGGCACACGAGCAGTTCGAGCTGACGTTTCCGTACCTGAGGCGGCTGTACGAGATCGCCACCGGCGCCGGAACCGCGCCATCGCAGCAGCAACCGGCCGCTGCGCCCGACATCGATGCGGAGCTGCATGCCGCGGCGCTGGTGTCGCCAGGATATCCGGATGTCGAATGGGGCTGGGACTGCCTGTCGCACATCTTTCATGTCGGAACCAGCGTCCGGCTCCCGCCGGGCGCCGACCTTCCGCGCGACGACAGCTCCGCGAGCTACCTCGAGCAATGCGAGGCGCTCGACGAGCAGGCGCCCGAGGTGATCCCGCCCGTCACGGGCGAGGTCCATCGCCTGCCGCGCCCGGACGTCGAGTGCCTGCGGCGCATCTCGCTCTGGGACGCGCTGCTGGCGCGACGTACGGCACGCGAGTTCACCGGCGCGCCGATCGCGCTCGAGACGGTGGGTGCCATCCTGCATGCGTCGTTCGGCGCGGTACATGGCGCGGACCGCGTCGACGTCGAGGATCTGGGCATCCGCAGCTACGGCTACCGGCGCACCTCACCTTCGGGCGGCGGACTGCAGGTCACCGAGCCCTATCTGATCAATTTCGCGATCACCGGACTGCCGCAGGGCATCTACCACTACCACGCGATCGATCACACGCTCACGCGGATCGACGGCGAATTGCCCGCCGCCGATCTCGGGCCCCTGCTCGTCGGCCAGAACTTCGCCAACGATCTCGGTTTCGCCATTTTCCTGACCGTGCGGTTCGACAAGATGTGGTGGAAGTATCCGCATTCGCGCTCGTATCGCATCGCGCTCATGGACGTCGGCCACCTTTCGCAGACATTTCATCTCGCATGCACCGGGTTCCAGTTGAGCTCGTGGCTCACCGGCGCGTTCTACGACGAAGAAGTCGCCCGTCGTTTGCGGCTCGATCCGCAGCGCCAGGGCGTGATGCTGTTGATCGGCGCCGGCACGGGCCGCGGTCGCGCGATCAACCAGACGATCCTCGATGCGTTGGGCTCGCGCTGACGCCGCGAGCCTCGCTGCCACGAGGACGGCCGCATTGGCCCGCGGTCAGGGCAGACCTGAACTCACTGCCGAGTTCTCGGCTCCGACTGCTCGAGCTCGTCCAGCGTTTCGACGCTTGCGATATCCGCATCACGCGGTTCCCGGCCCGATATTTCGTCGAGTCGTTCGAGCGCGTGGGCGAGCGCGCGCGGCGTCATCCGGGTGAGAAAAATCGGGCAATTGGCGCCCCCGGCCGGAGTTGAACCGACGACCTACCGCTTAGGAGGCGGTCGCTCTATCCACTGAGCTACGGGGGCGCGCGGCCCGGGATTTTACAGGGCCGTGGCGCACTTTTCCCTGCCAAGCGAGACGCCGCCGCTGCCCGGACGACAATGGGCCGCAAGCGAGGTGGCCATGAGCAAGGTCGTACGCATCCATGCCCTGGGCGGGCCGGAAGTCCTGAGGGTTGAAGAGCTCGACGTGGGCGCGCCCGCGGCGGGCGAACTGCGAGTTCGTGTCGAGGCGATCGGCCTGAACCGCTCCGAAGCTGCATTCCGCGCGGGCCAGTATCCGGTGAAGCCCGGGCTGCCGGCGCCCATGGGCTATGAAGCCTGCGGCGTGATCGAGGCGCTCGGGGCCGACGTGCGCGACTTCAAGGTCGGCGATCGGGTCTGCGTGCTGCCGACCTTCCGTCTCGGCGAGTACGGCGTGTATGCCGAGCGCGCCATCGTGCCCGCGCGCAGCGCCATGCCCGCGCCGCCGAACCAGGGCAGCATCGAAGCTGCATCGATCTGGATGGCCTTCCTCACCGCCATGGCCATCATCGAGATCACGCACGCAACGATCGGCGATGCGGTGATCATTCGCGCGGCCTCGAGCAGCGTCGGCCTCGCGGCCATCCAGCTCGCCAACTGGGCCGGCGCGACGCCGATCGCGGCCACCCGCAGGAGCGACAAACTCCAGGCGTTGCTCGACCACGGCGCGCGACACGTGATCGCCACGGAGGAATCGGACCTCGTCGCCGAAGTCATGCAGATCACCGGCGGCAAGGGCGCGCGCATCGTGTTCGACCCGGTCGGCGGTCCCTACGTCGAGACGCTGGCGCAGGCCATGGCGGTGGACGGCACACTCTTCATATACGGTGGGTTGTCGGGCCAGCCGACGATGCATCCGCATTGGCCCGCGGCCTTCAAGAACCTCAGCATTCGCGGCTGGGTGGCCTCGACGCTGTGGAATCGCCCCGAGCGCTTCGCACGCGCGAAGGAGCTGATCCTGCGTGGGCTGGCCGAGGGCAGGCTCAAGCCGGTGATCGCGAGGACCTTCCGGCTCGACCAGATCGTCGAGGCGCACCGCTACCTCGAATCGAATCAGCAGGTGGGAAAGATCGTCGTCGTGCCCTGAAGCGTCAGTCCGGCAATCGGCGGATCGAGGCGGCCTCGCGGATGAATGCCTCGTGCTCCGCGATCGAGAAGTGTGCCTTGACGCGACCCTTCACCGTGCGGTTCTGGTCGATCAGGAAAGTCACGCGCTGCACCCAGATGCCGAGCGGCCCGTTGACTCCGAACATCCTGATGACTTCCTTCTTCTCGTCCGAGAGCAGCGTGAACGGCAGGTGGTATTTCTCGCGAAAACGCTTGTGGGATTCCGGGCTCTGCGGGCTGATGCCGGCCACCGTGAGTCCCGCACGGGCGATCTCGCGGTGCAGGTCGCGGATGGAGCAGGCTTCGCGCGTGCAGCCCGGCGTGAAGTCAGCGGGGTAGAAATAGAGTATGGCTGGGCCGTCCTTGAGCAGGCTGGTCAGCGAGATGTCGTGACCATTCTGGTCCGGTAGCGTGAATTCCGGCGCCTTTTGCTCGGGTTCCAGCATGGGCCGGATATTAAGAGCGAATAGCTTGCCGGAGCCAGCGTCCCTGATAGAATCGCGCGCCTTCCGGGTCCAAGACCCGGGTCTTGCATCAGGTGTGGGGCGGTAGCTCAGCTGGGAGAGCGTCGCGTTCGCAATGCGAAGGTCGAGGGTTCGATCCCCTTCCGCTCCACCATTTCAATACTTCATGCGCAGCACCGATGCCCGCCCGATGGTGGGTACGGTCACGACGTACATCGTGTCGAATTCCTCCTCGCCCATGGCGGGCACCCGGTCCGAGCCGCTGAGCTTGCCGACCAGCGCCGGCACGGTGTTGCCGTGCCCCACCACGATGGCGAGGCCGCCGCGGTTTTCGCGCAGGATGCGGCGCGCGATCTCACCCGCCGAAGCCCTGGAGTCGACGACCACGGGCTTGAGGTTCAGCCGCTGCGCCAGGCTCGCGGCCGTCTGCTGCGTGCGGCGCGTGTCCGTCACGTAGATCTGCTTCAGGCGTCCGAAGGAATCGGCGTCGCCGAACATCTGCGCGAGGCGCGTGGCGCGCTGCTCGCCCTGCGGCGACAGCGGCGCATCGTCGATGGCGCCCATCTGCTTTTCCGCGTGGCGGATCAGCACGATGGTGGTCGTGGTGGCGGAGTTCCAGTAGACGAACGCGGCCACGACGACGAGGATGCCGAGCCACGCTAACAACCACAGCGGCGCGAAGAAGGTCCTGCGCCGTCGCGTCAGCGAGGGCGTGACCGAAGTGGGATCGACCGCGGCGTTCATCGGTGGCGATGATAAGCCCATTCGGCGGCGCAGGTCGTGATGCCCGGCAAAAAGGGGCGGCTCGCGCCGCCCCCTGTTCCGAAGCCTTGCGGCAATCCTCAGTTGCTGGCCGGAGCCGGCTCCGCGGCTGGCGCAGCAGCAGCCGCCGGCGCCGGGATGTCGTCGCCGAAGTACGGATCGATGGGCTGGATCGTGCCGTCCTCGTCATAGGTGATCTCCACGGGCTTCTTCACGTTGCGCAGGTGGTTGACGCCGTTCGAGCGCTGCGCGTCGTGATAGAAGATGTAGGTCTTGTCACCGATGTCGACGATCGAGTGGTGATTGGTCCAGCCGAGCACCGGGTACAGGATCACGCCCTTGTACGTGAACGGCCCATACGGCGACTTGCTCATGGCGTACGAGATCGTGTGCGTGTCGCCGGTCGAGTACGAGAAGTAGTAGTTGCCCTTGTGCTTGTGCATCCACGACGCTTCGAAGAAGCGGCGCGCATGATCGCCCGAGAGGACGGGCTTGCCGTTCTCGTCGAGGATCTTGAGGTCCTTCGGCTTTTCGGCGAACTCGACCATGCTCTTGTCGAGGCGCGCCACCTTCGGGGAGAGGGCGGGCTGGTCATCCGGTGGCTGCGCGTCGTCGTTGGCGTCGTACTTGCCCGACTTCCACTTCTGCAGCTGGCCGCCCCACAGGCCGCCGAAGTACATGTAGTACTTGCCGTCGTCGTCCTTGAACACGGCCGGGTCCATGCTGAAGCTGTTCTTGATGGCCTCGGGCTGCGCCTTGAACGGGCCTTCGGGTTTGTCGCCCACGGCCGCGCCGATGCGGAACACGCCTTCCTTGTCCTTCACGGGGAAGTAGAAGTAGTACTTGCCGTCCTTCTCGGCGGCATCGGGTGCCCACATGTTCTTGCTGGCCCACGGCACGTCCTTGATGTCGAGCGCCACGTCATGGACGGTCACCGGCCCGTCGACGCTGTCCATGGAGAGCACCTGGTAGTCCTTCATGGCGTACTGGTTGCCGAGGCCGTCGCTCGCGACACCCGATTCGTAGTCATGCGACGGATAGATGTAGATCTTGCCGTTGAACACGTGCGCCGACGGGTCCGCGCTGTAGATCTCGATGTCCAGAGGCTGGGTGAGGAACTTGGCCGGATCGGCGCCCTCGGGCTTGGCGGGTTCGGCCGCCGCGGCGGGTGGCGGGGGAGCTTCTTCCTTCTTTTCACAACCCCCAAGGATGGTGGCAGACGCGGCAATCGCCGTGATTGCCACGTAGACGTGTCGTTGCATGGTCGCGCTCTCGTGTAACGGAAGGGTCCGCGGGCGGAAAATAGCAGAAAGTGAGGAGATCCCTCATTTCGTTGTAACGAACGGGTGAGCCGGTTCGACGGGTGAGCGGCCGGCGAATGGTTACGGCAAAAAGAGGAATGTCCCCATTTTCAGTTCGGCATCACGGCGAGGATCACGCGCCCTGGCCAGGGCGCCATGCGGTATTCGCCGCTGCCTTCGGGCTGGCGGATCCAGACATAGCCCGCCTGCTTCGCCTCGATGTCGAAGCGCAGGTTGCGGCCTTCGTAGACGATCTCCCCGCGGATGCGCGCCGGGCGATCGAGGTACACCAGCATGAGCTTGTCCCGGGTGTCGACGTCTAACCACTCGCACACGCCGACCGGCACGATGCCGTCCACCGGCAGCACGAATGGCGAGAGCCGCGCGACCCGCGCCGTGGCCGGCTCGATCGTCATCCACTTCTGCGAGAACTCGGTCGGCACCAGCGCCAGCGCGAGCTTCTCGTGGCTCTTGTTCAGGTCGAGCGTGAAACTGAGATCGGGCTTGAGGTTCACCGGCGCGAGCTCGCCGGCATTGGGCGCACCGTACAGGTCCCCGACGACGTACGGCACCCACAATCGCAGGTTTTCCTTCGGCGCCGGGCGCGGCGTCTTGCCGTCGGCCTGGAAGAACTCCACGCGCGACTGCAGCAGCCAGTCGGCGCGCGACGGCGCCGGCGGCGGCTCGCGGGAACCGCATGCCGCCAGCAACCCCAGGGATGTTAGAACTAACCAGTACCTCGGTCGCATATGGCCCGCGATTTTACGGCGGCGGCCTCCGGTGGCAGCCTGCAGATACATTTTTGCGACGTAGTTAATGTCCTGACCATCCGATGGAGGATTCCCATGGTTCTTCTGATTTTGCTCGTGCTGGCGTTGTTCGTGCTGCAAACCCTGCTTCCGGCCTGCTTCCGCTACACGGGAGGCCCGGATACCGGGCGGAAGCTGTTGCTGGCCCTGGGCCCGCGCGATGATCCGCCGCCCCAGACCCGGGTGGGTGGACGCGCGGAGCGCGCGCTTGCCAACATCCACGAAGCCCTGCCCGTGTTCCTGGCGCTGGCCTTGTTGAACCTGATCCTGGGGACCGGGGATCTGGCGGTGACGGGCGCCACCGTCTTCCTGGTCGCGCGCGTGCTCTACGTCCCGGCCTATCTTGCCGGGCTCACGGGCGTGCGCACCTTGATCTGGGCAGTGAGCCTCGTCGGACTGGTGATGATGCTGATGCCGCTGCTGGCGAGATGAGACGCGAAACGGGGACTGTCCCTCTTTCCAGGAAAGGGGGACTGTCCCCCTTTCTCAGGATTCGGCCTTCTTCATCTGCTCGCGGAGCAGCTTGCGGTCTTCCTTCATCTGCTTCGTGTCGATCGGCCGGATCTCGTTGATCATGCAGCGGTCGCGACCGACGAGCACCTTCTCGAACTTGTCGACGGTGTGCGCCGTGGACGTGAGTCCGATGGCGTTCGCGAACTGCAGATCGGGACAGTATCCGACCACCTTGATCAGGTAAGCCTTGTTGATGCCCGACCAGACGACGAGCTGGTCCTTCGACACCGGCGACCAGCCGTCGAAATTCTGCAGGTAGAAAGACTTGACCGGCTCACCCGCGTAGTCCGTGTAGTCGAGCTTCGGACCGTTGATCCTCGCCAGCGTACTGGCGCAGCCAGCGAGCGATGCCGCGGCAAGAACTGTTGCAACCAGTGAGTACTTCATAAACACCTCTTGCGAAATTCGACCCCCGCATCGTGAGTCGAGTTCCCAGCCCGTCCGGTTCCGCCCGATGCGGACCCGGATGCATGGCGTCCCGGCATCGTCTTTCAAGCCGGCTCACATTGCATCGCGTTCAGACGCCGTTCATCTGCCGTTCATCTCGAGCTTGTCGCCGACCAGACGGCGGATGGTGACGTAGAACACCGGCGCCAGCATCACGCCGAGAATCGCCGCCGACAGCATGCCGCCCGCGACACCGGTACCGATGGCACGGCGCGCATTCGCGCCGGCGCCACTCGAGAACACCAGCGGCAACACGCCGAGGATGAAGGCAAAGGACGTCATGAGGATCGGACGAAGCCGCAGTCGCGCCGCCTCCATCACCGCCTCGTACAACGGCATGCCACGCTGCTGCGCCAGCAACGCGAACTCCACGATCAGGATGGCGTTCTTTGCCGCCAGGCCAATGATGGTGATGAGTCCGATCTTGAAGAACACGTCGTCCGACTGGCCCGTGAGAAAAGCCGCGAAGATCGCGCCGATGATGCCGACCGGCACCAGCAGCAGGACGGCGATGGGCGTGGCCCAGCTCTCGTAGAGCGCCGCGAGGCACAGGAACACGACCAGGATGGACAACCCGAACAGCAGCGGTGCCTCGGCGCCGGCGCGGATTTCCTGCAGCGACTGGCCGGCCCAATCGAGGCCGAAGCCCGGCGGCAGATCCTGCGAAACGATGCGCGACATCTCCTTCATGGCATCGCCCGAGCTGTAGCCCGCGGCCACGTTGTTCGAGCCCACGATCTGCATCGCGGCGAAGCCGTTGAAGCGCTGCAACGTGGGCGGCGCGATCACCCACTTCGAAGACACCACCGAGGCCAGCGGCACCATGCCGTCGCTGGTGGTCTCGCCCTGCGGCAGGAAGGCATTGTCGGCGGCCGCATTGGTGGGTAGATAGTAGCGGCTGAGCGCGCTTTCGCTCATGCGGAACGGCGCATCCGCCTGGATCTGCACGCGCAGCACGCGGCCCTGGTAGTAGAAGTCGTTGACGTACACCGGCGCCAGCATGATCTGGATGGCGTTGTAGACGTCGTCGATGGCGAGCCCCATGGACTGCGCCTGCGCGCGGTCGAGTTTCAGTTCCAGGCGTGGCGCGGGCGCGATACCGTTGTAGCGCACGCCCTGCACCACCTGGCTCTGCGACGCCTTGCCCACGAGCTCGTTCTGCGCGGCGATCAGCGCGTCGGTGCCCTTGCCGGCGCGGTCCTCGAGCCACAACTCGAAGCCGCCGAAATCGGACAGGCCCTGGATCACGGGCATGTTCACGAAGAAGACGAACCCATCGCGCTCCTGCCCCGAGATGTTGCCGAAAGCCCAGCCGATGAAGTCGGTGACGGTCTCCTGGCGATGCTCGAGATCCTTCAGGCGGATGAAGAAGATGCCGGCACTCTCGTCGCTGCCGGAGAAGCTGAAGCCCGCGACCTCGAACACCGAATCGACCGAGGGCGACTGGCGCAGCTTGTACCCCACGCGCCGCATGACCTCGCGCGTGCGCTTGATGGTCGAGCCCGGCGGCAATTGCACGATGCCGAGCGCGTAGCCCTGGTCCTCCTCCGGCACGAAGCTTCCGGGCACCTTGAAGAATACGAACAGGCCGAGCGCGGCCAGGACGACGAAGCCGGCCAGCCACCAGGTCTTGTGGCGCAGCCCGAATCGCACCGTCGTGAGGTAGTGGCTCTGCGACCACTCGAAGGCGCGGTTGAACAGCTTGAAGAAGCGGTTTTCCTTCAGATGCTCGGGACGCAGCAGCGTGGCGCACAGCGCCGGCGTCAGCGACAGCGCCAGGAATGCCGAGAAGATCATCGACACCGCGATGGTCATCGCGAACTGCCGGTAGATCACACCCACCGATCCCGACTGCATGGCGCTCGGGATGAACACCGCCGCCAGCACGATGGAGATCGCGATGATCGGGCTGGTGATCTGGTCCATGGCCTTGCGCGTGGCGTCGCGCGGTGACAGATGCTCCTCGCGCATCAGGCGCTCGACCGACTCGATGACCACGATGGCGTCGTCCACCACGATGCCGATGGCCAGCACCATGCCGAACAACGACAGCTGGTTGATCGAGAAGCCGAAGATCTCCATGCCGATGAACGCGCCCATCAGCGCCACCGGCACCACCAGCGTCGGGATCAACGTGGCGCGGAAGCTCTGCAGGAACACCAGCATCACGATGAACACCAGCACCACGGCGGCGACCAGCGTGAAGATGACCTCGTGGATGGCGTGGGTGATGAACGTGGTCGCATCGAAGGCCACGAACCACTCGACACCCGGCGGGAAACCCTTTTGCAGCTCGTTCATGCGCGCCTTGACGGCGTCGGCCACGTCGAGCGCGTTGGCGCCGGGCAGCAGCAACACGCCGAAGCCGCTCACCGGCTGGTCGTCGAGGCGCACGTCGAAGGCGTAGTCCTGAAGTCCCAGCTCGACGCGCGCCACGTCCTTGAGCCGCACGCTGGTGCCGTTCGGCTCGGTGCGCAGGATGATGTCCTCGAATTCGGCGACCGAGCTGAAGCGACCTTCCGCGCTCACCGGCGCGGTGATCTGCTGCTCGCTGGTGGCCGGCGCCGCGCCGATGGAACCGGTGGCGAATTGCACGTTCTGGCTGCGCACCGCCTGCAGCACTTCGGCGGCGGTCATGCGGAAGGCGCGCAGCTTGTCGGGATTCAGCCAGATGCGCATCGAGTACGAGGAACCGAACTGGTTCGCCGAGCTCACTCCCGGGATGCGCTGGATCGGATCCAGCACGCGCGAGGAGACGATGTTGTTGAGTTCATCGGATGACACGCCACCCTTGGGCGCGCGCACGCCGAGCGCGAGGATGAATCCCTGGTTGACCTTGGAGACTGCGAGGCCCTGCACCACCACTTCCGATGGCAGGCGCGCCTCGGCGAGCTTCACGCGATTCTGCGTCTGCAGCACCGCGAAATCCGGGTTCGTGCCGTTCTCGAACACCAGCGTGATGCTGGCGGTGCCGTTGGAATTGGACGACGACGTGAAATACATCAGCCGGTCGAGGCCGGTGAGCTGCTGCTCGATGATCTGCGTGACCGTGCGCTCGAGCGTATCGGCATTCGCGCCGGGGTAGACGGCGCTGATGGACACCTGCGGCGGCGCGATGTCCGGATATGCCGCGGCCGGCAGGCGCGTGATCGCCAGGCCGCCGCCGAGCATGATGAGGATGGCGATGACCCAGGCCAGCACCGGCCGGTCGATGAAATAATGCGGCAGCATGCCTAACTACCCGAGGCGGCTGCCGGTGCCGCCCCGGGCGCGGCGCCACCCTGGCCGGGTTCCTGCGGCGCCTCGCCCGCCGGCTTCGGCGCGACCTTGATGCCCGGTCGCGCCAGCTGCAGTCCGGAGACGATGACCTGGTCGCCGTCCTCGAGGCCGCTGCCGATGACCCAGTTCACGCCGGCGGTGCTGACCACGTCGACGCGCTTCGCCGCGACCATGCCGTCGGCGCCGGCCGCGAGCACGTAAGCCCCCTGCTGATCGCGCTGCACGGCGAGCTGCGGCACTTCGAAGCCGCGGTTGAGCATGCCGGCCGTGAGCTGCACGGTGACGTACATGCCGGGCAGGAGCAGGTGGTCCGGGTTCGGGACGACGCCGCGAAACGCCACCGCGCCGGTGGTCGGGTTGACGCTGAAGTCCGAGAAGTCGAGCGTGCCGACGTGCGGGTATTCGCTGCCGTCCTGGCGAATCACGCGCACCTCGGCCTTGTCCCCATGAGCGATGGTCACCTGGCCCTCGGCCTGCGCGCGACGCAGCCGCTCGAATTCCGAGGCCGGCTGGTCGAAGTACACGTAGATCGGATCCACCTGCTCGATGGTAGTTAGCAGCGTGGCCTCGCCCTGCCCGACCAGCGCCCCCTCGAGCACGCGCAACTGGCTGGCGCGTCCGGAAATGGGTGCGGTGACGTTGGCGTACCCCAGGTTGATGCGCGCCGCCTCGACCTGCGCGCGCGCGGCGGCCACCTGCGCGGCGGTGGAGCGCTCCAGCGCCTCGGCATCGTCGAGCTCGCGCCTGGACACCAGCGCCTGCTTCGCGAGCTCCCGGTTGCGATCGGCCGTGACCTTGGCGTTGGTGGCGGCCGCCTCGGCCTGCGCCAGGTTCGCCGTGGCGACGTTCAGCGCGGCGCGATACGGGGCCGGGTCGATCTGCATGAGCAGCTGGCCTTCCTTGACCATGCTGCCTTCTTTATACAGGCGCTTCTGCAACACCCCGGGCACGCGGGCACGAACGTCCGAGGCACGCGTGGGCGCCAGGCGCGCGGAAGCCTCGCGCGTGATGGCCACGGGCTTGGCGTGCACCACGATGACGCCGACCTCGGGAGGTGGCATCTCGGGCATTCCCTGCTGCTTGCCGCAGGCCGCCACGAGCAACGCGGCGACAGCCGCAATCATCAGCTGTACACGTGAAGTCATGTTGTTTTTTTTGCCGACGGGGAGTTGAAGTTTGCGCCGGCCAGGTCGCGCGATTCTATCCCACCAAAGGGGGAGTTGCGCCGAACCGTGCGGTTTTCCGATTGTCCACAGGTAGGACCACGCGACTACACTGTATGAAGCTGCGCGGAGTACTCATGACACTTCGAATCCTGCTCCTGGCATGCCTGATGTTCGGTGCGGCAATGCAGGCACGGACCCAGGCACAAGACTCACCGGAAGTCACCGACGAGGGATTGATGCGCGTCCCATCCTCGCGCAAGGCGGGTGTGTACCGGCTGCCGACGGCGACCTTCGACCAATATCGTGGCGTGGTGCTCGACCCCATCAGGATCGAATTCAAGAAGGGCTGGGAGCGCGAACACCGCGAGATGAGCCGCCGGGACATCGAGATTTTGCGCGAGGATCTCGCCAGCGCTTTTCGCAAGGAATTGAAGCGCGAGCTGGTGACTCGCGGCAGATTCAAGCTCGTCGACAAGCCCGCGCCCGACGTATTGCGCGTCAGCGGCCAGCTCTTCGAGACGAACGTGATCGCACCGAAGGCGGGCTCGTCGCTGCAGGAGAAGACTTACGTCCGCAATGCCGGCTCGATGCGCATCGAGGTCGAATTGCGGGATTCGCAGAGCGGCCTGCTGATCGGGCGGATCGTCAGCTATGAGACCGCGCCGGACAGACCCGACGACGTGTTGACCGACGCCAAGAAAGGCAACACGGTCGGGCTGCTGGCTACCAGCCGTATCAGCAACATCGCCGATTTCCGCCTCGGCTTCGAGAACGGCGCGCGCTACACGCACGAAGCGATCAACGTCGCACGCGCCGAGAAGCGCGAGGAGCAATCGCGCATCAAGTCGGAGAATTGACGGGCGGCGCGCACGCGGTGTGCGCCGATCATTCCGGCGCCTTGATTTCGTAGCCCTGCGCGCGCAGCCGCGATAGATAGCCGCCCTCGCGCGTGAGCTTGGCGAGCGGCACGATGGCGAGCGTGGTCTCGTGCGCCGTGAGTGCCCGTTGCGCCGCGTCCATCCACGACGCGTAGAGCTTCTCGCGGATGTCGGCGGGGATGAGCTCCCGGGCGACCTGCGAACCGAGCACCGCCATCGCGCAGGGCACATAGGGATTCGGCAGCGGCGGCAGGCTTTCCAGGGTCGCGAGATCGGCGGTCGCCCAGGCATGCGCCCGCCTGGCCTGCGTGGCACCGTCCGACAGCGCCTCGGTCAGATCCAGCGTCACCGCGAAGCACTCGGTGTCGGCCAGCGACTCGCGGGAGAACTCCTTTATCTTCGCCTTCAGGTCGCGCGTGTGGAAGGTGAACTCCAGACTCGGAGTGATGGGCGCGATCTTGCGGCGCCTGGCGATCCTGCCAACCACGTCCCAGACGATGCCGCCCTCGCGCAGGTCGAGGTCGTCGAATGCCTCCTTGCGCAGCTTGCCGGCGGCAAAGATCGGCCGCCACTCTTCGAGGCCGCGCGCGCGGCCGAGGAAGCGCTGCTTCTGCACGAGCCAGCGCGCATACAGGTCCGGCGGCACCCGCTCGCGCAGCAGGGCGCCGTCCGGATTCTTTCGAGCCTGCAACGCGGCGGGCAGCAGCGAAAGCCCGCGGAACACGCCGATCTTTTCGTCCGGCTCGATGCGCACCGAGGCATCGAGCAGGAAGGCCTGGGCGCTTTGCGCCACGGCCTCGACATCGCGCGACTTCCATTTCATGCGCCTCGGCAATGGCGGCGGGTCGCCGACGATCCACAATACGTGCGTCGACGCCGGATCCGTCGCTGCGCCCGGCCGCGTGACTTTCCACATCCCGGGCCCCGGAAATTCTCCGGTCACCACTACTTCTTCGAGGGGTTCGCCATCGATCGCCTGGGCGCGCGCCATCGCGCCCAAGCCGGCGAAGAGCATCAATCCCGTTGCGCGCAGCACCATTGCCCGATGCATGCGGCAATGGTACTGCGCGAATCATCGCGCCGCGGATGCGACCGCTATTGCAGCTCGACCACGGTTACCGACTTCGGCGGCAGGCGCAGGACCAGCTTTTGCCCGGCGCGCTTGCCGCTGAATGGCGCGGGCTTCACCACCTCCGGAGCATCGGTGGTGTTGTGCGCATCCATGGCCCCGGCGGTGAGCACGCGGCCGGTGGCGGACTTGACCTGCTCCCCCGAGACCTCGGCCGTCACCATGGCTTCACGCTTGGGATCGAGATTCACCAGGCCCAGGTGCAACTTGCCGGCCGTGTCGCGCGCCGCCGTGACCGTCACCGCCGGCACGCTGTCCGCTCCCAGCGTGTAGGCAGGAGCATGGACCTCGGTGGGCAGGTAGGTCGCACCCTGGAACGGCACGTACATCTGGAAGGCGTGGTAGGTGGGCGTCAACGCCATCTTCGGTCCGTCGGTGAGGATCATGGCCTGCAGCACGTTGACCATCTGCGCGATGTTGGCCATCTGCACGCGCTTCGCATGCGCGTGGAAGATGTTGAAGTTGATGGCCGCGACCAGCGCGTCGCGCAGGCTGTTCTGCTGCCAGAGGAATCCCGGCTCGCGGCCCGGCTCCGGGTCGTACCAGGTGCCCCACTCGTCGACGTAGAACGCGACCTTGTTCTGCGGATCGTTCTTCTCGAGGATGGCTTCGTTCTTCGAGATGTACTCGTCGATCAGCATCGTGCGCCTGAGCGTCGCGATCCATTCGTTCTCGGTGAAGCCGAGCGAATTGCCCTTCTTCGACCACACGCCGCTCGGGGTGGTGTAGTAGTGGTGCGAGATGGCATCCATGTCACGCTGCACGTTCGTGGTCAGCACCTCGACCCACTTCGTGCCTTCGTCGTGTCCGCCGCTGGCCACGATCTTGGGCCGATGGCCGCGCGGCGCCTTTACGTAGGTGGCGAACTGGCGGAACAGGTTGGCGTAGTACTCCGGCGTCATGTTGCCGCCGCAGCCCCAGGTCTCGTTGCCGATGCCGAAGTAGTGCACTTCCCACGGCTGGTCGCGGCCGTTCTTGCGCCGCTCGTTGGCGAGCGTCGAGACGGTGTTGGACGTCATGTACTCCATCCAGTCCGCCATTTCCTGCGGGCTGCCCGAGCCGACGTTGCCGCTGATGTACACCTTGGTGCCGATCATCTCGGCGAAGGTCATGAACTCGTGCGTGCCGAACTCGTTGGTCTCGGGTACGCCGCCCCAGTGCGTGTTCACCTTGACCGGGCGTTTTGCACGCTCCCCGATGCCGTCGCGCCAGTGATATTCGTCCGCGAAGCATCCGCCGGGCCAGCGAACCACGGGAACGTGCAACGCCTTGAGCGCCGCGATGACATCGTTGCGGTAGCCATGGGTGTTGGGGATGGCGGATTTCTCGCCGACCCAGATGCCGCCATAGATGCCGGCGCCGAGATGCTCGGCGAATTGGCCGTAGATGTTCGGATTGATGACGGGCCCGGGCTGATCGGCGCGAATGGTCACGCTGACCTGCGCGGGTTCTGCCGCCGCTTTCGACTGCGCCATCGTCGCGCCGGCCACCATGCCGAACAGTGCGCACACGCCCAGTGAAATCAGCCGTTTCCGGTCACGTCTCGCCATGAGATCTCCCTGCTCGAATCATAAACTCAGACAATTCCGATGCTAGCGGCGCGACCCCGGGGCTCGCAAGACGCTCGCGACGATCCGCGCTATCGCACGTGCGCGACGCGCGGCGCGCGGGTCGCGGCAGGCGGCTTGAGTCTCTGCTTGATCGGTGTGTCCATGATGGCGAGCCGGATCAGCTCGCCCATGGCGGCGCGCGCGCCTTCCGCATCCTTCGCGGCGATGGCGTCGTAGACGCGCCAGTGATCCGGCACCGGGTCGCGCTTCAGCGGCGCGATGCGTTGCTTGAATTCGGTGAGCGCGTTCACCGCCGCCGTCACTCCGTTGGTCAGCGACACGATGAACGGGTTGGCCGTGGCGGACAGCAACGCGGCATGGAATTCCTGGTCGGCGATCCGCCCAGCTTCCACGTGCAGGGTGTGATGCGTCATGGCATCGAGCGCGCGGCGCATCGTCTCCAGGTGCTGCTGCGAGCGGCGCACGGCGGCGAGCGCCGCGGCCGCCGGCTCCACGATGGTCCTGAGCTCGAACAGCCCGTGCAGCACCTCCGGCGCCGGTTCGCCGGAAAAAACCCAGGAAAGCACGTCCGGATCGAGCAGGTGCCACTGCTCCACCGCGCTCACGCGCGTACCGACGCGCGGCCGGCTGTGCACCAGGCCCTTGGCCGCGAGGATGCGCACCGCCTCGCGATAGGCCGTGCGCGACACGCGGCGCTGCTCGCTCGCCTCGACCTCGCCGTCGAGCACGTGGCCCGGCCGGCATCGGCCGGACACGATCATCAGCCCGATGTCGCGCGCGATCGAGCCGTGCAGCCGCAATGCCTTGCGGGATGGATGCGCGCCGTGCGAGGCGCTCGGCTTGCTGTTCTTCTTCGCGGCCATTTGACTCCCCGGGAAATTGTCCGCGCACTGCCGGGCGACTACAAGGTTGTTTGTCGCCGGACTCGAGCACGCGCCGCGCCGTCCGGCCGCGCCCGCACGTCGGACGCACAAAGGAACAAAACTCGGACGTCTGGCTTGCGAGTCCGGCGTCATGCCATCGATATCAGTCTGATCATCGAGGGATGACACCGCGGACATTGTATTGGCTCGTTCCGGGAAGCTAGCATTTGTCCGAGTAATACAAAACCGCGTTCTTTTT
>DASTRL010000158.1:0-31273 GCA_035761265.1 Steroidobacteraceae bacterium
GCGTGCAATGCAGGTAATCCCCACTTTCCTCACCCGGCACCTCTTTGACCTAGCCTGTCTTCGCCTGCGGGTCGCGGAATTTCGCGCCGGGATGACCGATCGCGAGCGCCTTCTTCACCGACTCGCGCTCGTTCATGCGCGCGTACCAGTCCATGATCCTCGGCGAGTCCTTGTCATTGACGATATCGGCGTAGCGCACCGGCATGCCGATCAGCATCGAGAACACCGACACGTCCGCCAGCGTGAACTGCTCGCCCATCATCCACGGGCCGATCATGCCCTTCTCGATGCGCTCGATGGACACCCTGACCTTGCGGCGCCAGTCGGCGAGCTGCTCCGCTGTCCACACCTGTTTGGCAGACTCGCGCCACTTGTCCTGCTGCTCCTTGAGCGGGATGCGCGCGACCTTGGCCTCGAACTCGGCTTCCGAGAGGTGCGCCACCGCGTTCTTGATCATCGCGTGCCAGCCCAGGAACGACAACGCGGGGCAGAAGTACTCGTCGACGAACTTGGTCCAGAGGCGCATCTGGTGACGGCCGTAGGCATCGGAAGGCTTGAGCGGCAGTCCCGGAAACGTGTCGTCGACGTATTCGTTGATGAGCGTCGATTCGTTGAGCACGCGCTCGTCGTGCACCAGCACGGGCACCTGGCCGAGCGGATTGATCTTCACGAACCAGGGTTCGTGCTGCTCGAAATTCACCAGTGACATGAGGTGGCTCTTGAAGTCGACGTGCTTCTCGAACAGCGGCAACAGGGCCTTCAGTGAATTGGCGGCAGCGCCGCCGTGGTAGAGCACGACCGACATGGAACCTCCGTTGGCGCCGATTTCAACGCCATCCCCCCCGGGGGACTCGACTCGCAGCGAAATGACGCTTTCTTAACGTGTAGTCCATCGGCGGCTCACCGGCCGCCTCCGAGAATGCCTGCCGCTGCAATCGGCAGCGCACTTCGGATACCCCCATGAAATTGATCCCAAGCCTCGCCCTGGCTGCGGTGTTGAGCACGGGCGCCGCCTTTGCGGCGACCACGCCCACGGCCACGCCGGCGTCGAGCGCCACCCCGGCCGCCTCCGCCCAGAAGCACAACTCCGCCGCGCACTGCGAGAAGCAGGCCAAGGAGAAGAAGCTGATGGGTGACGAGAAGGAAAAGTTCGTCAAGGAATGCAAGGAAGGCAAGAAGGCCAACTGAGCCAGGATTCGACCACAGACGTTTTGTCCAGCTGCGCCCGGCGCGATGCGCCGAATGCCCCATCCAGGGTGGCGACTCAAGAGACCTGTGCGACGCCACCCGGCAGTCGCGCCGGGCGGCAGCGAAAGGGGGACAGTCCCGGTTTCCTAGAAAATGGGGACATTCTTCATTTCCCCGCGAAGCGGGCAAAAGGGGAGGTACCTCTTCGAGGTGCGTCCCCTTTTGCCAGGAAATGAAGAATGTCCCCATTTTCTAGGAAACCGGGACTGTCCCCCTTTTGATCGGAAAATCGCAGCGCACGATCAGGCCGGGCGAGTTGTCGCCCAGCGTGAGCTGCGCGCCATGCAGCCGCGCCACGGCCGCGGCCAGTGACAATCCCAGCCCGCTTCCGCCGGCTTTCGATGCCGCGTCGCCCACCCGCACGAACGGCCGCAGCGCCGCCTCGCGATCCGCGGCCGGGATGCCGGGCCCGTCATCCGACACCGTCAATGACGTGCCGCCGGGCGTGCGCGCCACGCGCACCCACACATGACCGCCGGCCGGCACGTACTTCAACGCATTCTCCAGCAGGTTGGTGACGAGCTGCGCCAGCAGCTGCCGATTGCCGACGAGCGGTGCCGGCCCCTCCGCCTCCAGCGCCACCTCGAGCCCGGCCGCGCGCATGCCGGGCGCATACAGCTCGACCATGTTGGTGACCAGCGCGGTGAGATCGACTTCATCGCCGTGCGTGGTGAGCCCCTGCGCCTCGGCACGTGCGATCTCCAGCAGCGTCGCGAGCGTGCGCTGCACGCGGTCGAGCTCCTCGAGCGCGGGCCCGACCAGTTCCTGCGTGGCGCGATCGGCGCCGTCGTCCGCCGGCGCGCGCAACTGCGCCTCCTCCAGTCGCACCCGCAGCCGGTACAGCGGCGTGCGCAGGTCGTGCGCGATGCTGTCGAAGGCGGTGCGCAGCGTCGTGGTCTGCTGCTCGATGCGCGCGAGCATGGCGTTCACCGCCATGGCGAGCGCGTCGAACTCGTCGCGCGAGCCGTCCACGCGCAGTCGCTGCGTCAGATCCCCGTGCATGATCGTCTCGCAGGTGGTGGCGTATTCGCGCACGCGGCGCGCCGTGCGGCGTGCGTACGCCGCGCCCAGCGTCCACACGCACACGGCCGTGAGCAGCGTGCCCCAGAGCGTCGCGAGGCCGAAGCGGCGCAGCACGTTCTGCCGTTCGCTGGTGTCGGCGCCCACCAGCAGCCAGTAGCCGTTCTCGAGTTGCTCGATGCGCGCCTGCACGGGGTGCAGCACCGCGGCTCCGCGCTCGCGCGCGACGATGTCGAAGCGCACCATGGTGCCGGGCCTGGGCAGGATGTCGCGCGGCCATTCGGACAGGTTGCCCGCCACCGGCTGGAAGGCCTGGTCCGCCAGCAGGAACACCGCGCCGGTACGGCCCCAGCTGTCGGTGCGCAGGCGCAGCGTCGCGGCCACGCGCTCCACGCCACCCAGGCGCAGGTCGTCCGCCAGGTCCTCGACCTCGGCGCGGATCACGGCGGCGATCTCCCGCTGCAGCGCGCCGCGCGTCAGTAGATAGACCGAGATCAGCAGCGCGCCGGTGAGCACGGTCACCAGCGCCGTGTAGAACAGCGCCAGGCGCCCGGAGGACATGCGCAGGATGCGGTCGCGCGTGCTGAGTTCAGCCGGCATCGCGCAGTACATAGCCTGCGCCGCGCACGGTATGCAACAGCGGGCGTTCGAACCCGCGGTCGATGGCGGCCCGCAGCCGGCTGATGTGCACGTCGATGACGTTGGTCTGCGGGTCAAAGTGCAGGTCCCAGACGGCCTCGAGCAGCATGGTGCGCGTGACCACCTGGCCGGCGCGCCGCGCCAGGAACTCGAGCAGCTGGAATTCCTTGGACGTGACGTCGATCGGCTTGCCGGCGCGGATCACCTTGCGGCCCAGCAGGTCGAGCTCGAGATCGGCGATGCGGATGCGCGTGGCGACTTCGGGCTGGCTGCCGCGCCGGAGCAGGGCCTCGATGCGCGCCAGCAGCTCGCCGAAGGCGAACGGCTTGGTCAGGTAGTCGTCGCCGCCCGCGCGCAGGCCCTCGATGCGATCGTCCACCGAGCCCAGCGCCGAGAGGATCAGCACCGGCGTCCGCCGGCCGCTCTTGCGCAGGATGGAAACGATGGACAGCCCGTCCAGATGCGGCAGCTGCCGGTCGGCGATGATGAGGTCGTAGCTGCCTTCGGTGGCGCGGAACAGCCCCTCGCGTCCATCGGACGCAATGTCCACGACGTAGCCGCTCTCACGCAGCCCTTTCGCCAGGAAGCGGGCCGCTTCCGCGTCGTCCTCGATCAGCAGCAGGTGCATGCGCGGCGCAAGGTAGCACGGGCCGTCGAGTTCGCGGACTTACGAATAATTAACATGGCTATACTGATGCGCGCAGCGCAAACGCAGGGGGGAAGGGCATGAGTGAGCCAACCGCAGCCCAGGCCGCAGCCGGGCATTCGCGGCGCGAGTTCATCAAGCGCGTCATCGCTTCCGGCGCCGCGGTTTCCGCCGCCGCCTACATGTACGGCGGACTCAGCGGGTGCAGCCGCAAGGGCCGCGCCGGCGGCGGCGTCGAACGCCTGATCTCGCTCAACGTGAACGGCCAGGTGCGGCGCGTCGACGTGCTGCCGAACGAAACGCTGGCCATGACGCTGCGCTACAAGCTGGGGCTCACGGGCACGAAGTTGGGCTGCGACCGGGGTGAGTGCGGTGCCTGCACCGTGGTCATCGACGACGTCGCGTACAACTCCTGCTCGACGCTCACGCACACCGTGCGCACCCGCAAGGTGCTCACCATCGAAGGGCTGGCCGGCGCCAGCGGCGAGCTGCATCCGGTGCAGAAGGCCTTCGTCGCCGAGCTCGCGCCGCAGTGCGGCTTCTGCACGCCGGGCCAGGTCATGTCGGCCGTCGCGCTGCTCAAGCACAACCCCAGGCCCACGCGCGAGCAGGCGCGACTGGCCATGTCGGGCAACCTGTGCCGCTGCGGCGCCTATGACAACTACCTCAATGGCGTGATGCGCGCGGCCGCCGAAGGCGGTGCCGCATGAACTCCTTCAAGCACATCGGCAAGGACTTCATCCCGCACGACGTGGTCGCCAAGGTCACGGGCACCGCCAAATACGCCGAGGATTTCCGCGCCGACGGCATGGTGTTCTGCCGGCTGCTCACCAGCCCCATGCCGCATGCGCGCGTGAAGAACATCGATGCCGCCGAGGCGCTCAGGATGGAAGGCGTGCTCGGCATGCTCACCGCGCAGGACATTCCCGCCGGGCCGCCGGGCTTCGCGCCCTCGCTCACGAACGAACCCATGTACGTCGGCGAGCCCATCCTCGCCGTGGCGGCGCTCAGCGAACAGGCCGCCGAAGATGCCATCGAAAGGATCAAGGTGGACTACGAGCCCCTGCCGTTCACCTTCGATCCGCTCGAGAGCCTGTTCCCCGGCGGCAAGGATGCGCGCGGCGACGGTTTCAACATCGGCACGCTGGCCGGGTTGCCGCCGGCCAAGCTCAAGTGGGCCGCGGCGGATTTCGCGCGCGTCAAGCAGGGCGAACGACTGCCCATGGGCAAGCCGGCCGAGGAATGGAACTTCGGCGACGTCGATGCCGAATTCGGCAAGTGCAAGGTGGTGTACGACGAGCCGTTCGTCACGGCCTCGCTCGCGCATCACAGCATGGAGCCGCGCACCTGCATGGCCTACTGGCAGAACGGCAAGTGCTTCGTGCACGCGTCGCTGCAGAGCCAGTCGTTCTCGCATCCGGCGCTCGCGCAGATGCTCGGCATCAAACCCGAAGAGCTGGTGCTGATCGCCGAGTATTGCGGCGGCGGCTTCGGCTCCAAGGGCGGGCCGTATCCGAGCATGGCCATCCCGGCCTACATGTCGAAGAAGATCGGCAAGCCGGTGATGATGCGCATCAGCCGCGCCGAGGAGTATTACCTGGGCTCGGCGCGCAACGCCTTCCAGGGCAACATCAAGGTGGGCTTCGACGCGCAGGGCAAACTACTCGCCGCGGACGTCTACGTGGTGCAGGACTCGGGCGCGCACATCAGCTTCTGGGACTATCGCGCGTTCGGCGACGCGCTGGCGCTGGTTTATCAACCGCGCGCCATGCGCTGGCGCGGCGTGCCGGTGTTCTGCAACGCGCCCACGCGCACCGCGCAGCGCGGGCCGGGACAGAACCAGCTCGCCTGCATCATGGAGCCGCTGGTCGATCGCGCCGCGCGCGAGCTCAATGTGGACCGCGTCGAGATCCGCAGACGCAACAACCCGGTGAACGGGTCGCTGGCGGGCGGCGCCGAGGGGCAGCGCCTGGCGGCGACCAGCGCCTATCTGCGCGAAGCGCTCGACAAGGGCCGCGCGAAATTCGACTGGGACGAGCGCAAGAAGCGCAGCGGCCGGAAGAACGGGCCGAAGGTCACCGGCATCGGCGCGGGACAGGCCGTGCATCCGGCCGGATTCACCGGCTTCGACGGGCTGGTGTGCATCAAGCCCGACGGCAAGCTGCACATCCACACGGGCGTCGGCAATCTCGGCACGTTCTCCCACTCGGGCACTTCGCGCATCGCGGCCGAGGTGCTGAAGGTCGACTGGGAAAACTGCGTCATCGAGCGCGGCGACTCGCGCCGCAACCTGCCCTGGAACATCGGCCAGTTCGGCAGCAACACCTCGTACACGATGACGCGCACCAACTACGTGGCGGCGCAGGACGCGCTGGGCAAGCTCAAGGAGATCGCCGCGAAGGATCTGGGCGGCAAGCCTGACGACTACGACGTCGACGGTGTCCGGGTGTTCGCCAAGACCAACCCCGCCAGATCCATGAGCTATGGCGATGCGGCGACACGCGCCATCGCGCTCGGAGGCAGGTACGACGGGCACGAGCTGCCGAAGGACATCAACCCGATGACGCAGGCCTCGGCGACGGCGCTGGCGGGCACGGGCCTGGTCGGCGTGGCGAAGGACAACCTGCCGGTCACCGGCCAGCCGTTCGCGTTCGCGGCCTGCTTCATCGAGATCGAGCTCGACACCGAGACCGGCATGCATCGCATCGTCGAGCTGGTGTCGGTGGCCGACTGCGGCACGGTGATCCATCCGAAGGGCCTGGAGACGCAGATCAAGGGTGGCGCGGTGCAGGGCATCGGCATGGCGACGCTGGAGCGGCTGGTGTTCGATCCGCAGAACGGACTGCCCGCGAACGTCGGGCTGCACCAGCAGAAGCCGGCCAGCTACCTGGACCTGCCGCTGGAAATGCAGACCGACGCGGTCGACAAGGCGGATCCCTCGAACCCGGTCGGCGCAAAAGGAATCGGCGAGCCTCTGATGGGCGCGGCGGCCTCGGCGCTGCTGTGCGCGATATCGGATGCCATGGGCGGGCACGTGTTCAATCGCACGCCCGTGCTGCCGGACATGATCCTGAACCAGCTCGCCGGCCGGCCGCAGCCGCGCAAGCCGCTCAGCATCAACACGCAGTGAAGGAGCGCAACGATGTCCCGTGACATGATGCCGTCGTTCGAGCTCTACCAGCCGGATTCGCTCGAAGGCGCGGTGAAACTGGCCAAGGACCTGGACGCCGACGGCTGGGTGCTGGCCGGCGGCCAGGACAGCTACGACTGGTTCAAGGATCGCGCCAAGAAGCCGGGCGCACTCATCGATCTCAGCGGTATCGCGGCGCTGAAGGGCGTGCGCAAC
The DNA here is from genome assembly GCA_035761265.1 of Steroidobacteraceae bacterium. Classification (GTDB taxonomy): domain Bacteria; phylum Pseudomonadota; class Gammaproteobacteria; order Steroidobacterales; family Steroidobacteraceae; genus CADEED01. Next base: position 6,900 of record DASTRL010000158.1, read on the forward strand.
ACGCCCGACGGACTCGAGGTCGGCGCACTGACCACGCTGCATGAGATTGCCTCCAATGCGGATGTGCTCGCCGGCTACGCATTGCTGGCGCACGCCGCGGCGCGCGTCGCGAGCCCGCAGATCCGCAATGCCGGCACGCTGGGCGGCAATCTCTGCCAGGACGCGCGCTGCTGGTATTACCGTTCCGGCGTCGACTGCTATCGGGCGGGCGGCAACACCTGTTACGCGGATACCCCGCAGGGCCAGAACCGCGAACATTGTTTGTTCGGCGCGGCGCGCTGCATCGCCGTGTCGCCGTCGGATTGTGCGCCGGCCGTGGTGGCGCTCGAGGGCAGCATCGTGATTGCCGGCAGCGGCGGCGAGCGCGTGGTGCCGGCCGAAGAATTCTTCATCGGACCGTCGATCGACATCCGGCACATGACCATTCTCAAGCCGGGCGAGATCGTGAGCGCGGTGCGGCTGCCGAAGAAGTGGGCCGGGGCGAAGTTCTACTTCGAGAAGGTCACGGACCGCGCCACCTGGGACTTCGCGCTGGTCAACGTGGCCTCGGCCATGCACGTGGACGGCGGTACGATCCGGGATGCGCGCATCGTCTGCGGTGCCGTGGAATGCGTGCCTCGGCGTCTCAAGAGCGTCGAGCAGGCCGTGATCGGCCAGCCGCAGAACGACGAGACCGCCCTCGTCGCCGGCCGCATCGCCAGCCAGGGCGCGACGCCGGTCCAGTACAACGGCTACAAGATCCCGCTCATGGAAAACCTGGTGCGTCGCGCCGTGCGCGATAGTTAGGGAGGAAATGGGGACATTCCTCGATTCCTAGCAAACGGGGACAGGCCTCACGCATGGAGATATTCCGCATCACGCGCAACGCCTGGGGCCAGGAGACTCTGGAGGGCATGTCCTGGGACCTGCTGCCGGTGGCCTTCGGCCTGGGCGTGGCGATCATCCTCGGCCACCTCCTATGGCGCGCCCTGCGCAAGCGTTGAAGACGCCCGGCTCGCTGATCACGCGGCACGAACCCATCGACCGGGTGTTCCACTGGATCACCGCGCTCGCGGTGCTGATGCTGCTGGCCAGCGCCTTCCTGCCGATCCTCGGCCTCAGGTTCTCGTGGGTGCCGCTGCACTGGATCACCGGCGTGGTGCTGTGCGTGGCGATGCTCTTCCACATCGTGCGCGCCAGCTTCTTCCAGCGATTGCGCTGCATGCTGATCTACCCGCGCCACGTGCGCGAATTCGTGCCGGGCCGCAGGCCCGCCAAGTACACGCTGCCGCAGAAGCTCATGCACGCGGTGCTCGGCCTCGCGGTGCTGCTGGCCTCGGTCACCGGCGCCATCATGCTCGCCAAGGTGGACACGCCGCTGTGGCAGCGCAATCCCTATCTACTCGACGCCGCGACGTGGGGTGTCGTGTACGTGCTGCACGGCGCGTCCGCGTTGCTGTGTCTGCCGCTCACCATGGCGCACATCTACTTCGCGCTGCTGCCCGAGAAGCGCGCCTACCTGCGCGCCATGGTGGGCGGCCAGATGACGCGCGAGGAAGCGGCCCGGTTCCATGACCCGACCCGCTGGGCCGGCGAGCGCAAGAGCGATCCCCAGGAGAACGGGAGCCGACCATGACATTGACCGAGCGCCTCGAGGCCATCGAGGCGGGCTACGAATTCTCGCTGGCGTACGCCGCGCAGGGCCGCACCGACGATGCCGGCACGCAGATTCGGCAGATGCTGGAGCGAATGCACGCGGCGCTCGAAGGGCTGATGCCCGGCATCGAGGGCGCGCTGCAGCGCGCCAACGCCACGCACACGGCCAGCAGCCGGCGCTTCCTCGAGGCCGTGAAGCAGGACGCGGACGTGGCGCAGGGCGCCATCGGGATCGTGCTCGACAGCCCGGTGATCGGATCGCTGCTGGTCGACAATCTCAACGCGACCATCCACCTGCGTGCGCTGCTGACCGACCTGTTCCTGATCGATCAGGCGGCGAAGGCTAGAGCTTCATCCCCGTCCAGATGACGAACTCCGTGGCCGCGCTCACGGCCGGCTTCAGGATTCGCGGCCAGAAGACTCCTTGCCGAGGTTCCTGCGCAGCCCGGTCGTGATGCGTGCGCTCGTCTTCGATGATGGCCAGCACCGCGGCCCGGGCGGGCGCGTCGACGCCGTCCAGTTCGCGAAGCTGTTTTTCCAGATGTTGCAGGACCACGCGCTCGACGGCGACAGTGACCGCGGCAATCGACGCGCGGCCGCAGACGCCGGTGGCGAGCCCGAGCAGGAGGCCGCCGAGTCCACAGGCCCGGTAGCTGCGACAGCGCCGCACGCCGCGCCGTTGCAGCTCGGCGGCGAAGATCGCGCGGTGTCGTTCCTCGTGCGCGCGGAATTCGTCGAGCTCACGTTTCAGCGCAGCGTCGCGCCAGAAACAGACCAGGCGCTGGCCGCGATAGATGTTGACCGCCCCGTGTTCGCCGGCATGGTTCACCTTGAGGATCCGATCGGCGAGCGAGAGCGTCATCGCACTTGCGTCATCGCCCGGATCAGGTCGCCGGCCTGCGCGGGAGGCAGCCGCAAGATGCGCTCGTACACCGAAATCGTGATGGTGCACACCTTGGCGTGATCCGCGCGCGGATCCTCGGCGTGCGACAGCATCTGCGCGTCGGCGCCGAACTCGTCATACGTGGCATTCACGACGGCGGTGAGATTGCCCTTGACCGCTTCGGGGTCCGGCAACGGCGCGGGATTCTCCGCGGCGCTGCGGATCACTTCGGCCATGAGATCGAGCGTGTGCGCCTGCGATCGCGCATCGACGAGCTGCGCGATGTCGGGCGGCCCCGAGACCTGCGGAAACCAGTAACGAAAGCACGCGTCGCCGGGCTTGCCCTGCAGCTTCTTCGCGGTGGCCACCATGTCCTGCATCAGGGCCAGCACCGAATCCTGCGAGGCATGCGCGAGGCGCTGCGTCGCGGCCAGGCTGATCTGCGAATTGGCGAGATTCACGAAATTCTCGGGGCGATCCTCGCCGCGCTTGTAGGTGCGGTACTCGTTGAGCAGGTCGCCGTACAACGCGGGCTCGTGCTTCTTGAGCACGCGGTAGATGGGCTGCTTCAGCAACGCCGCTTGCGCCTCGTAGCCCTCGTACCACCAGGCGCCGATGGCGACGGCGATGATCAGCGCGAGTCCGATTGCGATCCACTTCACGGTCGGGGCACCTCGTCTGCCAACCGCAGCAGCGCCGCGCGGATCGCAGCGGCGTGCTCCGAGGCGACCATGGCGTCCTCGGAAAGGTTCAGGCCGCGCAACGGCAGCGCCAGGCAGGCGGAGGCGATGAGGTTGGCCGACATCGTCGACAGTATCTCGCGCAGCGCCGCATCCGCGTGCACCGAGCGCGGCGAGGCGTTGAAGATGACCACGGGCTTGCCGACGAAGCCCTCGAAGCTCACCAGCCAGTCGAGCGCGTTCTTGAGGACCCCGGTGACGCCGTGCGCGTACTCGGGACTCGCGATGAGCAGCGCCTCGCAGTCCAGGATGGCGCCGTGCAGCCGGCCGACCGCCGCGGGCAAGCGCGCCTCCAGGTCGGGATTGAACAGCGGCAGCTCACCGAGTCCGTCGAAGATCCGCACCTGCATGCCCGCGGGCGCGAGCCGCGCCGTGGCGCGCAGCAGCGCGGCGTTCATCGATACGCGGCGCAGGCTGCCGCAAAGCGCGAGTATCTTCATGCGGCACGGATCTGCGGCACTTCCAGGATGCGCCGGGTGCCGCGCGGCGGCGGATGCTCCGCCGCGCGCAACAGGGCGCTCGTCATCTGTGCGAGGGTGACGAGGCCCAGGCGTCGCGCCGTCGCGCGCGCGCCGGGCAGCAGCTTCGCAATCCCGTACAACGGCAGCAGTAGATAGGGCCAGCGATGGCCGGGCCCGAGCACGTACCAGGGTCGCAGGATGGTCGCGGTCAGTCCCGCCGCGACGATGGCCGCTTCCCCGGCGCGCCGCGCCTCGACGTACTCGCGCATCACGGGCGCGGGCTGCGCCACGCTCACATAGATGAAGTGCGCCGCGCCGGCGCGCGCGGCCGCCGCTGCGCAGGCGCGCACGCTGGCCAGGTCGACACGCTGGAATTCGGCCGCCTTGCGCGGATTGGGGTGCGGGGTGCCGATGAGGTGCACCACGGTGTCCCCGGCCTGCATGGCCGCGGCGAGCTGCGCTACGTCGAACACGTCGAGCTCGACGCTGCGCACGCCGTCGACCACACGCCTGCGCGCGCCGGGGCGCACCAGCGCCACGATCTCCCGCACTCCCGGCATCCGCAGGCACAGGGCGCGTCCGAGATAGCCGGTGGCGCCGGTCATGAGGATGCGAAAGGACATGGGGTGCAAGACTAGCAGTCCGCCGCTGCCGCCTGGAAATGCGCGCCGCGCGCCGCTAGTTAGAGCCCCGGCTGCGCGGCCGGGCAGCGCCCGCCGCCCGGCGGCGAAAGCGCGACCCGCCTCACATTTGCGCAGGGCCGCCCGGGGCCGCGGGCGCCGGAATTTGCGGTGGAGCTTGCCGGCTGTGTATAGTCGCGCCCGCTCATGCAGGGTCGAGCGGTCATCGCCCCCTCGAGCAGGCTTCCGGAAGCGTCGAAAAGACGCAAACGATTGCAAAACCCTCCTCGCTATTGACCGCAGCCGGGGCCGCTCATCGAAGCGGTCCGAGGCAACGCGAGTCGTCTCCCTCGTTACAAAGTAGGATTTCATGTCATTCGATACCCTCGGGCTCAAGCCCGAGCTGCTCCGTGCCGTGGCCGACAAAGGCTATACGGTTCCCACTCCCATTCAGTTACAGGCCATCCCCGCCGTGCTGTCCGGCCGCGACGTGCTCGCGGGCGCGCAGACCGGCACCGGCAAGACGGCCGGTTTCACGCTGCCGCTGCTGCAGAAGCTCGGCGAACGCGGCGCGCGCAATCCGCGCGCGCTGGTGCTCACCCCCACCCGCGAGCTCGCGGCGCAGGTCGAGCAGAGCGTGCAGGACTACGGCAAGTACGTGAACCTGCGCTCGCAGGTGATTTTCGGCGGCGTCTCCGAGCGCCCGCAGATCGACAAGCTGCGCCAGGGCTGCGACATCCTGGTCGCGACACCGGGGAGGCTGCTCGACCTGTGCGAGCAGAAGGTCGTCTCGCTGTCCGAAGTCCAGGTGTTCGTGCTCGACGAGGCCGATCGCATGCTGGACATGGGCTTCATCCACGACATCAAGCGCGTGCTCAAGCTGTTGCCGGCGAAGCGCCAGAACCTCATGTTCTCGGCCACGTACTCCGACGACATCCGCGACCTCGCCAGCCGCTTCGTCAAGGACCCGGTGTCCATCCAGGTCACGCCGCGCAATGCCACGGCCGACAAGGTGGAGCAGAGCGCTTACCGTGTTCCGAAGGAGCACAAGCGCCACCTGCTCGCGCATCTCATCCAGGAAGGCAACTGGCACCAGGTGCTGGTCTTCACGCGCACCAAGCACGGGGCCAACCGCCTCACGCAGCAGCTGGAGCGCGCCGGCATCACGGCGATGGCGATTCACGGCAACAAGAGCCAGAACGCGCGCGTGCGCGCGCTCGAGGACTTCAAGGAAAACCGCATCACCGCGCTGGTGGCGACGGAAGTCGCGGCACGCGGCCTCGACATCAAGGAGCTGCCGCACGTGGTGAACTACGAGCTGCCGAACGTGCCCGAGGACTACGTGCACAGGATCGGCCGCACCGCGCGCGCCGGATCGACGGGCGCGGCGATCTCGCTGGTGTCGCCCGACGAGCTGCCGTACCTCAAGGACATCGAGAAGCTGCTGAGACGCAGCGTCGAGTTCGCGCCGACGCCGAAGTTCGAGATCAAGGAAGGCAGCCACCCGACGCGCGCGGAACGCGAAGGTGGTGCACGCGAGCACCAGCCGCACCAGGATCCGCGCCGGCGTCCCGAGCACCGTCGGCCGCGCGGCCAGCAGGGCGGCCAGGGCCACGGCGGGCGCGGGCAGCGTCAAGGCCGTGGCGGTCAGCCGCGCAACGCGGGCACCGCGAGCCACGATGCCTATCTACCAGACGATCGTCCGCAGAGTCCTTACGCCGATCGGCCGCGGGACGGGCAGCGCGGCGGCCAGCGCCCGGGAGAGCCGCGGCGCAGCGGGCAACCGGACGGGAAACCGCACCACGGAAATGGCCAGCGGCGTGAGGGGACACCGAAGCATGGCGGCACTCAACAAGGCCGCCGCCCCGGTCATCACGGCGGTGGGCGCGACTCTCAAGGGACGCCGCGCGGTCAGCGCAGTGGCTTCGCGCGCGGTGCGCGCTCGGGCCGCGGCCACGGCAGCGGCTCGGGAGGCTCTTCCGGCGGTTTCTCGCGCATGAACTGAACCACGTGAAAGCCCGCGCGGCCGGGACGGCCGCGCGGGCGCCGACACCTGCACGCGGGTGGTTACTGCCGCGGGGTCTCGGTGTCGGGCGACGGGTTGCCGGAGGGCTCGGTGCCCTGCTGCATGTTGGGATCCGTGGGCTGGGTCGTCGGGCTGCTCGACTCCGGCGACTGGCTCGACTGCGACGTGGCGCCGCTGTTGTCACTCCTCTGGGCGGCCTTCAGCTCGTCCTTGTCGAGATAGCCGTCACCGTTGGTGTCCGCGGACGAGAACATGATGGACGAATCCACGGCGGCCTCGGCCTGCGAGATGCGTCCGTCCTTGTTGCTGTCGAGCTTCTTGAAGCTGGTGCCGTGCATGGACTTGTCCTTGCCGCCGTACTGGTCGTTGTCACCGGCAACCGCGGCGCCCAGCGGGATCAGTGAGGCGATCGCCACGGCGATCATGGTCTTGCGTGCTTGCATGTGTTTGCTCCTCTCGTCATGGAAGGGAGCGACCGCGACGCCCGAAGTGTGGCTCCGGCGTTCAGCCGCACGGCAGAAGGGTGCAATCACCATGCCATCGCGATTTTCATGAATGCGGCGCGCGCCTGCGCGCCGTGCGGCTGCCGCGGTCGCGCGCCGACGACAAGGGCCGAAGCGCGCGGCGCCACGCGGCGACACCGACCCGCGATCTAACTACAAACAATCACTTGCGGGTCGGCGATCGCGGACGTCGGACAGCTGCGGATGCAGGATGCAATGGTATCCGGCGCGCAGCGTCGCGACGGTCGACGGCGGTGTCAGCAGGCCGTCCGCGCAGGCCAGGCGCCGCGGCGCCTCGTAGCCTGCCTCGGTCCAGCGAAAGGCGCATCCGCGGGCGATCAGGTAGGCGTCACCCGACAGCGCGATCATCGTTCCGTCGGGCAGATCGGTCGGCGCGCCGCGCAGCGGATGAATCCGCTTCCCGCGGCCCTGCAATCGTTGCTCGTGCAGAACCGCGTCGATTCCTGCGGCACGCGGCGACGGCACCTCGTGCGCGCGCGCCCACGCGGCGGCGAACGCCAGCGCCGCCTGGCGGCGGCAGTAAAAGCAGGGCCGGTGCCCGGCGGCGAGCGCCGTGGCTTCGTCGAGGAAGAACAACTCGGTCCAGCTGCGGCGGCTCATGACCTTGCGCCGCACGCCGCGGAATTCGCAGGCGCAGATGATCCATGCCTTGCTGGTCCAGCGCCGCTTCAGCAGCGTGCGCGTACCTGGGTCGTGGATGATGCCGCGATTGCCCATGAACAGGCCGCGCTGCGCGATGGCGACGATGTCGCCAAAAGGCGTGACGCGGTTCTGCAGCGGCACGCGAAGCTCAACGGCCGGCGGCCTGCTGCGCCTGCTTCGAACGATAGAACTGCTGCAGGACGAAGAACGCCTTCTTCTTCACGCCGTTCTCGCCGATCAGCCCCTTGCGGTTCCAGCCGTCCTGGATCACGGGCAGCGGCCGCCGCGGCGAGCGGAAGTCGGCGAGTATCCACGGCGTGGTGCCGCGCCACTGCGGGATTTTCGCGAGCATGGCGAGCGTCTTGCGGTACAGGTCTTCCTGGTATTCCTCGGTGAAGCGCGTCGAGGCGTCACCATGTTTGCCCTGCAGCGCGTCCGCGCCGAACTCCGAGATGACGACGGGTTTCTGGTAGCCGAAGCTCCAGCGGATGCCGGCGAGCTTGTCCGGCAGGCCGTCGTACCAGCCGATGTACTGGTTGAAGCTCAGCAGGTCCGTGTACTGGCCGAAGGGATCGTCGACGATGCGGTGATTCGGGTCGGCGGGATCGGCGTGCACCTCCATCGCGGCCGAGACGAGCCGGCTGTCGTCGAGCGCGCGCACGGTGTCGACCAGGGACTTGAGGAAGGCCGTGCGCGCTTCGCCCACGGGTGTTTCATTGGCCACCGACCAGACGATGACGCTGGCGCGATTGCGATCGCGCAGCACCAGGTCCGTGAGCTGCTGTCGGGCATTCGCCAGCGTCGCGGGATTCTGCCACTGGATGGTCCAGTAGACGGGCACCTCCTCCCACAGCATGAGTCCCATCTCGTCGGCGACGCGCGCCATGTGTTCGTTGTGCGGGTAGTGCGCCAGGCGCACGAAGTTGCAGCCCAGTTCTTTCGCCCAACCCAGCAGCAGCCGCGCGTCCTCCTCGGACCAGGCGCGACCGCCGCGCAGCGGATTCTCCTCGTGCAGCGAGATGCCGCGCAGGAACACGGGCGCGTCGTTCAGCAGGATGTCGGTGCCGCGCACTTCGATTCGGCGGAACCCGATCCGATCGAAGATGGCATCGCCATCCGCCAACGACAGTCGTATTTCATACAGCCGCGGATGCTCGGGCGACCAGCGTTCGACGCCGCGCGCCGGGACGCTGAAGGTGGCAGTGCCCTCGCCGTCGACCTGCGCCCGTGCCCTGATGCGCAGCCCCGGGATTTCCAGCGTCACCGGGCCGGAGGGCTTCGGCCCGTCGAGCCGCACCCTGGCCTCGATGCGATCCGCGCCCTTGGCGAGGTCGACGTGGTAGTCACGGATGAAGGTGCCCGGCGTGCCGATCAGCGTCACGTCGCGCGTGATGCCGCCATAGTTCCACCAGTCGGTGTTCACCGTCGGCACGGCGTCGGCGTGGCGCGCGTTGTCGACCTTCACGACCAGCGAGTTGCCGCTGGCCTCGAGCCGGCCCGTGACCTCGAAATCGAACGGCGTGAAGCCGCCCACGTGCCGGCCGAGCTTGGCGCCGTTCAGGTACACGTCGGCCTGGTAGTTAGCCGCGCCGAAGTGCAGGAACTGGCGTGGCGCGTTCGCCGAGGCGTCGAAATCGAAAGTGGTCCGGTACCAGACCGTGCCCTCGTACCAGAACAACTTGTCGTCCTGGGAATTCCAGTCCCCGGGGACCATCAGCGTGGGACTCGCGTCGAAGTCGTATTCGATGAGATCGGCGGGGCTGGCGGGTTTGCGATCGAGAAAGTAGCCGCTCGTGGGGTTGGGTACGGCGTCGAAGGCCTCGCGCCGGTAGTTGTACGCGCCGTTCTCGTAAGGATCGACGATGACGTGCCACTTGCCGTCGAGCGTGTGGCCTGCGCGTGCGCCCGGATTCTGCAGATTGGGCGCGGCGTGAGCGGCGTTCAGGAACAGGAGGGCGGCAACGAACGTGCATGCGTGTCTGATCATGCGCGCGAGTTTAGCCAACCCGGCGCGGCCCGGCTTTGCGAGCCAGGGCGATTCGGTTCATGCTCGACCCAGCCGGGAGGGAGCGAAGAACGATGAACGACGCAGCGCCAAGAGCGGCGGAACTCGCCCCGTGGACCCGTGCGGACCTGCCCGTGCCTCCCGATCCCCGCGGCCTGCAATGGATCGGCGTCTGCGGCCCGGGGGTCATCGTGCTCGGGGTGTCGATCGGCAGCGGTGAATTCCTGCTGGGGCCTGCCACTTTCGTGAAACACGGCCTGTCGCTGCTGTGGGTGACGCTGGTCGCGGTGTTCTTCCAGACGCTGTTCAACACCGAGTTGATGCGCTACACGCTGGCCACGGGCGAGCCGGTGGTCACGGGTTTCATGCGGACGCGGCCGGGCCGTACGTTCTGGGCCTGGTTCTACGCGGTGCTCTATTTCCTGCAGATCGGTTGGCCGGCGTGGGCGGCCACCGCGGCGGGCGCGATCTTCTTCCTGTTTCTCGGCCGCCTGGCCGCGCCGCCGGCGGACTCCGGGACTATCTACCTGATCGGCGTTGCCACGTTTTTCGCCTGCGTCGTGGTGCTGCTGCTCGGCAGGCGCATCGCGCGCACGCTCGAGATCCTGAACTGGCTGATGGTCATCTGCATTTTGGGCGGATTCCTGGTGCTGGGATTCATCTACGTTCCGCTGGAAACCTGGGCATCGGCGACGGTGGGCTTCCTCGGATTCGATGCGGCCGCGGGACGCTTCGATTTCCTGCCCGAGAATGTCGACATCCTGCTGCTCGGTGCGCTGGTCGCCTACTCGGGCGGTGGCGGCGTGCTCAACCTGACCTTGTCGAACTGGGCGCGCGACAAGGGTTACGGCATGGGTTCGCGCGTCGGTCACATCTCGGGCGCGGTGGGCGGCGAGCGCAGCCAGCTCGCGCACAGCGGATTCATCTTTGATCCCGATGCACCGAACCTGAGCCGCTGGCGCGGCTGGTGGCGCATCGTGCGCGTCGATCAATGGGGCATCTTCTTCGTGGGCGCCTTGTTGGGCATGATGCTGCCCGCACTGCTGTACGTGACTTTCGTCGCGCCGGGCACTGACATCAAGGGCCTGGCGATCAGCGCCGTGCTCGCGAACACCATCGGCGCGACCGCGGGCGCGTGGCTGGGAATCCTGGTCGCCGCGCTGGGGGTGTGGATCCTGTTCAAGACCCAGCTCGATTGCGTCGAAGGCATGACGCGCGCGGTGACCGACATCCTGTGGACCGGCAGCCGGCGCGTGCGCGCCTGGCGCGGCGGCGATGCGCGCGCGGTCTACTACGCGGTGCTCGCCGTGGTGGTGATCTGGGGAATCATCGCGTTCCGGATGGCGCAGCCCGTGATGCTGCTGCAGATCGGCGCCAACATCGCCGGCGTCATCTTCATGATCGCGGCGCTGCACTTGCTGTACCTGAACACGCGCGTGCTGCCGACCGCACTTCGCCCGCCGCTGTGGCGCCGGCTCGGACTGATCGGGATGGTGCTGTTCTATGGATTCTTCGTGGTGCTGGTGGCCAGGTCGCTCTTCTAGGAATCGCGCAAGGCCGTCGAAATTCAACCAAATATTATCGATAAACAATAAAAAAAACTTGACTACCGAGATTGATGAGCCCATCCTGCGGACCGAGGAGATTCCCATGAATGTCTCGGCCGATCAGGTGCGGAAAATCATGCGCTGGAGTGCAGTGGCGCGGAACATCACGAGCGTGCCGCTCGCCTTCGGTGGCGTGGGCCTCGCGGCCATGTTCGTCATCATCGCGTTGGGCGGAATCGCGGGACAGCCGGTCGCCGTGGGCCCGTACACATTTCCGGCGGCGGCGCTGGAACCATGGTCCGCCAGGCTGTACGTCTTGCTGATGTTGCTGGTCGAGGGCGCGCTGGTGATGGCGGCGCTGCTGCTGATCCGGGCGGTGTTCACGGATCTGGCGCGCGGCAATATTTTTTGCGAGGCAAACGTGCGCCGCATTCGCAACCTGGGCTGGCTGGCTATCGCGGGCGGTATCGGCTGTTGGTTGATTCCGTTCGCGGACGCCGCGTACTTCATGCTGACCGGTGACGCCGGCGTCGCCTTCCGGTTTCCGTCCGAGTTCGCCACCGGGCTCGGGCAAATCTTGAACGGCGGGCTGCTCATCCTGCTGTCGTGGATCATGGCTGTGGGGCTCGGCGTGCGTGAGGATGCCGAAGAGCTGCAACGCGATGCCGAGCTGGTAATCTGACGCCCATGCCCATCGTCGTGAACGTCGACGTCATGCTGGCGCGTCGCAAGATGCGCCTCAACGAACTCGCGGAAAGAGTCGGCATCACGCCGCAGAATCTCTCGGTGTTGAAGACGGGCAAGGCGCGAGCCATCCGTTTCAGTACACTCGAAAAATTGTGTGAAGTCCTGCAGTGCCAGCCCGGCGATCTGTTCGCCTTCGAAAGCGCGGCCGGCTCGAAATCAGTCGAAGACGCGGCCTGATCGCGAGCTGATATTCGCTGACGGCGCTGGGCGTCGGCGGCGGGGCTAGCGCTTCCTGCTGATCTCCACGCCGTTGCCGACCTCGAGCAGCACCGAGTCCATGTCGCCCACCTCGCGCACGCGCCTTCGATACAACTCGGCCTGCGGTCGCACCACTTCCGGCAGCAGCATGTTGTCGGCGGCGATGATGCCGCCGGGGGCGAGCTTGGGATGCACCAGCTCGAGGCAAGGCAGGTAGAGATCCTTCCACACGTCGAGCAGCACGAAGTCGAATGGGCCCGGCAGCGTCTTCAGCGTCTCCAGGCAGTCGCCCTGGTGGAATTCCACGCGGGTCGAGAGCCCGGCCCGCGTCAGCGCCTGGCGCGCGTGCTCGATCTTGAAGTCGCGCAGCTCGAGCGAAACCACCTTGCCGCCACTGGCGCGTGCGGCCGCCGCCAGCCACACGGTGGAGTAGCCGTAGGAGGTCCCCAGCTCGAGGATGCGCCTGGACTGCGCGCCGGTCGCCAGTAGATAGAGCAACATGCCGGCTTCGCGTCCCACCGAGAGCAGCAGGTCGTCGAGGTTGTTGCCCGGGGAGCCGGGCGCCGCGGTGCGGCGCTGTTCTTCTTCGGCGCGCCGCTCGAATTCGGCGAGCACGCGTTCGATGACAGGGTCGAGGAGGGGCATTCAGGAACCCATGGTCAGGCGCGGGGCCGCATAGTGCACGCGGCGCGGGATGTTGGCGAGCCCCGGCAGGCGCTCGCGGAACTTTAGGGGGTGTGGCCCAACAAACATGAGTGCTCCTCGTGACTTATGACCGACCCACGGAAACGGCGCGCAGGTTCGTCGGATGTATCTGATGCGAGGGGCCGGTTCATAACACGGGGGCGCGACCCTCCATTGCACGGTCGCCGGTTCACCCGCACTATCCGCGGGCCCGTCGGCGCCGCCCGGGGGCTTCGCAACGACGGCGGCACATCAACAACGAAGGATTCCGGACATGCGCGCGACATGCTTCGCCAAGGTAGTTAGATTGCAGTTCGCCATCGCGGCGCTGGCCGCGGGTGGCGCGGCCATGGCCGCCGGAGATGACGGCCTCACGTTGCCGGCTGGTTTCACGGCCACGGTGGTGCAGGAGGGCCAGGGTCAGGCGCGGCATCTGGCCGTGGCGCAGAACGGCGACATCTACCTCGCCGGTCGCGGCGGGCTGCTCGCCATGCGCGACAAGGACGGCGACGGCAAGGCCGACGAGATTCAGAAATTCGGCGACGTGCGCGGCACCGAGGTGCGCATCTACAAGAACTGGCTGTATGTCTCCGACAACGTCGGCGTGTACCGCTATCCACTCAAGAAGGGCGAGCTCGCGCCGAGCGGGCCGCGCCAGGTGGTCGTGGCCGGATTCCCGATGGAACGCCAGCACGCCGACAAGACGTTCGCGCTCGACCCCAAGGGCACGCTGTACATCAATGTCGGCGCGCCTTCGAACTCCTGCCAGGAAAAAGACCGGCAGGAAGGCTCGATGGGCATGAATCCGTGCCCGATCCTCGAAAAATACGGCGGCATCTGGGTGTTCGACGGCAACAAGACCGACCAGAAGGCGACCGACGGGCGGCGCTTCGCCACGGGGACGCGCAATGCCGTGGCGATCGAATGGAACCCGTCGCAGAACGCGCTGTATGCCGTGGTCCACGGCCGCGATTCCATCGACACGCTGTTCCCCGCGATCTACAACGCCCAGGACAACGCCACGCGGCAGGCCGAGGAATTCCACAAGATCGTCGACGGTGGCAATTACGGCTGGCCGTACACGTTTTTCGATACGCAGCTCGGCCATCGCGTGATCTCGCCGGAGTACGGCGGTGACGGCAAGAAGGTGCCCGAAGCGGGCAAGTATCAGGATCCGCTCGTGGCATTCCCCGCGCATTGGGCGCCCAACGATCTGCTGTTCTATGAAGGCAAGAACTTTCCGGCCAAGTACAAGGACGGCGCGTTCATCGCGTTCCACGGCAGCTGGAATCGCGCGCCGGAACCGCAAGCCGGCTACAAGGTGGTGTTCCAGCCGATGAAGGACGGCAAGCCCGACGGTGCATACGAGGTCTTCGCCGATGGATTCGCCGGCGAGATGCCCGACAACAGCCCGGGCAATGCGAAGTACCGGCCCGTGGGCCTGGCCGTGGGTCCGGATGGCTCGCTGTACGTATCCGACTCACAGAAGGGCCGCGTCTGGCGGATCGCCTACAAGGGCAAATAGAGGATGCGCCGGGACATGCGGCTCGCCGCGATCGCGGCACTCTTGTCCGGCGCCGCCGCGATGGGCGCGGACGCCGATGCGCCCGCGCCGCCTTTGGCCTCACCCGATGCGATGGCTGGCCAGAAGTTGTACGCGCGGCACTGCCTGAGCTGCCATCAGGCCGACGGCCGCGGTGTGCCGAACATGCAGCCCGCCATCGCCGGTGGGACCTGGGTGAAGGGCGACGTGCAGCCACTGGCGCTGTTCGTGCTGACCGGAGGCTTCGACAGCGCAGGTCGCAAGGAAAGCGAGGTCGACAACGTGATGCCGCCCTTCGCGCAGCTTTCCGACGATGACCTGGCCGCCATCCTCACCTTCATCCGCGCGAAGTTCGGCGGCGGCGCGTCCGCCGTCACCTCCGCGCAGGTGGCCGAGGCGCGCGCCACGCTGCCGGCGAAGTAGTCATCCCGGCAGCGACAGCGTCGAGATCACTTCACGCGATACAGGTGCACGTACCGGTCGGTCCTGCCCTTGACCGCCGGGTCGTAAACCATCTTGCCGTAGTCGTCGTTCTTGTTGCGCAGGCCGTCATAGGACTTCTCGAACACGAAGCCGTGCGCCTCGAGGCTCTTGCGCGCCCAGTCCTCGTTGAGCCGGTGCAGCTTGCCGGCGACTTCCTTGCCGGTGCCCGCCGCGGCATTGTGATCGACGATGAGTAGTTTGCCGCCGGGCTTCAGCATGCGCTTGACCGACTCGATGAACCCGTCGTTGTCGATCTGCGGCCAGTTGTTGGATTCCTCGATCCAGTACGTGTCGTGATACGCCATGACGATCATCGCCAGGTCGACGCTCCTGGGTTCGATATACATGTGGCTGGCTTCGACGATGCGCTGGTCGACGTTTTTCAAATGCCCGTCGCCGTAGCGCTTCTTGATGTCGTCCTTGGCGAAGTTCGCATAGGGCACGTTGTTGATGGCCAGCACCTTGCCGGTGGGCCCGACGACGCCCGAGAGCAGCTCGGTGTAGTAACCGCCCGCCGAGAAGATGTCCGCCACGACCATGCCGGGTTTGACGCCGGCGAACGCCAGCACCTCGGCCGGCTTGTCGCGAGCATCGCGTTCGCGATCCTCCGCGGTCCGCGTCGGGCTGGAGATGGACTTCTCGATGGCCGGGTCGGCGGCGAGCGCCGGGAGGGCCAGTGCGAGCAGGCTGCCGAGCAATAATTTCTTCATGGAATTCTCCTGGGAAGCTCGATTATCCGGACGGCGGGCATCATCGGAACCCGATTCACCGCGTCGGGTACTCAAGTGAGCGACCGGGGGAATGGGCCGTTTATTTCGATGGATTTCAGCGGAGGAATCATGCGATCCACTTTCAGACCTTTGGCCTTGACCTTGTTGCTTGCCGCGGCCTGCGGCGCGTACGGCGCGGGCGGCGGCGAAATGCCCAGCCGCCCCATGGGCGCAAGCTCCGCGCCGCCCCCGACTCCCGAGGAGCAGGCCCTATCCACCTACAACACCGGCGTGCGCATCGTGGAGAAGGCCGACGAGCTGGCGGCTGATGCGGCGCGGCAAACCGATGCGAAGCGCCAACACAAGGCGCTCGACCGGGCGAAATCCAGCTACGCGAGCGCGCTCAAGAAATTCACGCGCGCCACGGAGCTGAATCCCTCCATGCACCAGGCGTGGAACTACGTGGGCTACACGAATCGCAAGCTCGGCCGTTACGACGCGGCGCTCGGCGCCTACGACCGCGCGCTGGCGCTGAAGCCGGGCTATCCGGAGGCCATCGAATATCGCGGGCATGCGTATCTCGGGCTGAACCGCTTGAGCGAGGCCAAGGAGGCGTATCTGACGCTGTTCGGCAGCAATCGCAAGCTGGCCGCGCAGCTGCTCACCGGCATGCAGGCCTGGGTGGGCGAGCATCGCGGCAACCCCGCGGGCGTCGATGCCCCGTCGGTGGATGCATTCGCCGCATGGGTGAGCGAACGGAGCGCGATTGCCAGCCAGACCGCCGGTCTGGCTCGCGAGGGCGTCACCGCCGCCTGGTAGAGGCCATGCCGCGCGCCGCGCACTCGGGCATCGGTTACGCCGCGCTCATCTGCGCGGCGGCTGCGCTTGCGGCACCTGCCGCGAGCGCGCCGTATGTCTGGCATCTACCGCCCGGGTTTCCGCAGCCGCTGGTGCCGGACGACAACCCCATGAGCGATGCCAAGGTGGCGTTGGGCGCGCGGCTGTTCGCCGACGTGCGTCTTTCCATCACCGGCGAATATTCCTGCCGCAGTTGCCACGCGCCCGAGCGGGCGTTCACCGACGGCCTGCCGAAATCCCGTGGGGCCACGGGCGAGACGCTGTCGCTCAATGCACCGACGCTGCTCAACGCGGCGTACAACGCCTCGCTGGGATGGAACGACACCGGCATTCGCACCTTCGAGCAGCAGATGCGCGGCCCGCTGTTCAACGAACACCCGCGCGAGCTGGGGCTGGCCGGCCGCGAAGCCGCGGTCGAGCACACGCTCGCAGGCGATGCGAGCCTGGTGCAGGCGTTCGCGGTGGCGTTTCCGGGCGAGCAGCGCGCGGCCACGCTCGGCCAGGCGATCCGCGCCATCGCGGCCTACGAGCGCACGCTGATCGGCGGTCAATCAGCCTTCGATCGCTATGTGTTTCGCGGCGAGCACGATGCGCTCGATGCAGCCCAGAAGCGCGGCATGCGGCTGTTCTTCTCGGAGCGCAGCGGCTGTTCCGCCTGCCATGGCGGCATCAACTTCGCGGGGCCCTGGGTGGATCGCGCGCAGCCGCTGGCGAGGGCGATCTTTGCGGACACCGGCACCGGCCAGGCCGTGCGCGTGCCGACGTTGCGCAATCTGGCGGCGACGGCGCCCTACATGCACGACGGCCGTTTCGCCAGCCTGGACGAGGTGCTCGATCACTACGAGAGGCTGGCCACGGACCCGGCCGCGGACGCCCGGTTGCGGCGCGCCCTACTAACTACCGAGGAGCGTGCCGACCTGGCCGCGTTCCTCGGGGCCCTGAACGATGCGGGCGGGCCAGCACGGCTGCCCTGAGGCGGGTATGCTTGCGCGCCGATGAGCGCCCGCCCTGAATCCTTCCGCCGCCGGCTCACGCCGCATCCCGCATCGCCGCCGTCGCCGGTGCATTCCATCGTGGTCGGCGCCGTGCGCCACGAGAATTCCCTGCTGCTGAACTACCGCATCGACGGCGAGCTGGGCGCGCTGCGCATGCCCGAGCTGCTGCCGCCGGTCCACACCGATGAGTTGTGGCGTCACACCTGCTTCGAGGCATTCGTCGGCAGCACCGCCTGCGGCGAATACTGCGAGTACAACTTCTCGCCCTCTGGCGCCTGGGCGGCCTATCACTTCAGCGGCTATCGGGCGGACATGCAGCCTCACAAGGGAGGCAGGACCCCGAATTTTGCCTTCGACCTGCAGGACGGGGCGCTGGTGCTCACCGCGCAGGTGGATCTGGGCTGGCTGCAGGTCGCGCAGGCAGGGACACCGCGACTCGGCGTGACGGCCGTCATCGAGGATCGATCCGGCCAGCTGTCATACTGGGCATTGAAACATCCCGCGGAGAAACCCGATTTCCACCATGCCGGCGGCTTCATCATCGAGCTGTAGTCCAACGTTGGGGATTGTCGAGTGATCCAGTTCGGGGTCGATCGGCTGCTGACCGACATCAAGCTGCAGCGCGAGCTCGAGGGGCGTCGCGTCGCCTTGCTGGCGCATCCTGCCTCCATGACCGCGGACTTCGTGCATTCGCTGGATGCGTTGCGCGCCATCCGCGGGCTGGAGATCACCGCGGCCTTCGGGCCGCAACACGGGCTGCGCGGCGACAAGCAGGACAACATGATCGAGTCGCCGGATTTTCGCGATCCGGTGCACGGCATCCCGGTGTTCAGCCTGTACGGCGAGGTGCGCCGGCCCACCGAGGAAATGCTCGATCACTTCGACGTGCTGCTCGTGGATCTGCAGGATCTGGGCTGTCGCATCTACACCTTCATCACCACGCTCCTGTACGTGCTCGAGGCCGCGGCCCGGCACGGCAAGACCGTGTGGGTGCTCGACCGGCCCAATCCCGCGGGCCGACCCATCGAGGGACTGAGGCTTCGCGAGGGATGGGAGAGCTTCGTCGGCGCCGGCCCGATGCCGATGCGGCACGGACTCACGCTGGGCGAGCTCGGCATCTGGTTCATCAGTCATTTTCATCTGGCGGTCGACTACCGCGTGATCCCGATGCGCGGCTGGAATCCGCAACAAGGTCCGGGGTACGGCTGGCCGCTGGGCGAGCGCAACTGGGTGAACCCGAGCCCGAACGCCGCCAACCTGTCGATGGCCCGCGCCTATGCCGGGACGGTGATGCTCGAGGGCACGACGCTCTCCGAAGGGCGCGGCACGACGCGGCCGCTGGAGTTGTTAGGCGCCCCGGGACTCGATCCGCGTTCGCTGCTCACCACCATGGACCGCATCATGCCGGCATGGCTGCGCGGCTGCCGCCTGCGGCCCTGCTGGTTCGAGCCTACGTTCCAGAAGCACTCGGGCAAGCTGTGTTCGGGGTTCCAGATCCACGTCGAGGACGGCGCCTACGAGCACGACGTGTTCCGCCCGTGGCGACTGATCGCCGGGGCATTCAAGTGCATTCGCCGCCTGCGCGGGGAGTACCCGCTGTGGCGGGATTTTCCGTACGAGTACGAACGCACGCGGCTCGCCATCGATCTGATCAACGGCAGCGAATTGTTGCGCGAGTGGGTGGACGATCCGGCGGCCACGCCCGCCGATCTCGACAAGCTGGCCGCCGCGGACGAGGCCGCCTGGGCGGAAGAGCGCGCCGACCTGCTTCTGTATCGTTGACGGAAGTTGCGTCAGGCCGGCGCGCGCGGGGTCAGCCGTTGGATTTGCCGGTCTTGGCCTCGTGCACCGAGGTCAGGAGCGGCTGGTCGATCTTGCTCACCGCGTCGGCAAGCACGGCCTTCACGCAGCGGTCGACGCGCGAGCGGACCTCCAGCGTGCGATGGCCTCCCGCATCGGCGTCGCACACCGAGCGGGCGGCGGCGCGCAATTTCTTGTAAAGGGCTTCGGCATCCGCGGAGCTGTTGACCTGTTGGCCCGAAAACTTGACGGCGATGTCGCTGCCGGTCGCGGTGCGATCCGCTGCGCCGGCACTCGCGGCGGCGAACAGCAGGCCGAGTGCGAGCGCGCCACTGGCGGCAATTTTCTGTGAAAGGTTCATGTCGTCCTCCTGGCAATGCGGGGTGATTCGGTTGCGTAGCTAGGACGCGGGGAACCGTGAATCCGTTGCAATGCTCGCGATGCTTTTCGCCGAGTGGAGATTCGCGAGCGATGAAATGTTCGACGAAGCGAAAGCGGGGAGGGCCCCGCTTTCGATCGTTCAGTTCACCAGCTCGATGGTGACGCTGGGCACGAGCACCTCGACCGTGGGCACCAGGATGCTGACGCTGGGCTTGAGCGCGGTCGCGGCGTGCGCGTTGACGCTCACCAGCATCAGGCCGGTCACCGCGAGGGCGGCGACGCTGGCGACGAGGCGCTCGTAGGCGCGGCGCAGCAGGAAAGAGATATTGCGGGTCATGGCTGGTCCTCCAGTAAGGTGTGGAAATCTCAGCCGATGACGCGTGACTGACTACGCTTGCCGGCGTGGTCGTGAGTCCGAAACGTGTCGATCGGAACGTTGATATAGACGCGCGACCCGCGAAAACGGTTGCAATGAGTAATCAAAGATTAATGTGTGAATGGTGTCCGATGGTGTCCGCGATGCGGACAGCCGGTGAAAGGTTTGAAGCGGAACAGCGGCCGCTCAGCACCTGGTGACGGGGTTGTACGTGAGCCACTGGCGCGCATGCTGCGGCGTGTCGAAGAAGCGCACGCAGCCGTGCGTACGGTGTTCGTACATGAGTTCGCCGAAACGGCTGCCGTAAGCGCCCGCGTCGCGCACCACCACCGCCAGTTTCGCGCGGTAGCTGGTGAACCTTTGCAGCATCTCTGCGGCGAAGCCGGTGCGAAGATCGAAGAAGTTCTCGCCCAGCTGCGTTTCGTCCAGCAGCAGGCCGCCGTTCTCGATGCTGGCGGCGAGCGCAGCGGTGATGTCAGCGGGTTCGCGGATGCGCATGAGGTCCATTTCAGTGCTGACGCCCTGTTTCGGGCGCGCCCCTGCTGCGAAAGGCGGCGTCCCTGGATGTCGTCGGCGTCACTCCGCCGACTCGGCTCCCGCGGCAACGAATGCCAGGTCCGACATGTTCACCTTGGAGAGGTCGAACTTCTTGGCGGCGGCCAGCATGCGCAGCAGCGCCTGCGCGATGGGCATGGCGGGTTTCTTGTCGCCGGGCTTGGCCTTGTGGAAGCGAACGGGGTTGATGCGCGCCACGACATAGCTGCGCAGATAGGGCGACTTCATGCCGCGAGCCTGCAGCTCGCTCACGATGCGCTTCACCTCGGTATCGATCTCCTGCAGGCGTGCGGCGTAGGCCGTGCGCTCGCGCAGCGCCACGGGCAGCGCCCGCGTCGTCAGCCTGTCCACCTTCTTGAGCACCGGGCTGTAGGCGCCGCCGCCGAAGCGCAGGTTGTTCTCGTACACCAGTCCCAGCGTGAGCAGCTCGGCGGCCTCGAACTCCCCGGCGAGTGACGCCTCGGTGCGCGTGGGTTCGCGCTTGGCCAGGCTGCGCGCCATGCGCACCACCTCCAGCGACTTGTCCTTGAGGTTGTGCGCCTTTTCGGTGTTCAGCGCGAGGATGCGATACGAAAGGGACTCGTCGGGCGAGATCAGGACGGTGATCTGCTTGAGCCCCAGGACCTTCGCGGCCGCGAGTCGATGCCGGCCGTTCGGGGTCCAGAATCGTCCGTCTTCGCCGCGCACCACGATCAGCGGATCGAGGAACGCCGATGTGGCTTCGATGGCCGCGGCGAGCCGCTTGGCGTGAGTCGGGGACAGATCACGCTGGAACGGCGTCGGCTGCACCGCGCTGAACGGCAGCGAGGCGAGCAGCAGCGGCCGCCCGCCCAGCGGCTCGCGATACGCGCCGAGTGGCGCGCCACCGGCCTGGCGCACCAGCTCCACGACCGGGGCAATCTCCGGGTGTTCGAGGCCCAGGGCGACTTCGGCGGCCGCGAGGCCGCGTTTGACCACGTTGGGGGCGAGTTTCGTGGTGCGTTTGCCCGCGACTTTTTTCTTAGGCGCCGGCTTTTTTTTCGCTGCCATGGGAATCCCGTTCGTTGTTGAGGATGATGCGCGCGGCGCGCGCATAGGTGAAATAGGCCCATGCCCAGTTGATGAGCACGATCAGCCGGCTGCGAAAACCGATGAGGAAATAGATGTGCAGCAACAGCCAGAACCACCAGGCGAAGATGCCGGACAGCCGCAGCCTGGGTAGTTGGGCGACGGCCGAATGCCGGCCGATGGTCGCGAGCGCGCCCCAGTCCTTGTAGCGGAACGGCTCGGTCGGGCGCCCGGCCATGCGTGCCAGCATGTTGCGCGCCGCGCATGCACCCATCTGTTTGGCCGCCGGCGCGACTCCGGGCACGGGCTTGCCGTCCTGTTGCAAGGTCGCCAGATCACCTGCCACGAAGATCTCGGGATGGCCGGGGACCGATAGATCGGCGTTGACCGGCACGCGGCCCGCGCGGTCCACCTCGACGCCGAGCTGCCGCCCGAGCGGCGAGGCGGCGACCCCGGCCGCCCACAACACCGTGCGCGCGGCCACGCGCTCTGCGCCGAACACCACGAACCCGTCGCCGATTTCGGTCACCGGTTTGCCCGTGAACACCTCGACGCCGAGGCGCTCCAGCTGCGCGCGCGCCTTGGCGGAGAGGTCTTCGCTGAAGGTGGCGAGCACGCGCGGCCCGGCCTCGATGAGCAACACGCGCGCCTGGCGCGAATCGATGTGGCGGAATTCATTCGCCAGCGTGTGGCGGGCGATCTCGGCCAGGGTGCCCGCGAGTTCCACGCCCGTCGGGCCTGCGCCGATCACGGCGAACGTCAGGCAGGCGTCGCGGTCGGCATCGCCAGTGGATGCTTCGGCGCGTTCGAAGGCTTCGAGGATGCGCCGGCGGATCAGGAAGGCGTCGTCGAGGTTCTTGAGGCCGGGCGCGAACGGCTCCCAGTCGTCGTGGCCGAAATAGGCATGCGTGGCGCCGCTCGCGACCAGCAGATAGTCATAGCCGACCTCCCGCTCGCCGACGTGCACGTGCCTGGCGGCCGCGTCGATGCGCGTGACCTCGCCCATGAGCACGGTGACATTCTGCTGCTTGCGCAGGATGTAGCGCAGTGGCGCGGCGATCGACGGCGCCGCGAGACCCGCGGTCGCCACCTGGTAGAGCAGCGGCTGGAACAGATGGTGGTTGCTTCGATCGATCAGGGTGATCTCGACGGGCGCTTTCGCGAGCTGGCGCACGGCCCAGAGGCCGGCGAAGCCACCGCCGATGATGACGACCCTCTTGCCAGCGCTCATGCGTCAAAACTTAACCGAAACGCCGCGACATCGCCGCGGTAAAATGTTGCGGCGTATTAAGTGCAGCTTCATGAATACCATCACGCAGCCCGATCTCATCGCGAGCGTCGCCGACGCCCTGCAGTACATCTCGTATTTCCACCCGCCGGACTACATTCGCGCGCTCGGCAAGGCCTACGAACTGGAGGAATCTCCGGCCGCGCGCGATGCCATCGCGCAGATTCTCACGAATTCGCGCATGTGCGCCGAGGGACGCCGCCCGATCTGCCAGGACACCGGCATCGTGATGGTGTTCGCCAAGGTCGGCATGAACGTGCGCTGGGATGCGCAGATGTCCTTCGAGGACATGATCAACGAGGGCGTGCGCCGCGCCTATCTGCATCCCGACAACAAGCTGCGCGCGTCCATCGTCGCCGACCCTAACTTCTCGCGCCGCAATACGCGTGACAACACGCCGGCCGTGATCCACACGCGGCTCGTGCCCGGCGACGAAGTGGAGATCACCGTCGCCGCCAAGGGTGGTGGTTCGGAGAACAAGTCGAAGTTCATGATGCTGAATCCCTCCGACTCGCTGGTGGACTGGGTGCTCAGGACCGTGCCGCTCATGGGCGCGGGCTGGTGTCCGCCGGGCATGCTGGGCATCGGCATCGGCGGCTCCGCCGAGAAGGCCATGCTGCTCGCGAAGGAATCGCTCATGGAGCCCATCGACATGGCCGAGCTCAAGGCGCGCGGGCCGCGATCGAAGCTCGAAGAGCTGCGCATCGAGCTGTACGAGAAAGTGAATGCGCTCGGCATCGGCGCGCAGGGCCTGGGCGGACTGTCGACCGTGCTCGACGTCAAGATCTTCGAGTACCCGACGCACGCGGCCTCGAAGCCCGTGGCGATGATCCCGAACTGCGCGGCCACGCGGCACGTGCATTTCACGCTCGACGGCAGCGGTGCTGCGAAGCTCGAACCGCCGAGCCTCTCGGATTGGCCGAAGATCGACTGGGCGCCGGCGGCGGATGCGCGGCGCGTGAACCTGGACACGCTCACGCCGGCGGAGGTTGCCACCTGGAAGCCGGGCGAATCGCTGCTGCTCAACGGCAGGATGCTCACGGGCCGCGACGCGGCGCACAAGCGCATCGCGGATCTGTTCGCGAAGGGCGAGGGCCTGCCGCCGGGCGTGGATTTCCGCAATCGCGTCATCTACTACGTGGGTCCGGTCGATCCGGTGCGCGGTGAAGTCGTGGGGCCCGCGGGCCCGACGACCGCCACGCGCATGGACAAATTCACCGAGATGATGCTCGAGAAGACCGGTCTGATCGCGATGGTCGGGAAGGCCGAGCGCGGCCCGGTCGCCATTGAGGCGATCCGCAAGCATCGCGCCGCCTACCTCATGGCCGTCGGGGGCGCGGCTTACCTGGTTTCGAAAGCGATCAAGGCTTCACGCGTGGTCGCCTTCGAGGACCTGGGTATGGAAGCCATCTACGAGTTCACCGTGCAGGACATGCCGGTGACCGTGGCCGTCGATTCGGCCGGCGAGTCGGTGCACAAGACCGGCCCGCGCGAGTGGCAGGCACGGATCGGAAAGATTCCCGTGGCAGTGGAATGAGGTTTTGCACAAACGCCAAGGGCGAACCGATCCGGCCAGCTCGATTCGCGACGGCCATCGGGTGTAGCGTGGCCGGGTCCCAACACGGA
>DASTRL010000159.1:0-9443 GCA_035761265.1 Steroidobacteraceae bacterium
TAGAATCTCCGCCCTCTCCAGGGTGCGGGAATAGCTCAGTTGGTAGAGCACGACCTTGCCAAGGTCGGGGTCGCGAGTTCGAGTCTCGTTTCCCGCTCCAATTCTCCCCGGCGTCGTCAGGACGGCCGCTGGCTAGGTGGCAGAATGGTTATGCAGCGGCCTGCAAAGCCGTCTATGCCGGTTCGATTCCGACCCTAGCCTCCATTGTTCCTGCGTGACACGCCATCCGCGAATCGTCGGCGGTGTGCTGCTGGGGCTGCTTGCCCTGGCACTGCTGCTCGTCGCGATCAATCGACCTTGGTTCGACGAAGCGCTGGCGCCCGAGCTCGTCGCGCTGCGAGAGTCGAAGGCCGCGCCCCTCGAAGACAACGCCTTTGCTTTCGCACTCGGATTTCTGGCCGCGGAAGGCCGCGATCCACGCGCGGCGGGCAGCGAGATCATCCGCATTCTGCAGGCGCGACGCGACCGTGGTGAACCGGCGACCATCGATGAGGAGGAGAAAAGGGCCATCCTCGGCGCGCCGCTTTCAATTGCCGGGCTCGCAACCAGGTCGCAAAAGGTAGCGGAGCCCTCGGCGGCGACGACCTCGCTCGGTCGGATTTGCCTGCCTCGATACGACCTGGATTGTGCGCATCGATTGATCGCGCTCGCCGAATCGCTCGATCCCGGGCAATCGCCACTGCCGGTGCTTCTCCCGCGATACGAAACCCTGCTGCAACAGGCGCACTACGTGGAGACCCCGGTGCCCGATCCGATGACACCGTGGCCTCCGCTCGGGCCCATCCAGGAACTCGGCAGGCTGCGCCTCGCGATCAGCTTCCGCACGGATCCAACGCCCGTGTTCCTCGAGAAGGCGTCGCAGGAGCTGGCCTTCTGGCGCATGGCGTTGCGCGAGGGACAGCTGCTCGGCACGAAGATGTCCGCCCTGGCCAGCATCCGCTGGACGCACGATTTCCTGTCGACCCTGATGCGCGAGCGTCGGCTCGATGCCGGCGACCTCGAGCGATTGCGTGGCTTCGTTCGTCCGTTCACGCGCGAGGAGAGCGATATTGGTGCGGCGTTCCTGTCCGAATCGCGCACCTCCCTGCTGGGCGGCATGCCATCGGTCGCCGGGGACGCGTCCTGGATGGTCCGGTTGTTGTTGCAGAAGAATGCGACGTTCAACCAGGAGTTCCGGGACACGCTCGAACCCTTGCGAGAGCGCGCATCGCTCGATGCACGGCAGTTCCACGACCGCAAGGCATACGAGCCGCTGCGACACGAATTCCGCGTGGGACCCGGCATGTTCTACAACCTCGGCGGCAAACTGGCGCTGAGCAGGTCGATCTGGGATGGACAACTGTTTCCTGCGCGCGTGCACGATGAGGATGGCCGCATCACGCTGCTGCTGCTCCAGGCGCAGATCGAAGAGCGCCCGGACCTGGACGTGGCGACAATCGTCCGGTCTTCCACGCTGCGCAGTCCCTACACAGGCAAAGCGATGGAGTACGACCCGCGTGCCGGTACGATCGGGTTCGCCTGCCTGCACACCGCCCACCACCCGCCAGAGCCGGCGGACCGATGTGCGGTGGCCCTCGGCCGCCCGGCGGCGCCTTAATCAGCATCCATCCCCCGGCGATCTGGCGCGTGAGGTTAGAATGCGCGCCCAAACGATGGCGAACATTCGCGCGGAAACTCAGGCGGCCCCGGTGGCGGAACTGGTAGACGCAAGGGACTTAAAATCCCTCGGTCGCAAGGCCATGCCGGTTCGATTCCGGCCCGGGGCACCATCCCGCGGCTTCACATGTTGAACGTGGCAGGGCTGCACCTGTGGCGCGGCGACCGCCACGTGCTGCGCGGCGTAACCTTCTCGGCCACGCCAGGACAGTGTGTGATGCTCACCGGCAGGAATGGCGCAGGCAAGACCACGTTGTTGCGCGCGATCGCCGGGCTGCTCGATCCGGAAGCGGGCGAGGTGAGCTGGCGCGGCAAATCCGCGCGGCAGGAACGCGACGACTTCCATTCCGAGCTCGCCTATCTCGGTCACGAGCCGCCGCTCAAGGGCGACCTCACCGGCCGCGAAAACCTGCGCTATTCGATCGGCATCCGCCGGGCCGTCGAGAACGGGGAGATTGTCGCCGCGCTGGAACGAACCGGCGCGCGACCCTTTGCCGATCGCGCGGTGCGCAGCCTGTCGGCGGGACAGCGCCGCCGGGTCGCTCTGGCGGGCGTATTGTTGACCGGCGCGTCACTGTGGCTGCTGGACGAGCCCACGACCAATCTCGACGCGGACGGGCAGCGGCTGGTGGCCGCGCTCATCGACGAGCAGGTGGCGCGCGGCGGCATCGTGATCGCGGCGGTCCACCACGCGCTGGATCTTTCCGTGGAACGGCTGCTGAGCCTCGATCTCTCATGAGCGGTGACCCCGCGTGAAAACCGGTGCCCTGGAAGCCGCCCGCCTGGTCATGGTCCGTGACCTGCGCCTCGCGTTCCGGAAACCTTCGCAACTTCTGCAGCCACTCATGTTCTTCATGATCGTGGCCACGCTGTTCCCTTTGACATTGACTCCGGAGTTGTCGCGCCTGCGAGACGCCGCGCCCGGTGTCTTGTGGGTCGGCGCATTGCTATCCTCCCTGCTGGCGCTCGAATTCCTGTTCCGAGACGACGCCGTCGACGGAACGCTCGAGCAGTTCGCGTTGTCAGGCCAGTCGCTGACATGGATGTTGTTCGCGAAAACCTGCACGCACTGGCTGCTCACCGGGCTGCCGCTGGCTCTGTCCGCGCCAGTGGCGGCGGTGGGTCTGGGCGTGCCGGCCGAGGCGATGTGGAGCGTGGTCGCGTCGCTGGCGCTCGGCGGCTTCGCGCTCAGCCTGATCGGCGCGATCAGCGCGGGGCTGACGCTGGGCGCACGGCGTGGCGGCGTGCTGCTGTCGCTGCTGACGCTGCCGCTGGCGGTGCCCATCCTGGTGTTCGGGGCGGACGCCACGCAGCGCGCGATCAGCGGCGGGGAGATCGCGCCGCCGATGTATCTGTTGGGCGCGATCGCCGTGCTCGGTGTGACGCTCGCGCCATTGGCCGCCGCCGCCGCGGTGCGGATTGGTCTCGAATAGGGACAGGAGTAGTGTGTAGTTAGCCATGGCCACCTGGACCTGGTTCCATCGATTCGGTTCGCCGCCGTGGGTGTACGGCTTCGCGGCGCGCTGGGCGCCGTGGTTCGGCGTGGCCGCGCTGCTGGCGATGCTGTACGCGCTGTACGGCGGCCTGGTGCTGGCGCCGCCCGACTACCAGCAGAAGGACGCATTCCGCATCGTCTACATCCATGCGCCGGCGGCCACCATGTCGCTGGCCGTGTATTCGACCATGGCGCTGGCCGCCGCCGTCGGGCTCATCTGGCGCATGAAGGTGGCGCACGCCGCGGCCGCCGCCTGCGCACCCATCGGCGCGTGGTTCACGGTGGCGACGCTCGCGACCGGCATGCTGTGGGGCAAGCCCATGTGGGGTGCGTACTGGGTATGGGACCCGCGCCTCACCTCCGAGCTTGTGCTGCTGTTCCTGTACCTGGGCTACATGGGCCTGCGCGCCGGTATCGAGGACCCGCAGAAGGCAGACAAGGCGAGCGCGGTGCTGGCCATCGTCGGCGCCGTGAACATCCCGATCATCAAGTACTCGGTGAACTGGTGGAATTCGTTGCACCAGCCCGCCACCCGGCTGCTGGGCGAGGCGGACATGGATTGGTCGATGGTGTGGCCGCTGCTGCTGATGTTCCTGGCATTCTTCCTGTATTTCGGCTTCGTCCTGTTGATCAGGCTGCGCGCCGAGCTGCTGCGGCGCGAACGCAATGCAAGCTGGGTGCGCGAGGTGGTCGCATGAGTGATTTTCTCGCGATGAGCGGCTACGGCCGTTACGTTTGGCCGGCCTTCGGCATCGGCTTCGGCATCGTGGTGCTCATCTACGTCATGGCGCGCAGCTCGCTCGCGGCCGCCAAGCGCGATGCGAAGCGCCGCCTGGAGATGAATCCATGATGGCCCGACACAAGCGCATGTGGATGGTCGCCGGCATCCTCGCGGGTGTCGGTGTTGCGGCCTGGCTCGGCACGCAGGCGTTCCGCAGCAACGTGATGTTCTTCTTCGATCCCACGCAGATCGCCGCGGGCCAGGCGCCGGCCGACAAGCGGTTCCGTCTCGGCGGCATGGTCGAGAAGGGCAGCGTCGAGAAGACTCCCGGGTCACTCGACATCCGCTTCCTCGTGACCGACTTCAAGCACACCGTGCCGGTCAAATACTCGGGCATCCTGCCGGATCTGTTCCGCGAGGGGCAGGGCGTGGTCGCGCACGGCCACATGCAGAACGGCACCTTCGTCGCGGATGAAATCCTCGCCAAGCACGACGAGAAGTACATGGCGCCGGAGGTGGCCAAGTCGCTCAAGGACAATCCGCCGCCGCCGAACGTGGGCGGGGGAACCTGACACGTGGTCCCCGAGCTCGGCCAATTCGCGTTGGTGCTCGCGCTGCTGCTGGCGGCAGCGCAGGCGGTGTTCGGCCTCGGCGGCGCGCACCTGCGCGATCCTCGCTGGATGGCGGTGGTGCGCCCGGCGGTCGCGGGCCAGTTCGTGCTGGTGAGCACCGCCGTCGGCGTGCTGATCCACGCCTTCGTGAGCTTCGATTTCTCGGTGCTGTACGTCGCCAGCAATTCCAACTCGGCGCTGCCTACCTTCTACCGCGTGACCGCGCTCTGGGGCGCGCACGAGGGCTCGCTGCTGCTGTGGGGCTGGATCCTCGCGCTGTGGACGCTGGCGGTGGCGGTGTTCAGCCGAAATCTTCCGGCAACTTTCGCCAGCCGCGTGCTCGGCGTGCTCGGCATCGTGAGCTTCGGCTTCCTGTTGTTCACGCTGTACACGTCGAATCCGTTCGAACGCATCCTGCCGGCGCCGGCCGATGGCCGCGACCTGAATCCCGTGCTGCAGGATCCGGCGCTCGCCATGCATCCGCCGCTGCTTTACACGGGCTATGTCGGCTTCGCGGTGGCCTATGCCTTTGCCTGCGCCGCCATGCTCGAGGGCAAGCTCGACCAGGCCTGGGCGCGCTGGACGCGGCCGTGGACCACGGCGGCGTGGTGTTTCCTCTCGGTGGGCATCGCGCTCGGCAGCTGGTGGGCGTACTACGAGCTCGGCTGGGGCGGCTACTGGTTCTGGGATCCGGTGGAAAACGCCTCGTTCATGCCGTGGCTGGTGGGCACGGCGCTGATCCACTCGCTGGCGGTGACCGAAAAGCGCGGCCTGTTCAAGAGCTGGACACTGCTGCTGGCGATCCTGGCGTTCTCGCTCAGCTTGTTGGGAACCTTCCTCGTGCGTTCGGGCGTGCTGGTGTCGGTGCATTCGTTCGCCGCCGATCCCTCGCGCGGCATGTTCATCCTGGGATTCCTCATCGTCATGATCGGCGGTGCGCTCACGCTCTACGGCTGGCGCGCGCCGCTCTTGAAGTCTCCGGCGGGCTTCGACGGCACCGCGCGCGAAGCCTTCCTGCTTTACAACAACATCGCGCTGGTGCTGGGCGCGGTGATCGTGTTCATCGGCACGCTGGCGCCGCTGATCAACGACGCGCTGGGATTGCAGTCCATCTCGGTGGGCCCGGGTTGGTTCACGCGCTCGTTCCCGTTCGTGGCGCTGGCGCTGGTGGCGCTGGTGGCCGTCGGCATTCACTCCGCGTGGAAACGCGGCCGCCTGGGCGAGAGCCGGCGGCGCATCTGGATCGGTCTGGCTGCGGGGGTGGTGCTCGGCCTGGCCTTGTCGCTCGGCGCCTATGGTCCGGGCAAGTGGCTGTCGTATGTCGGCATCGTGTTCGGCTGCTGGCTCATCATCTCCTCGCTGTTCGATCCGATCGACCGGCTGCGCCGCAAATTGACGCTGTCGCGCGCCATCGTCGGCATGACGCTCGCGCATCTCGGTCTCGGCGTGTGCGTGATCGCGATCTCCGCCGTCGAGTCGTACACCATCGAGCGCGACGTGGCGCTCGGGCAGGGTGAAACCGTCGCCATGGGTCGCTATGCCTATCGCTTCGACAAGCTCGAGCCCGTGGAAGGTCCCAACTACGACGGCACGCGCGCCGAAGTCACCGTGCTGCGCGACGGCCGGCCGATCGCGGTGCTGCACCCGGAGAAGCGCTTCTACTGGGTGCAGCGCTCCGCGATGACCGAGGCTGGCATCCACGTGCGCTGGAACATGGACCTGTTCGCGGCGCTCGGCGAGGACCTGGGCGGCGGCCGCTGGAGCGTGCGCGCGCAGGTGCGGCCGCTGATCGACTACGTCTGGCTGGCCGCGTTCCTGATGGCGCTCGGCGGCGCGATCGCCGCGAGCGACCGGCGCTATCGCTCGCGCAGCGCCGCGACGGAATCCACGGGCGCCACCACCTCTGCAGCCGAGGTCACTTGAACCGGTTC
Organism: Steroidobacteraceae bacterium; assembly: GCA_035761265.1. Classification (GTDB taxonomy): domain Bacteria; phylum Pseudomonadota; class Gammaproteobacteria; order Steroidobacterales; family Steroidobacteraceae; genus CADEED01. Next base: position 6,415 of record DASTRL010000159.1, read on the forward strand.
ATCGTCCCGGTGGTGGTGTTCCTGGTGCTGGCCGGCCTGTTGTACGTCGGAATCCGCCATTCGCCCAACAAGAGCACCATGGTGTCGGCGCTGCTCGGCAAGCCCGCGCCGGCCTTCGACCTGCCCGTGGTCGGCGACCCGTCGCGCAGGTTCAACTCGCGCGAACTCGCGGGCAAGCCGTGGGTGCTGAATGTCTGGGGAACGTGGTGTCCCGAGTGCCGCGTCGAGCACCAGACGCTGCTCGAAATCTCGCGCAGCAACGTCGTGCCGCTGGTGGGGCTCAACTGGCGCGATGAGGATGACGCGGCGATGGAGTGGCTGGCGCAGCTCGGCAATCCCTATGTCGTGGTGGCGGCGGATCGCGAAGGCCGCACCGCCATCGACTTCGGTGTGTACGGGGCACCCGAAACCTTCTTCATCGATGCGGCTGGCATCGTGCAATACCGCCACGTCGGCGCCATGACGTCCGAGGTGTGGCAGCGGGAATTCCTCGCACGCCTGCCCCAGGGAGGCCTGCCATGAGATCGCGCCTGTGCCTCACCGGCCTCGTGCTGGCGCTGGTGTTCTCGCTGCGCGCGCTTGCAGTCGATCCCACGACGCTGCCCAACGAGCAATTGCAGCAGCGCTACGAGGCGCTGACGCACGAGCTGCGTTGCATGCAATGCATGAACAACAGCATCGCGGATTCGCCTGTGGGCCTGGCTGCGGATCTGCGGCGCGACGTCAAGGAGCTGCTGCTCGCCGGCAAGACCGATGACGAGATCCGCGCGTACATGGTGCAGCGCTATGGCAAGGTGATCCTGTTCACGCCGCCGGTCAGCGGCTCGGCGCTGTGGATCTGGCTGTTCCCGGTGCTGGCCGCGTTGGCCGGCGTGTTGGTCGGCGCGCGCATCGTGCGGCGGCGCTCGACCCTGGTGGAACGCGACGACAGCGTCGTGGATTCGGAAGACCTGCCGCGATGATCCTCGCATTCGTACTGATCGCCGGGACGCTGGCGGCGGCGGCCGCGCTGCTGCTGCTGCTGCCGCTGCTGCGCCGGCGCGAGGACGCGCGCCCCGTGGCGGCCATCGCCGCGATCCTGGTGGTGCTCGCCATGTTGTTGGGCGGCGCGGGGCTGTACGCCGCGTTCAGCAATTACAGCTGGGTGGATGCGCCCGCCGTCGCCGACACGCCGGCCGCGATGACCGCGAAGCTGGCCAGGCGCCTCGCCTCGCAGCCCGACGATCTACAAGGCTGGCTGATGCTCGGTCATTCCTATTCCGTGCTCGAGCAATTTCCGCTGGCGGTGCGCGCCTATCAGCGGGCCGACCGGCTCGCCGGCGGCAAGAACGTCGACGCCATCCTCGGCATCGCCGAATCGCTGGTGGCGCAGGATTCGGAGCAGTTGAGCGGCGCGGCCGGCAAGCTGTTCGAGCGGGTGCTGGAGCTGGATCCGGACAATGGCAAGGCGCTCTTCTACGGCGCCTTCGCGGCCCTCGCGCGACAGGAGCTGCCGCTGGCCCGTGAACGCTTCGAGCGCATGCTGCAGTTGAATCCGCCGCAGCAGGTGCGCGACATCCTGGAGCAGCGCATGGCCGCCATCGACGCGGCGCTGGGCAAATCCGCGGCGCCGGCTGCGCAAGCCGACGCGCGCATCGCGGTGCACGTGTCTCTGTCGCCCGAGTTGGCGGCCAGGATTCCCGCCGGTGCGCCGCTGTTCGTGGCGGCCCGAGATCCCGGGCAGCCCGGCCCGCCGTTCGCGGTGAAACGCCTCGCGGCGACCTTTCCAGTGGACGTGGAGCTCACCGCCGCCGACGCCATGCTGGCGTCGCGTCGCATCACGGCCGGACAGCAACTCGAAGTGGTGGCGCGGGTCGCGCTGGGCGGCACGCCGACGGCCTCGCGCGGCGATCCTTTCGGACAGGTTAGCTATCATGTCGGCAAGGACGGCAAGCTGAACATCGTCATCGATCGTCTCGCTCCTTAGCGTCAGGGACCCCATGCAGGCCAAGCATTCGCTCGAATTCGCGCGCGCGCCCGCCGTCTGGTCGATGTATCCCAAGATCATGATCGCGCGTAAGCCGGCGCTGGTGCCCGACGGCGGCGCGGTGCCGCGCATCGAGGCGCGGCTCGCCAAGGTGGCGATCGATCGCAGACACCTGGCGGCGTACGCGCAAGTGTGCGGTGCCGCGGCCGGGACCACGCTGCCCATCGCATATCCACACGTGCTCGCGACACCGCTGCACCTGGCCATGCTGGGCGCCGAGGCGTTCCCGGTGAAGCTCTTTGGCCTGGTGCACGTGCACAACCGCATCGCCATGCGCCAGCCGCTCTCGGCGGAGGAACCCGCCGAGATCCGCACATGGATCGAGGGTCACCGCGAAACCGAACGCGGCCAGGAGTTCGACCTGCACTCCGAATACGTCGTCGCGGGCGAACCGCTGTGGGATGAGACCTGCACGTTCCTCGCGCGCAAGCGGCCGCCACCGGGCGCGACCCGCAGCAACCTGTCCGCGCGCAGCGCCGAGGGCGCGCCCGACGCCGTGGCGGTCAAGTCGAGCAGCTTCCGCGCGCCCGCCGGCCTCGGCCGGCGCTACGGATTCATTTCCGGCGACGTCAATCCGATCCACATGAGCGACCTGACGGCGCGGGCCTTCGGCTTCCCGCGCGCCATCGCGCACGGCATGTGGTCGCTGGGCCGCGTGGCGTCGGATTTCGAGGCCGAGCAGTTCGACGGCGGATGCGAGCTGTCCGTCACGTTCAAACTACCCATCTACATGCCGGCGTGGCTGATGCTGCAGCGCTGGCCCATCGAAAACGGTTCCGGGTTCGCGCTGCGTGATGCGCAGGGCGAAAAGCCGCATCTCACCGGAACGCTGAAATCCCTGCGTTGAACGCGGCAGCGCCGACACTTCCCAGGGCGCGCCGGGAGGAGTGGCTGGCGTTGGTCGCGGCCGCGGGCGGATTCTTCTGCCTGCTGTGCGGCTACTACACGTTGCGCCCCATGCGCGAGGCGCTGGCGCTGGAAATCGGCCCTGACTACTACCGCG
>DASTRL010000160.1:0-5121 GCA_035761265.1 Steroidobacteraceae bacterium
AGCCCGCTCATGAGAACCCACGTGAGATGTAGGAGACGCATGCAACGAGGAACGCGGGCAAGGTCCGGCGGTTGACCTTAAGAGGTGCCGGGTGAGGGAAGTGGGGATAAGGCGAGCGGACTTTCCATAGTTCGGTTCACGCAGCCCTTATCCCCACTTTCCTCACCCGGCACCTCTTAAGGTCAACCGCCGGGCCTTCCCCGCGTTCCTCGTTGCATGCGTCTCCTACATCTCACGTGGGTTCTCATGAGCGGGCTTGCGGGCGGGCTCGCGGGTTGCGGTGGTGGTGGCGATGGCGGCTCGGACGGGGCGGTATCTCCGCCACCGCCCGTGGTCGTGACTCCGTTCGCCGACGTCGATCGCGCGGCCGCCGCGGCCTTCACCGCGCAGGGCTTGTCCGGCATGGGCCTCGCGATCTACGACGCGCAAGGCGTCAAGCGATTCGAAAAGATGTACGGCGCATTCGCATCCGATCGGCGCGTCGCGATTGCGTCGGCTTCGAAGCTCGTGAGCGGGCTCACGATCCTGCGACTCGTCGATCAGGGATTCCTGTCGCTCGACTCCAGCACCGCCGCGGTGCTCGGCTGGAGCGGCCCGCAGGGCGCGATCACCCTGCGCCAGTTGCTGTCATTCACGTCGGGGCTGCCGCCCGATGCGCCTTGCACGCTCGCCGCCGACATCACGCTGGCGCAGTGCGTCGACGCGATCGCTCGCATGGACCTCATCGCCGCGCCCGGCACGCGCTTCGACTACGGCAGTGTGCATCTGCACGTCGCGGCGCGCATGGCGGAAGTGGTCACCGGGCAATCCTGGGCGAACGTGTTCGCGAGCCAGTTGAAGGCGCCCTTGGGGTTGGGGTCGGAGATGATCTACTACACCGCGCCGCGCCAGGCCGTGGGCACGCAGAATCCGCTGATCGCCGGCGGGCTGCGTGCGACGATGGATGAATACGCACGCGTGCTGCAGCTCGAGTACAACCGCGGCGTGTATCAGGGGAACAACTTGATCGCGCCGGCGCTGTTCGATGCGCAAGCGACGGAGCCGTATCCGGACGCCGTGATCGGCAATTCGCCGGTCGAGGCCATGGGCCTGGACTTTCACTACGGCCTCGGCGCGTGGCTGGAGTGCCCGCCGCCCGCCGTGAACTGCGGCGTACTGTCATCTCCGGGCGCGTTCGGCTTCACGCCGTGGGTGGATCACGAGGGCGGCTATTACGCCATCCTCGCGATGGAGGTGCTGGATTCGCAGTCGGAGATCGCCGCGTTCGCGGTGCGGCTGGAGCAGGACCTCAAGCCGCTGATCCGCGCGCAAATGGGGACATTCCTCGATTCCTAGCAAAAGGGGACAGACCTCCTTTGAGGTGTGTCCCCTTTTGCTAGGAATCGAGGAATGTCCCCATTTGCTAGGAAACCGGGACTGTCCCCATTTTCTTGCAGGTGACGCTGCCCTCGAGCTTCACGCCGCTCACGGTCTCGCCGGTGAAGCTGAGCAGTGCGCTGTCGCCCTTCTGCATGAGCGTGGTGGTGGCCTTGCCGGTCATGCCCTTGTTGGCGCGCTCGGCGCGCTGGAACGGCTCGAGCGAAGCGTCGGGCCGAGTGTCGATCTCGTAGGTCACGCTGGAAGCGCCCTTGCCGCTCACGCGCTGCTTGTCCGCGATCACCAGCACGATCTGGATCTGGTTGGCGTGCTTCTCGTCGATATTCGGCATGTCGATCGACAGCGAGGAATCCTCCGCCTGCAGCACCAGCGAAATCCTCGGCGGCTTCTGGCTGAATCCGGTGATGACGCAGGGCTGCGTGGGCGAGAAGCCATACTCGCCCTTGTGCGGCCCGCTCGCCACCGTGACGCTGGCCGTGCTGCCGGTGCCCGTCTGGGCCATTGCGATCGCGGCCAGCGCCCCGATCGCGACGCCGCTGCCTAACAACTTCACCGAGTGCGGGATCATTTGATGTTGTACACCAGGTTCACGGTGAACAACGTGTCGGTGCTCTCGGAGAGCGGCGGCGGATCGGTGTTGTAGCGCACGCCGATGCCCACCGACAGCGCCAGCACATCCGTCATGCTCACCTGCAGCGCGACGTCGTTCTGCAATGCGGTGTTGTCAGAGCCCGCCTCGGCGAGGAACTTGTTGGTGATCTTGGTGCTTGCCGTGAAATCGTGCTCGTAGTTGGAGGCGACCGTCGCGACCACGTCGCTCTCCTCCTCGCCCTTGATCCGGTCGAGGACCTCGCCGGCATCGGACTTGAGGAGCACCTCGGGCTGCAGCCGCCGATAACCGGCACCGACCGAGAGGTCGAGCTTGGTGCCGGGCGCGTCGATGAGCTTGAGCGTGGCGCCGGTCGACGCGGTGGCCTGGTAGGCGAAGCCGCTGAACTTGTCCTGCTCGCCGCGCAGCGCGAAGAACCAGCTCAGCTTGTCGGTGATCTGCCGGTCGGCCTTGTAGCGCGCCTCGTAGCGCTGCGCCGTGGCGAACTCGGCGTTCTCGCCGTACAGGGCGGCGAGATAGAAATTGTTGGTCCACACGGCGCCGGCATGCGTCAGATCGAGCTTGGTGTTGGCGGACTTGGCCTCGGTGTTGCCGTCCGAGACGATGACGCCGAGCTCGGCCTTGCCGGACCATTGCGCCTGCGCGGTCGAGGCGACGAGCAATGCGGCGACGAACAGGTAACTGCGAATATTGTTCACGGCCATATCCCTGGTGATTGTTGTTAGGGCCCGGAATTGTATCGGCCCCGAGGCGCATCGATGAGGCCGCGGATGCAGTTTCGGAAAGGTCCGACACTCCCCCAGCCGCAGCGGAATCCGCTGCGCTGCGATCCGCCTCACTGCGACAGGTGGTAGCTCACCTTGGTTCCGCTCTGGGTGATGTATTTCATGCGGATCAGCTCCTCGATGAGCTGTTCGATGGCGGCATCGGCGAGCGGGCCGCCGTGCTGGCGGAAATAGTTGGCGATGGTCTGCGCGAGCTTGCGGCGCGTGCCCGGCTTGCCCGAGAGGGAGTGCAGGTGCTTGATGATGGGCGCCAGTTTGTCGCTGTTGGGCTTGCGGGCCGGCGGCGTGTGGCTGCGGCCAGAGCGGGCGGCGGGCGGTGGCGCGCGCGGCTTCGGCAGCGAACGTGCGATCTCGGCGATGGTCTTGACGCGCTTGCAGGCGACGCCCGCGGCCTGCAGGTATTCGACCAGCGGATCGAAGTCGGTGTCCCGCGACACGATGTAGATGACGGCGTTCGGCTCCTTCTCGATGAGCCGGCCGGCGAAGTACGCGATGTGCATGTCGACCGCGTTGCGACCGCTGCGGGCGATGGTCACGTATTCGGCGTTGGCGCCGAGCATCTGCATGGAGTGCGAAAGCTCGAAGGAAATGCGTCCACGCGCCTGGGCGGCACCGACGAACACCTTGATGCGGAACGCGCCGGCGGCCAGCGCAGCCAGGCTGTCCGGCTGCACGTTTTCGAAGTCGACGAGGACGTAGTTAGTGGCCATGGGAGCGCATTGTAGCGGTGCCGGGGGAGGAAATCGGGAGATCTGAAGGTTGGGAAATGGGGGAAATGGGGACATTCCTGATTTGCTAGCAAACGGGGACGTACCTGCGGCAGGTGCGTCCCCGTTTGCCCGCGAAGCGGGCAAATCAGGAATGTCCCCATTTCCCCATTTCCCAACCTTCAGATCTCCCGATTTCCTCCCCCGGCACCGCTCAAAGCTCCGAGTACTTGCGCGCGGTCCCGCGGGCCTTGTCCACGGGGTACTTGACGGCGTTCTTCTGGATCTTCTCCCGCGCGGCTTCGAGCAGGTTCACGTCGAGCTTGTCGGCGAGCCGCACGAGGTAGTTCAGCACGTCGGCCATCTCGTCGCGCACGCGCGCCAGCTCCTCGGGCGGCAGGCGGCGGCTCTGGTCTTCGGTGAGCCATTGGAACCGCTCCAGCAACTCCGCCGCCTCCACGGCCAGCGCCGAGGCGAGGTTCTTGGGGCTGTGGAACTGGTCCCAGTCGCGCTCTTCGGCGAATTGCCGCAACGCGTCGCGGAGCTGGGTGAGGCCGTGCGGGTTTGCAGCAGTCATGGCGCGCGAGCCTATCACCGGAAACCTGCGCCCCACGCTTCGGCAGCCTACAAAAAGCCGTGATCCAGTCGAAATTTGCCACGCGCGCCGCCCGCTATCCTTCTGTCAAATGCGCGCTCTCCGATTCCTGCTCTTCTTCGCCATGGGCCTGCTGGCCCTCGGCGCCGTCCACGCCGCCGACGCCTGGGATTCCCCGGCCTTCACGCTGCCCGCCCGCGAGCTGCTGCAGGCCGCCTCCGGCGTCACGCGCGAACGCCCGGCCGACATCGTGGTGCTGCTCGACGAACGCAGCTTCGTCTTCGACGAGCAGCATCGCGTCACGCGCACCAGCCGCCTCATCTATCGCGTCGACTCGCCCGATGGCGTCGAGACCTGGGCCGCGAGCAGCGCGCGCTGGCAGCCCTGGCACCAGGCGCGCCCGACGATCCGTGCGCGCGTCATCACCACCGATGGCCGCGAGCACCAGATCGACCAGAACCTGCTCACCGAGGCCGGCACGCGCAACGGCAACCAGGTCTACGACGACGACCACACGCTCGAAGGCCCGCTGCCCGCGGTGGCCGTCGGCGCGGTGGTCGAGGAAGAGATCACCGTGCGCGACGAGAAGCCGTTCTTCGCCGGCGGCTCGGTGTTCCGTGAATACGTCGGCCGCCCGGTGCCGACGCTGCGTACGCGCATCGTCATCGACGCGCCCGAATCGCTGCCGCTCAAGCACCTGACGCGCCTGCTGCCGAACGCGCAGGTGAAAGAATCCCGCGCCAACGGCCGCGTGCGCTGGACGCTCGAGCAGGGCGTGGTCGACGAGATGGGCGAGATGGACGCCAACCTGCCCGCCGACGAGCCCGAGTGGCCGAGCGTGGAATTCTCCACGGGCGCATCCTGGCAGACGGTGGCCGACGCCTACCGCGGCATGACCGAGGGCCGCATCCGCAACGACGACGCCAGGCCGCTGCTGGGCGGGCTCAAGCTCTCGGCGCGAGGTGTTGCGCCGCGCGGCGGCGCGGCAAGCGTCGCCGCGCCAGGCCCTAGCGCACCGGGCCCTGGCGCAGCGCGCGCTGACACAGC
>DASTRL010000161.1:0-6435 GCA_035761265.1 Steroidobacteraceae bacterium
GGGACAGACCTGCAGGTCTGTCCCCTTTTGCTAGGAAACGAGGAATGTCCCCATTTCCCCTACAATGCCGCATGGCATTGAGTGTCTTCGATCTGTTCAAGATCGGCATCGGCCCTTCCAGCTCGCACACCGTCGGCCCGATGCGCGCCGCACGGCAGTTCGCGATGCGCCTGCGTGAGCAGGGGCTGCTGCAGCGCGTGAGCCGCGTCAGCGTCACGCTCTACGGCTCGCTGGGCGCCACCGGCAAGGGACACGGCAGCGACAAGGCCATCCTGCTCGGCCTGGCGGGTCACGAACCCGACAGCGTCGAGGTGGATGCGATCGCCGGCTTCATCGAGACGGCGCGCACATCGCGCACGCTCACGCTGCTCGGCGCGCGCACCATCCCCTTCGACGAGCGCGCGGATCTCGCCTTCAACCACAAGGACACGCTGCCGCTGCATTCGAACGGCATGCGCTTCGTGGCGCTCGAAGGCGAGCGCGAAATCGCGACCGGGACTTACTACTCGGTGGGCGGCGGATTCGTGGTCAGCGACGAGCCCACACCGGGCGGCGGCACCGGCAAGCGCATCGTGCCGGACCTGACACCCTTGCCGTTACCGTTCCGCTCCGGCGATGAGTTGTTGGCCCTGTGCGAGCGCGAGCGCAGTTCCATCGCCGGCATCATGCGCCGCAACGAGCGCGCCTGGCGCACCGACGCCGAGATCGACGCGGGTCTGCTGCGGATCTGGAACGTCATGCAGGCCTGCGTCCGGCGCGGCTGCGAGACGCCGGGAGTCCTGCCCGGCGGATACAAGGTGAAGCGCCGCGCGCCCGAGCTGTTCAGGCAACTCACGCAGCCCGCGCCGCACGACCCCCTGATCGCGCTCGACTGGGTGAACCTGTGGGCGCTGGCGGTCAACGAGGAGAATGCGGCCGGCGGCCGCGTGGTCACGGCGCCGACCAACGGCGCGGCCGGCATCGTGCCTGCACTCATGCACTACTACGCGCGGTTCGTGCCCGGCGCCAACGAGGCGGGCATCGTCGATTTCCTGCTCACCGCCGGCGCGATCGGCTTCCTATATAAGGAGAACGCGTCGATCTCGGGCGCCGAGGTGGGATGCCAGGGCGAAGTGGGGGTGGCCTGTTCCATGGCGGCGGCGGCACTGTGTGCCGTGCTCGGCGGCAGCGTGCGGCAGGTGGAAAATGCGGCGGAAATCGCCATGGAACATCACCTCGGCCTCACCTGCGATCCGGTGGGCGGCCTGGTGCAGATTCCCTGCATCGAACGCAACGCCATCGGCGCCGCCAAGGCCATCAACGTGGCGCGCATGGCGCTGCGCGGCGACGGGACGCACTACGTGTCTCTCGACAAGGTCATCAAGACCATGCGCGAGACCGGCGCGGACATGAAGACCAAGTACAAGGAAACCTCGCGCGGCGGGCTCGCGGTGAACATCGTGGAGTGTTAGAGGCAGCGGTGTCAGGCAGGAATGGTCACCGCCGGCATCCGGATCACGACTGCAGCGGTGACAATCCCTGCCTGACACCACCTCTGCCTCGTGCAACAATCGGCCCACGATGAAAACGTGGAATATCCCCGTCCTGATGCTCAGCGCCCTGCTTGCGCTGCCGGCGGCGGCCGAGAAGCCGCAGGTGCGTCCGTACGCGGCCGGCTCGCTGGTGGGCGGCATCCCGCAGTGGAATCCGGGGGACAAGTTCGTCGCCATCGCGGGCGGCAGCTGCTCGGGCAACTGTCCCGAATATGAGCTGTACGTGTTCGACGATGGGCGCGTCACCTTCGTCGGCCGCAAGAACACCGGCAAGACCGGCGTGTGGAAGAAGCAGGTGGACGCGCAGGCCTACGGCGAACTGCTGACCCTGATCGTTCGCACCGGGGTGCTGGATCCCGAGACCAGGATCAAGCGCGGCACCTGCCTCAAGGGCCGCCCGGTGCTCACCGTCATGCGCTCGGCGCCCGATGGCCAGAGCATGCTGATGCAACTGCTGAACAGCGGCTGCGAGGGCTACGCCGACATCTCGCGCGACATCGAGCGACTGTTCATCGAGTGGACGGAAATCACGCCCTGGCTGGCGCCGAAGAAATAGAAGAAATTTCGCTTCTTCTGGGGCCTGTGGCTGCTGCCGCTCGGCTGGCTGGTGTTCCGCTCCGGCTTCCTGCCGCGCTGGCTCGGCGTGCTGCTGCTGATCGCGGGCGCCGGCTACCTGTTCGATTTCTTCACGTCGCTGCTCTTCCCCTTCGCGGGCGTGACCGTCACGCAGTTCACCTTCATCGGCGAGCTGCTGCTGCCGCTGTGGCTGCTGATCAGGGGAGTCGGACAGCGGACGGCGGCCGTCTGATTGGGAGACGGCCGCCGTCCTATCCGGCAATCGCTTCTCTAACTACACCTCAGTAGGGATACACGGTCTCCGGAATCTCGACGATCGACTCGAACGGCGCCCCCGACGCCTTGGCGGCATTCGCGACGGCGGCGAAGTCCGGCGCCTCGTACACCCAGTACGACGCCTCGTGGTTCACGGTGCCGTAGGAGGTCAGCAGCTTCACGCCGAAACCGGCGTCGAGCTCGCCGCGAACCGTGGCCGCCCCATGGCGCTTCACCAGATAGCGGTGCTTGCCCTTGTCGATCTGCTGCACCGCGCCGCGCGGCTCGGCCTTGATGTCGGACGGAATCTCGGTGACCACGTCGACCGGCAGGCCGTTCAGCTTGGCGGCCTCGCGCACCGCCGCTTCGCTCGGCCCGGTGTACACGCAGTAGGTCTTGGTCTTCTCCGCATTGGCGTACGACTTCTCCCAGTTCACGTCCAGTGACTTGTTGTTCGCGTTCACTTTCTGCTTGACCGCCGCGTCGACACCATCGATGGCGCCGGCGGGAAAGGTGCGCTCGATCAGGAAGCGGTGCGTGGCCGGCGCGGGCTCCGCCGCGGTGGCCGCGAGGCTCGACCCCGCGATGAACATGGCCGTCGCCAGGCAAAAGGCTTTCATCATCGTCATCTCCGATGCTTGTATTGAAGTTGCTAACCAGTCTCGACGTCTGACAGAGTAGTCATCGGCAGGCCATATCCGAATGACCGCGAGTCCTGCCTTGTTGATCGTCCGTCCGCGAGGAATTTTCCATGGATGCCCTATCAGACGTCTTGCGCGCCGTGCGGCTGTCCGGCGCATTCTTCTTCGACGTGCACGCGCGCGCGCCATGGGTGGCCGAGACCCCCTCGGGCAAGACCGTCGTGAACGCGATGTTTCCGGGCTCCGACCATCTCATCTCCTACCACGCCATCATGGAAGGCGCCTGCTGGTGCACGCTCGATGGCGAGGAGCCCATCAAACTAGTCGCGGGCGACATCGTGGTGCTGCCGCACGGCGATACGCACGTGCTCGCCACGGAAGTCGGCATGCGCAAGTCGCCGGAGATGTCGATGTACCGCATGCCGGACGATCGCCGCCTGCCCGCGCGCATCGCCGTGGGCACCGACGACGGCCCGCCCGCGCACTTCGTGTGTGGATTCCTCGGTTGCGATTCGCGCCCCTACAACCCGCTGCTCACCGCGCTGCCGCGCGTGATCCGCATCAGCGACCACGCCAGCGGCGCGCTCGGCGCGTACTTCCGCGCCGCGCTCGCGGAATCCAAGGGGCGCATGGGCGGCGAGTGCATGCTCGGCCGCATCAGCGAGCTGATGTTCGTCGACGTGATCCGCCGCTATCTGGAGACGCTGCCGGAGAGCCGCGCCAACTGGCTCTCCGGGCTGCGCGACCCTTACGTCGGGCGCGCGCTGACCGCGCTGCACGAGGACCCGGCGCGCGACTGGACGCTGGAAGCGCTGGCGCAGGCGGCCGCGCTGTCCCGCTCCGCATTCGCCGAGCGGTTCGCCGAGTACGTCGGGCAGCCGCCGATGCAGTACCTGACCAACTGGCGCATGCAGCTCGCGACCAACTACCTGCGCAACGGCCAGGAGAGCATCGCCGCCATTGCCAATCGCGTCGGTTACGATTCGGAGGCGGCGTTCAGCCGCGCCTTCAAGAAGGCCGTTGGCACGCCGCCGTCCGAATGGCGCGAACGGCAGCTGCAGGGCCGCGCGGCCTGAGCGCCATGAACCGCAGTGAACCGCGCCGCGCCGCCGGCCTCCTTGCCCTCGCCGTCGCGTTCACGTTTTCGCCTGCGGCGCATGCCGCCGGCAAGCCGCCGACCGGCTGCGATCGTGACTGCCTGAAGAAGCTCGCCGCCGACTATCTCGATGCGCTGGTCGCGCACGACGCCTCGAAGGTTCCGCTCGCACGCGACGTCAGGATGGTCGAGAACCTCGAGCGCATCCAGCCCGGCGAAGGGTTGTGGAAGACCGCCTCGGCACCGCCCACGACCTTCCTGATTTCCGTCCCGGATGCGCGGGCGCAGCAGATCGGGCTGATCGCGGTGATGCAGGAGGATGGCAAAGCCATCGAGCTCGGCCTGCGCCTGAAGTGGGCGGACGGCCGCATCGCCGAGGCCGAGCACGTGGTGGTGCATTCATTGCGCGAGGCGAACCTGCCGAACCTGCAGGTGCCGCGTCTGCCGCTGGTTTCGCCGGTGCCCGAGCCGTGGCGCGATTCGCGCGCGCGCTTGCTCGCCATCGGCGCCTCCTATTATGACGCGCTCGATCTCAACAACGGATCGCTGGCGCCGTTCGCCGACGATTGCGTACGCTTCGAGAACGGCGGCCAGTCGTCGCGCAAGCCCGTGCCGGTGGGGCCGGTCACCGACGACTTCGCGCCGTTCGGCGCGCTCGGCTGCGCGAAGCAGCTCGACACGCAGGTCATGGCGTACATCACGAAGATAGACGATCGACGCGTGTGGATCGCCGACGAGGAGACCGGGCTCGCATTCGGCCTTTCACATTTCCGTCACGCCATGGAGCGGACCGAGTGGCCGACCTTCGGCGTGCCCGGGGTCCCGTTCCGCAAGATCGACTACCGGCCGTTCGATCTGCCGGCGGTGCACGTGTTCAAGATCTGGGGTGGTCAGATCCACGAGATCGAAGCGCTGGGGTTCATCGCGCCCTATGGCTCACCGACCGGGTGGGAGAACTGACGCAAACTTCGCGGCGGTGCGGACATCGTCCGTCACGTTGTGTGTTGCGTACCGGGACACCCCCGGCCGGTTCCCCGGTACGCTTCAGTAAAACTAATCATTCCGTCAGAACAACGGAACACGCGCGCCCGATGCACTGGCACGATGCGCTCCATACCAACGGAGGAGCACATCATGCGTCACATCAAACTACTGCCCGTCGCCGCGGCGGCCGCGCTCGCGTTCAGCGGGCTTGCCGGCGCCAGCACGGTGCGCGAACTACCCAGCGTCGTCGTGAAGTTCGGCGACCTGAACCTGGACAACGCCGCGGGCGTGGCCAAGCTGCATGCGCGCCTGCACAGCGCCGCCCAGCAGGTCTGCAGCCAGCTCGACAGCCGCGTCCTCGGCCTGCGTGAGCAGTACGACCGCTGCGTGAGCGACGCGGTGACGTCGAGCGTGGCGAAGATCGGCAATGCCAATCTGACCACGTTCCATCGCTATCGCCGCATGGCCGTCGCGGTGGCATCCAACGGCTGATTTTTTACGTAGAAGTCGATACCTGCAGTGCCGCGCGGCGGCGATTAATTCAGCCGCCGCGCGGGATCAGCTCAGCAGCCATGCAGGCAGATACCGAAAAAGGGGTCGGAGCGGGCAGTCGTTCATCGAGCGGCACACCCCTGCAATGGCTCGCTCCGATCCCCTTGCCTGCGGCCGCGGTCGCAGGAGATGCCTGACAACAGATTGGGGACAGTCCCTCTTTCCTAGCAAACCGGGACGGACCTGGACCTCCGCGGCCGGCCGTTCGGAGCGAGCGTGTTCTCGAGGCCCATTTCGCGGACCCGCTCGCTGACCCAGTGTTCATCGCCGAAGGGGCGCTGCCGGTTGACGCAGCGACGGATCTCGGCGAGCTCCGTTGCGGTCTGGGGCTCGTTCACGAGCTGGCGCCAGTAGGAAGGCAGCGGCACGGGGCTTTCCGTGAGGGCGAGCGCGGGCCGCGGCGACCGTCGCCACGCGAGACTGCCCCAGCGCCAGTCCTCCGCGGACTCGACGAGCTTGGCGCGCAGCGCATTCCGTTCCACGTAGCGCATGACCGTCAGCAAGTGATGGTCCCCCTGGCAGACGAAGGCCTTGTAGCGCCCCTGCCAGAGGTGGCCGGTCGTCGCGTATTTCGCGTGATGCCAGCGGACATGCGTCGTGAAGAGCCAACGCGTCCAGCTCGCGAGGTCCGCGGCGTGATTCGGGCGGACCACGAGATGGATGTGATTCGGCATCATGCAGGCGGCGAGCACCGGCAGCTCGAGCCGCTCCTGCGCCTTGCGCACGAGCAGCAGGAACTGCTCGTAGTCGGCCGGCTCGTGGAACAGGGTCGCCCTGCGGTTGCCGCGGTTCAGAACGT
>DASTRL010000162.1:0-9090 GCA_035761265.1 Steroidobacteraceae bacterium
GGTGAGCGGCCGGTTGAGCCAGCGCCGCAGCGCGCGCGAACCCATGGGCGTCACCGTGGAGTCCAGCAGCGCAAACAACGTCGCCGAATCCTGCCCCGACAGCGAGGCGTCGATCTCGAGATTGCGGCGCGTGGACGCGTCGAGCTGCAGCGCATCGCCGCGCTCCTCCACCGACAGCTGCCCGATGTGCGGCAGCGCGGTCTTCTGCGTCTCGCGCACGTACTGCAGCAGCGCGCCTGCCGCCGAAATGGCAAGCGGCAGGTCGTCGGCGCCGAAGCCGCGCAGGTCGAGCGTGCCCAACTGGTCGGTCAGCAGCCGCGAGGCACTGGCGAGCTCGAAATGCCAGGGAGGCCGCAGCCGCGCGACCCCGTCCACCAGCGCGCCGAGCTCGCGCGATTGGTCCTCCGGCACCAGCAGCTCGGCGGGTTTCAGCCGCTCGAGCTCGGCCAGCAGCGCGGCATCGCCGTCGGCCTCGAGCACCGTGAACCGCCCGGCGGAAAGGTCCAGCCAGGCGAGACCGAAAGAGACACCGTCCTTGCCAGGGCGTCTGATCACGGCGGCCAGCAAGGTCTCGCGGCGTTGCTCGAGCAGCGCATCGTCGGTGACCGTGCCCGGCGTCACCACGCGCACCACCTGACGCTCGACCGGCCCCTTGGACCTGGACCCATGTCCTTCGAAAACCGGGCCGATCTGCTCGCAGATGGCCACCGATTCACCCTTGCGGACCAGCCGCGCGAGGTAGGTGTCGACGCTGTGGTACGGGACGCCCGCCATCGGGATCGGCTCCCCGGCCGACTGGCCACGAGAGGTCAGCGTGATGTCGATGAGTCTGGCGGCGCGGCGCGCGTCCTCGTAGAAGAGCTCGTAGAAGTCCCCCATGCGGTAGAACAGCAACGCATCGGGGTACTCGGCCTTGATGCGCAGGTACTGCTGCATCATCGGCGTGTGCTGGCTCATCTCTGAAAACGATGCCAAGGCGGGCTCTCTCGCGGATCGGGTAGGGCATTATGCCCGCCATTGCGCGGCGACTAGAATGCCGGCCCATGGCATTGCGGCTCCAGATGCTCGGGGTGCTGACCGTTGCGAGCGACGGTGGCGCCGTCGACTTGCCCGCCTCGCGCAAGGCGCGCGCCTTGCTCGCCTTCCTGGCGCTGACGCCGCGGCCGGTCAAGCGGCAGCGCCTGTGCGACCTGCTGTGGGAAAACACGGCGGATCCGCGCGCCGAACTGCGCTGGCACCTGAGCAAGCTGCGCGCCGTGGTCGGCGCCGAGCGCATCCGGCAGGACGACGACTGCGTCCGGCTCGAACTTGCGGACAGCCACGTGGACACGCGCGAAGTGCAACGCGCGTTGCAGTCGGGGCTGGCATCGCTCGGCGTGCCCCGCGCGCGCGAGCTGCTGGCGATGTTTCGCGGCGAGTTCCTCGAAGGCCTGCAGCTCGATCAATGCGCGGCCTTCACGGCCTGGGTTCTCGCACAGCGCCGGCAGTTCCGCGACTGGCGCATCGCGCTCATCGAGCTGCTCGCCGAAGTGCCGGGCGAGACCTCGCTCGCGCACGTCGAGAAGTGGCTGCAGATCGCGCCGTTCGACGTCCGCGCGCACGCGAAGCTGTTCGGCGCGCTCGCCGCGCAGGGACGTTTCCGTGACGCCGACGAGCACCTGGAGATTGCGACGCGCCTGTTCAGCGCCGAAAATCTGGACTCCTCCAGCCTCAGGCTCGCGTGGCGTGCGGCGAATTCGCAACGAAACAAGTCTTTCACGCTGCCCGCGCATTCGGACGAACAGGCGTACGACTGCTATCTGGCGGGGCGCCAGAATCTCGCGCGCATGATGCACGGCAGGCTCGAGGAGAGCCGCCAGCTGTTCGATCGCGCGGTGGAATTGCAGCCCGGCTACGCGCCTGCCTGGGCGGGTCTCGCCACCGTGCAGGCGTACCTGAACGAGTGGTTCGACGCCGGCAGGAGCAGCCTCGAGCGCGCCGAGCAGGCGAGCCGGCGCGCGCTCGCGGCAGCGCCGAGGCTGGCCGAAGCGCACGCGGCGCATGCCCTGGTACGCGCCCAGCTGAAGTACCACGACGAGGCCGAGCGGGAGTTCGAAACGGCCATCCGCTTGAATCCCTATCTATTCGAGCCCTACTACTTCTTCGCGCGCACCGCGTTCGCCCGCGGCGACATGCCGCGCGCGGCGGAGATGTTCGCACTCGCGGCGCAGGTGCGACCCGAGGATTTCCAGAGCCCCATCCTGCTCGGGCTGTCATTGAAGAATCTGGGCCGGGAGGATGACGCCCGGGAAACGATACGCACCGGCATCCGGCGCGCCGAGCTGGCGCTATCGATCAATCCGCGCGATGGACGTGCGCTGTCGCTCGGCGCGGGAGCGCTGATGGATGACGAGCAGCAGGATCGGGCGCTCGAGTGGTCGCGCCAATCGCTGGAACTGTATCCACGGGACACGAGCGCGCTGATCAATGCCGCGTGCGTGCATGCCAAGGCGGAACAGCCCGACAAGTCGCTGGATCTGCTCGAGCGGGTATTCGCGCTCGGGTTCGGCAAGCGTGACTGGGTCGTGCACGATCCGGACTATGCGATTCTGCGGCCGGAGAGGCGTTTTCAGCAGTGGCTCGGCCGGCTGAAATAGTCGACTGCTGCTTCCACGGGAATTTCCACGCCGCCGCGACAGCATTCCGACATGGGAATGACGAGGCGCACATTGTTGGCGGCCACCGTGGCCGCGAGAGGTACCTGCATGCGCACGATCGCGCCGCGTTTCATCGAGGTCAGCCACGTGATCGAGCCCGGAATGGTCACTTACCCGGGACTGCCGGTGCCCGAGGTGCAGGTCATCGTGGATCACGACTCATCACGCGCCAAGTACCAGGGCAAGTCGGAATTTCTGATCGCTTCACTGCATCTGTGCGGCAATACCGGCACCTACGTCGATTCGCCGCTGCACCGGCATCGCGGCGCCACGGATCTCGCCGGCCTGCCGCTCGAGCGCGTGGCGCATGTGCCCGTGCGCGTGTTCGATGCGCGTTCACTGGGGCGCGCCATCGGCCCGCAGCTCTTCAAGGGCGCGGACCTGGCAGGTGCGGCAGTTCTGGTGCGCACGGACTTCAGCCAGCACTGGCGCAGCGAACGCTATGGGCGCGACAACCCGTTTCTCACCGCCGAGGCATGTGAACGGCTGGTCGCCGCCGGCGTGGCATTTGTGGGAATCGATTCCCTCAACGTCGACGATGTGGCCGATCTTGCGCGGCCGGCTCACACGCTGCTGCTCGGCGCGGGGATTCCGGTCTGCGAGCACATGACCAATCTGGCGGCGCTGCCGGTCGCAGGCGGGCGGTTGCACGCGGTGCCGATCGCCTGGCGCGGTGGCGCGACCTTTCCCGTGAGGGCATACGTGCAACTGGATCCCTGAAGCCGGGGTCATCCCCGGGGTTCCCGCGGAGGCGGGTTTCGCGGGACACTTGCGGGCATGTCGGTTGGCAACCCATCGATCGACGTCCTGCGTCCGGTACTGCGCGTCCTGTGACGGTCATGCAGATCCCGACGGACGAATCGCTCGCGACCTTGAGCCTGGATGTGGCCGGTCGCCTGCTGGCCGCGCAACGTCGGCTGGTGACGGCCGAATCCTGCACGGGCGGCTGGATCGCCAAGCTCTGCACCGACATCGCCGGCAGCTCCGATTGGTTCGACTGTGGCTTCGTCTGCTACTCGAACGCCGCCAAGAGCCGGGATCTCGGCGTGCCCGAGAAGCTCATCGAAACCGAGGGCGCGGTCAGCGACGCCGTGGTGCGCGCCATGGCCGAGGGCGCGCTCGCACGCACCGGCGCGAACGTGGCGGTCGCGGTGAGCGGCATCGCAGGGCCGGGCGGTGCGGTGCCGGGCAAGCCGGTGGGCACGGTATGGTTTGCGCTCGCGCATCGGCGCATCGACCGGCTCGAGACTCAGGGCCACCTGATCCAGTTCGACGGCGATCGCGATGCGGTGCGACGCCAGGCCGTCGAATACGCCTTCAATCTCCTGCGCGCGCTGCCGCCGGCGACGCAGCCCCCGGGCCCCGGTGCCTAGTCGGCCCGCGACGCTGCGCCTGTTCTTCGCGCTGCGGCCGGCGCCGGAACAGAAAGCCGCGCTGGTGGAGCGCGTCGCGCCCCTGGTCGCGCGTCTCGAGGCGCAGCGCGTGCCGGCGGAGAACCTGCATGCGACCTTGTGCTTCGTCGGTGCTGTGGCGCCGGAAACTCTCGATCGCCTGAAGCAGGTGGCCGCGGCCCAGCGCGGACGGCCCGCCAGCTTGCGCTTCGACGCGCTCGAGTACTGGCACGAGGCGCGCGTGCTCTGCGCGACCGCCAACGAAAACGTCGCGAGCGCGCCCGCGCGCACGCTCGCCGAAAGCCTCACGGCCGCGGTACTCGATGCGGGATTCACGCCAGACGTGAAACCGTTTCGCGCGCATGTGACGCTGGCGAGAAAAGTCGCGCCGGCGCGTGCGGCGCAATGCGAGTGGCCACAGCCGCTGACGCCACGCGTGCTCGTCCGCTGCGATCAGTTCGTGCTGATGGAGAGTCGGCGCGGGGAATCGGGCTCGATATACAGTGTCGTAGATTCGTGGTCACTGGATGCCGACGACAGGGATTTGTCGACCGCGAATATTCAGTGATTCGCGGCAATTTTCCTGTGTATTTATACAGGACCCTGTGGTAGCTTCTTGGCCCATCAGAACGCTCGCTTGAAAGGGGATTTCACGATGGATGACAACCGCAAAAAGGCGCTGAGCGCCGCACTGGGCCAGATCGAAAAACAGTTCGGCAAGGGCTCCGTCATGCGCCTCGGCGATGCGCAGGCTTCCTATGACATCGAAGCGGTTTCCACCGGCTCGCTGGGCCTGGACATCGCGCTGGGCATCGGTGGCCTGCCGCGCGGTCGCGTCGTCGAGATCTACGGCCCCGAGTCCTCCGGCAAGACCACGCTCACGCTGCAGGTCGTCGCCGAGGTGCAGAAGCAGGGCGGCACGGCCGCCTTCGTCGACGCCGAGCACGCGCTCGACCCCACCTACGCCGAGAAGTTAGGCGTGAACGTCAACGACCTGCTGGTGTCGCAGCCGGACACCGGCGAGCAGGCCCTCGAGATCACCGACATGCTGGTGCGCTCCGGTGCCGTGGACGTCGTGATCGTCGACTCGGTGGCCGCGCTCACGCCCAAGGCGGAAATCGAAGGCGAGATGGGCGAGCTGCAGGTCGGCCTGCACGCGCGCCTCATGTCGCAGGCGCTGCGCAAGCTCACCGGCAACATCAAGCGCTCGAACACCATCGTCATCTTCATCAACCAGATCCGCATGAAGATCGGCGTGATGTTCGGCAACCCGGAAACCACCACCGGCGGCAATGCGCTCAAGTTCTACAGCTCGGTGCGCCTCGATATCCGCCGCATCGGCGCCATCAAGTCGGGCGAAGAAGTGGTCGGCAATCAGACCCGGGTCAAGGTCGTGAAGAACAAGGTGGCTCCGCCGTTCCGCGAAGCCGAGTTCGAGATCATGTACGGTGCCGGCATCTCGCGCGAAGGCGAGATCATCGACATGGGCTCCACGCAGGGCATCATCGAGAAGTCCGGCGCCTGGTACAGCTACAAGGGCGAGCGCATCGGCCAGGGCAAGGACAACGCGCGCGACTTCCTGAAGTCGCGTCCGGATCTCGCCAAGGAGATCGAGGCCCAGATCCGCGAGCGCCTGCTGCCGCAGAAGCCGCAACGGCCCGAGCTCAAGAGCGTCGGCGGCAACGACTGATCCTGAAATGCAGGGGACAGATCACCGCGTGATCTGTCCCCTGGAGATCCCCCCAAGCCGCTCGATCTCGCGTGCGCGGCGCGTTCCGGGCAGGGAAGCTCGTGTATGCATCCCAAAAACAGTCTCCGTCCAGTGCGCAGAAGCGGTCGCAAGGCGCCGCTCGCCGAACATCAGGCCTACGACCTGAACCATGCCTTCGACTATGCCGTCTCGCTGCTCGCGCGCCGCGACTACTCGACGCGCGAGCTCAAGAAGAAGCTCGCGGCACGGGGCTACACTGAACACGCCTATGAAGTCGTCGTGGACGACCTCGAGTCGATGGGCAAGATCAGCGACGAGCGCTTCGGCCAGAATGTCGTCGCATACCGGGCCCGTCGTGGCCACGGGCCGGCGCGCATCCGCCATGAGCTGCAGAAATCAGGTCTGTCCCGTTCCGAGATCGACGGGGCGGTCAAGGGCGAGGATGCGCCGGACTTCCTGGCGCTGGCCAAAGCCACGCGGATTCGCAAGTTCGGCCCTGAAATCCCCAAGGACCGCAAGGAACGCGCGAGACAGGCCAGATTTTTGCAATACCGGGGCTTTTCCAACGATCATATCCGCGCCGCGCTGGACGGCGACCCGGAGGTCGATGACGGCGCGCAGTTGGAATCCGAATAGCAGCCCACACCCCGTCATAGATGCCTCAAAAACCGCCTTTCATGAGCGCGGCGGAAGTCCGCCGTGCCTTCCTCGAATTCTTCCGCGAACGCGGCCACACCGTCGTGCCGTCCTCCAGCCTGGTGCCGGGCAATGACCCGACGCTGCTGTTCACCAATGCCGGCATGGTGCAGTTCAAGGACTGCTTCCTGGGCCGAGACAAGCGCGACTACGTGCGCGCCGCGTCGAGCCAGCGGTGCGTGCGCGCCGGCGGCAAGCACAACGATCTCGAGAACGTGGGCTATACCGCGCGGCATCACACCTTCTTCGAGATGCTGGGCAATTTCTCATTCGGCGACTACTTCAAGAAGGACGCGATCCGCTTCGCCTGGGATTTCGTGACCGGCACGCTCGGGATCGATGCGAACCGGCTGATGGTCACGGTCTACAAGACCGACGACGAGGCCTTCGATCTGTGGCACGAGATGATCGGCCTGCCGGCGGAAAAGATCGTGCGCATCGGCGACAAGCCCGGCGGCGGCTCCGACAACTTCTGGCAGATGGGTGACACGGGGCCCTGCGGTCCTTGCACGGAAATCTTCTACGACCACGGCGCGCACATTCCGGGCGGTCCGCCGGGCTCGCCGGATGACGATGGCGATCGCTGGGTGGAGATCTGGAACCTGGTGTTCATGCAATTCGACCGCTCGGCGGACGGCAAGCTCACGCCGCTGCCCAAGCCCTCGGTGGACACGGGCGCCGGCCTGGAACGCGTCTCGGCGGTGATGCAGGGCGTCACCAACAACTACGACATCGACATCTTCGTCGATCTCATCCGCGAGGCGGCGCGGTTGCTGGGCACGAAGGAACTGACGAATCCTTCGCTGCGCGTGATCGCCGACCACATCCGCGCCTGCAGTTTTCTCATCACCGACGGCGTCGTGCCGTCCAACGAAGGCCGCGGCTACGTGCTGCGTCGCATCGCGCGGCGCGCCATGCGCCACGGCCACAAGTTCGGCGTGAGTCCGACCTTCTTCAACGAGCTCGTGCCCACGCTGGTCAAGGTGATGGGTCCGGCGTATCCCGAGCTGGTGCAGGCGCAGGCCCGGGTTCGCGACGTGCTGCTGCGCGAAGGCGAGCAGTTCGCGCGCACGCTCGAGACCGGCATGGAGATCCTCGACGCCGCCATCGGCAAGCTCGCCGGCGGCAAAACCATCGACGGCGAGACCGTCTTCAAGTTGCACGACACCTACGGTTTCCCCACCGATCTCACCGCGGACATCGCGCGCGAACGCGGGCTCTCGGTCGACATGCCGGGTTACGAGCGCGCCATGCAGCGGCAGCGCGAGCTCTCGCAGGCCGCGAGCAAGTTCGGCATGGACATGAGCTCGGGCGTGAAGATCGAAGGCAAGACCGAGTTCCTCGGCTACGAGGGCGTGTCGGACGTCGGCCAGGTCGTGGCGTTGCTCAAGGGCGGCGCCGCGGTGAACGAACTGAAGGCGGGCGACGAAGGCGAAGTCATCCTCGACCGCACTCCCTTCTATGCGGAATCCGGCGGCCAGGTGGGCGACACCGGCGAGCTCGGCAGCGTCAGCGCGAAATTCGTGGTGGCCGATACGCAAAAGCGCGGCACCGCATATTCGCACATCGGCAAGCTCGCGGAGGGCGATGTCCGCGTCGGCGACAAGCTGGCCGCGAAGGTCGACGCCGCACGCCGCAAGGCCATCATGGCAAACCACTCGGCCACGCACCTGCTGCACGCCGCGCTGCGCCAGGTGCTGGGCCCGCACGTCCAGCAGAAAGGATCGCTGGTCGCACCCGATCGCCTGCGCTTCGACTTCGCGCACCACGCGCCGGTGACACCCGAAGAACTGCGCCGCATCGAAAATCTCGTCAACGAGCAGATCCGCGCGAACGCGCCGGCCGAGACGAACGAGATGCCGTATGACGCCGCCGTATCCGCCGGCGCCATGGCGCTGTTCGGCGAGAAGTACGACAAGCACGTGCGCGTGCTGCGCTTCGGCGACTTCTCCATGGAACTCTGCGGCGGCACACACGTGGCGCGCATGGGCGACATCGGCCTCTTCAAGATCATCAGCGAAGGCGGTGTGCAGGCCGGCGTGCGCCGCATCGAAGCCGTCACCGCGCAGGGCGCGTACGACTACGTCACCGCCACCGACCAGCTGGTCAAGGACCTCGCAGGCCTGCTGCGCGGCACGCGCGAGGACGTCAAGACCAAGGTGGCCGATGCGCTGGAACGCATCCGCCAGCTCGAGAAGGAAAACCGCTCGCTCAAGGACAAGCTCGCGAGCGGGCAAGGCACGGACCTTTCGGCCAGCGCCCGCGACGTCGCGGGCGTGAAGCTGGTGGCCGCCCAGGTGGATGGCGCCGACGCCGGCGCGCTGCGCAACGCCGTGGATCAGCTCAAGGACAAGCTCAAGAGCGCCATCATCGTGCTCGCCTCGGTGGATGCGTCTAACAAGATCACCCTGGTGGCCGGGGTCACCCCCGACCAGACGGCCAAGGTCAAGGCGGGCGAACTGGTGGGCAATGTCGCCGGACAGGTCGGCGGCAAGGGCGGTGGCCGCCCGGATTTCGCGCAGGCGGGCGGCAACAATCCCGCAGCTTTGGGTGCGGCACTGGCGAGCGTCGAAGCCTTCGTGCGCACCAAGCTGGG
>DASTRL010000163.1:0-6056 GCA_035761265.1 Steroidobacteraceae bacterium
GGAATGTTCGGGATCCGTGCCAATGCGATCCTGCCGGGGCCGGTGGCGGCGAGCGCATGGAGCGCGTGCTCGAGGCGCGGTCCGCGGCGAGCGGAAGATCGATGGCGGAGGAACGCCTGAACGCGCTCGCGAACCAGTCGCTCAAGACGTTCACCGAGCCGGAAGAGATCGCGGCGCTGGTACTGTTCCTTGCGTCCGATGCGGCGAAGAGCATATCCGGCCAGGCGATCGCCATCGACGGCGACCTGCACCGTTCGGTGTAGATCGATTTCAAGATCATGCATAGTTGAGCCCTCGCGGCCGCGCGGGCGAGAGTGGCGGCGTAACAAGAGGGGGTCGTATGAGCTGGAATCGCGCCGCACTCGTGGTGTGCATCGCCGCTACGTGCGTGGCGGCAGGCTGTTCCAAGAAGCCCGAGGCCGTCCCGGCGGCGGCTCCCAAACCTACGGCCCTCATAGATGCCGCGCGCATCACGGCGCCGAATGATGGCGAATGGCTGACCTACGGTCGCACGTACGATGAGCAGCGTTTCAGTCCTCTCGCCCGCATCGACGTCGGCAATGTGAATCAGCTCGGCCTCGCCTGGAGCTACGACCTCGACACGCCGCATCGCGTGCAGGAATCCACGCCGCTGGTCATCGATGGCGTTATGTACGTGACCAGCGCCTGGAGCAAGCTGTTTGCGCTCGATGCGCGCACCGGCAAGGAGATCTGGAGATTCGATCCGCAGGTGCCGGGCGAGGCGGGCGTCAAGGCCTGCTGCGACGTGGGCAACCGCGGGGCCGCGGCGTGGAACGGCAAGATCTATCTCGGCACGCTGGATGGACGGCTGATCGCGGTGGATGCGGCCACGGGCAAGCAACTCTGGTCCGTGATGACGGTGCCCGAGGGGCAGAACTACACCATCACCGGCGCTCCCCGGGTTTTCGACGGCAAGGTGCTCATCGGCAACGGTGGCGCGGAGTACGGCGCGCGCGGCTTCGTGACGGCCTACGACGCGGAGACCGGCCAGCAGGTGTGGCGCTTCTACACCGTGCCCGGCGATCCTGCTCAGCCCTTCGAGTCCCCCGCGCTCGAGAAGGCGGCGAAGACCTGGAAGGGCGAGTGGTGGAAGCTCGGCGGCGGTGGCACGGTGTGGGATTCGATCGTCTACGATCCAGCGCTGAAGCTGGTGTACATCGGCGTCGGCAACGGCAGCCCGTGGAACCAGAAGCTGCGCAGTCCGGGTGGTGGCGACAATCTCTATCTATCGTCGATCGTCGCTCTGAAGGTAAATAGCGGCGAGTACGAGTGGCATTTCCAGACCACGCCCGGGGAGACCTGGGACTACACCGCCACGCAGCCGATGATGCTCGCGGATCTGGAGATCGGCGGCAAGGTGCGCCAGGTGCTCATGCAGGCGCCGAAGAATGGCTTTTTCTACGTGCTGGATCGCGCCAATGGCGAGTTCATCTCGGGCGGCGCGTATGCGTTCATGACCTGGGCCAGCGGGCTGGATCCGAAAACCGGGCGGCCGAAGGCCAACAAGGATGCGCGCTACGATCAGAGTGGCAAACCGACGGCCGTGGTGCCCGGACCCGGCGGCGCGCACTCCTGGCAGCCCATGAGTTTCAGTCCGCTGACCAAGCTCGTGTACTTCCCGGTGATGGAAGCGGGCTTCATGTTCATACCCGCGAGCGGCGTGAAGCCGAGCAAGATCGGGTGGAACACGGGCGTCGATTTCAACGCAGGTTCCTTGCCCACGGATCCGAAGGTGCTCGAGGGCATCAAGCAGCAGCTCAAGGGACATCTGGTCGCGTGGGATCCGGTGGCGCAGAAGGAGGTCTGGCGCGCGCAGTTCGATCATCCGTGGAATGGCGGCGCGCTGGCCACGGCGGGCAATCTCGTGTTCCAGGGCAATTCGCAGGGCGAGCTGGTGGCGTATCGCGCCACGAACGGCAACAAGCTGTGGAGCGCGCCCACGCAGGCCGGCGTGCTCGCCGCGCCGATCAGCTATGAGATCGATGGCGAGCAATACGTGGCGGTGGAAGTGGGTTGGGGTGGTGCGTTCGGGCTGGCGGCGGGCGAGCTGGCGCGCGATGCGCACCTGGCGGCGAACATTCCGCGCGTGCTGGTGTACAAGCTGGGGGGCAAGGCGAAGCTGCCGGACCTGCCGGCATCCGCGGCGTTGCGTCTCGATCCGCCGCCCGAGATCGGCGATGAAGCCACGTGGACGGCCGGCAAGGCGGTGTTCCACACGTATTGCAGCGTGTGTCATGGCGATTCGGCGGTGAGCGGCGGGGTGATCCCGGACCTGCGGCTCTCGCCCATCACGCGCGATGCCGCAGCCTGGGAAAAAGTGGTGCGCGGCGGTGAGCGCACGGCGCGCGGCATGGTGTCGTTCGGCGCGGAAGTCTCTGCCGATGATGCTCAAAAAGTCCGGGCGTATGTGATACACCGTGCGCATGAGACACAGAAGAACGAACAGGCGGCCGCGGCCGCCGCGCCATCCAGTACCCCGGCTTCGATTCGGAAGTGACGCGCGAAACGTGAACCCGGAGCCGCGCGATGCGTCGTAAGACGGTCGCGCGGCTGGTGGGGGTTGCGGCCGGATGCCTGGCGCTGTTGCTGGGCGGGTCTGCTGCCGGTGCGGCCGAGTCGTTGCCGGTGCTGAAGGCGCGGGTCAGCAAGGTGAACGATGGGGATTCGATCGAGGTGGAGCTGGACTCCGGGCATGCGCGCGTGCGCCTGTCGGCGATCGATACGCCGGAGTATGACCAGCCTTACGGTGCGCAGTCGTCAGCCGCGTTGAAGGCGCTCCTGCCCGTCGGCTCGAATGTCGAGCTCGAGGTGGTCACGCAGGACCAGTTCCATCGCATGGTGGCCGTGGTTTGGCTGCCGAAGGGCGCGGAGCGCATCAACGTCAACGAGACGTTGCTTCGCAAAGGGCATGCCTGGGCGTACCGGCGTTACATGAAGGATCCGAAGTTCTGCGACATCGAGCAGGAGGCGCGTTCGAAGAAGCTCGGTTTGTGGGCGCAACCCGTGAAGGACTGGGTCTATCCGCCCGAGTGGCGCCTGCTCAAGAATGGCGAGATCCGCACGCTGCCGGTGCCCTACGAAGAAACACGCGAGACCTGCGTCGCGGTGCTGAACCTCGCCGGCGCCGCGACTTACTAAATGGGGACAGTCCCGGTTTGCTAGGAAAGGGGGACTGTCCCTCTTTCCTACCAAACCGGGACTGTCCCCCTTTACGCCAGCATCCTCTTCGCGGATTCGACGGTCTTTGCACGTTCCTCGGCGGTGGGCGGAGGAGGCACGGCACGGCCCCGCTGCACGGCGGGGCGGGCGCCGATGAGGTCCAGCCAGCGCTTGAGGGCGGGCAGGCCCTCGATGCTGACGCCGGACCATTCATGGCCCGCCACCCAGCAGTACAGCGCGATGTCGGCAATGGAATATTCCTCGCCCGCGATGTATGTGTTGGCCCCGAGCTGCCGTTCCATCACTTCGAACAGGCGCCGCGATTCGCGCTGATAACGATCGATGGCGTACGGGATCTTTTCCGGCGCATATCGGAAGAACACATTGGCCTGACCCATCATCGGACCCACGCCACCCATCTGGAACATCAGCCACTGCAACACGCGCGAGCGGGCCTTGGGTTCGGCGGGCAGCAGCTTGCCGGTCTTCTCGGCCAGGTAGATGAGGATGGCCCCGGATTCGAACACCGCAAAATCGCCATTGTCGTGGTCCACGATCGCGGGGATGCGCCCGTTGGGATTGATCTTCAGGAACCATTCCTGCTTCTGCTCGAGCTGGCCCAGCGAGATCGGCCGCACGCTGTACGGCAAACCAAGCTCTTCGAGGGCAACCGACACCTTGTGCCCATTGGGTGTCGCGGCGGTGAACAGTTCGATCATGACAATCTCCGGAAGCAGCGAAACGGTCGACTCAGTACACGCCGACGCAGCGCGCATCGTCAAGCGGACACACGCTGCTTGTCGGAATCCGCGCCGTGCCGAACGCGATGAGATAGATTCGCGCCGTGGAAATGCTGTTGGCGAACTGGCGGCTCGCGGCCGTGGCCGGATTGTTCTTCGTCGGCGTGTTGGCGCGCCGCGCCGGTGTCGCGGGCGCCGCGCAGGGTCGCTGGCTGCTCGGTTTCGTCTTCAACGTGGCGCTGCCCGTGCTGATCCTCGGCGCGCTCGGCGGCGTCGATTTCAAGCGCGAGCACGCACTGCTGCCGGTGGCGGCGATCTGCACCTCGCTGATCGGCTGGGCCGCCGCCGCGTTCGTGGCGCGCCGGCTCGAGCTGCCGCGCACGGGGGAGGGAGCCATGGCCATGTGCGCCATGTCGCTCAACAACTCCATGATCTATCCATTCGCCGCGCTGAGCCTGGGCGCCGCGGCGTTCTCGCAGCTCGTGATGTTCGACATGGGGCACGCCGTGCTCGTGTGGACCGTCACAACCGTCGTGGCCTGTCGCTACGGCGGCCACGCGGACGACATCCCCGTGCTGCTCCGGCGCACGCTGCTGGCGCCGCCGCTGTGGGTGCTGTGCATCGCGCTCGCGATGAACGCCACGGGCCTCACGTTGCCGAAAGACGTGCTGCACAAGATCCTGGTGAGCGGACAGGCGATGATCCTGCTGGTGCCGCTCGCCATGGGCTTGCTGGTGAGCGCGGCCGGCATGCGGCGCCCGGAGGTCATCACGGCGGTGGCGCTGCGCTCGGGATTCGGCGCGCTCGTCGGCATTGCGCTCGCCTGGTTGTTCGGTCTCACGGGAAGCGCCGCGGCGATCGCCATCATCGGTGCCGCCGCGCCCATCGGATTCACGGCCGTGGTGCTCGCCGCGCGAGAGGGCCTGGACCTGGATCTCGCCGCGAGCGCCGCCGCGATCTCGGTGTTCCTGGGATCGCTGTGGATTCCGCTCGCCATGCTGTTCGTTCCGCGTTGAGTCACCCGTCCGCGGCGCCGCTAGAGTAGCCCCATGTACACCGCGAGCTCGGCCATTCTCGACACGCTGGTGGAGGCGGGCGTCGAATACCTGTTCGCCAACTTCGGCAGCGATCATCCCGGCCTGATCGAAGCCATCGCCACGGCACGCGCGGCGAACCGACCGTGCCCGAAGGTGATCACCGCGCCGACCGAGATGGTGGCCATGTCCGCGGCGCACGGCTACGCGCAGGCGAGCGGACGCGCGCAGGCGGTGCTGGTGCATGTCGACTGCGGCACGCAGGCGCTGGGCGGCGCCGTGCACAACGCGGCCAAGGGTCGCGTGCCGGTGCTCATCCTCGCGGGCCTTTCGCCGGCGACGCAGGAAGGCGAGGCGCGCGGCAGCCGCAACGAATTCATCCAGTGGATCCAGGACGTGCGCGACCAGCGCGGGCTGGTGCGCGGCTACGTGCGCTACGAGAACGAGATCCGCGTGGGCGCGAATGCCGCGCAGATCGTGCGCCGCGCATTGCAGTTCGCGGGCAGCGAACCGCGCGGGCCGGTGTACGTCACGGCGGCGCGCGAAGTGCTGGAGGCCGAGGTGCCCCGCGTATTGCTCGATGCCTCGCAGTGGCGGCCGCTCGCGCCGACCGGCCTGAATCCCGACGCCGCGCGCGATATTGCCGCGGCGCTGGTCGAGGCCGAGCATCCGCTCATCGTCACCTCGTACCTCGGGCGTTCCGCGCTGGCCGTGCAGGAGCTGCTGGGCCTCGCGGAAGAACTCGGCATCGGCGTACTCGAGTCCGTGCCCAGCTACATGAACTTCCCGGCCACGCATCCCTGCCACCAGGGCGTGCAATGGAACGAGCGCCGGCAGAACGAGGCCCTGGCGCGCGCCGACGTGGTGCTGGTCCTCGACAGCGACGTGCCGTGGATCGGCGAGGTGAGCCGGCCGCGCAAGGATGCGCGCATCTTTCACGTCGACGTCGATCCGCTCAAGGAGCAGATGCCCCTGTGGTACGTCGGCGCGCGGCTGCAATGCCAGGCCGACGCGGCCCAGGCGCTGCAGCAGATCCGGGTCGCGGCCGGCGAGTTCACGCCCGATCCCGAGCGCATCGAGGCGCGCCGGCGCCGTCTCGCGG
>DASTRL010000164.1:0-4861 GCA_035761265.1 Steroidobacteraceae bacterium
AGCGACACCCAGAAGAGCT
The DNA here is from genome assembly GCA_035761265.1 of Steroidobacteraceae bacterium. Classification (GTDB taxonomy): domain Bacteria; phylum Pseudomonadota; class Gammaproteobacteria; order Steroidobacterales; family Steroidobacteraceae; genus CADEED01. The sequence goes on from DASTRL010000164.1 coordinate 20, forward strand.
GCCGTTCGAGCGGCGAAGGCAGATTGGCCGAGAAATACACGCGCCGCGCACGCTCGTCGACGGCGTGCACGCCCGTTTCCTTCGCGGTGCCGATCACCATGAAGTCGCCGGGCGTGAGCGGACGCCTGAGCGTGCCGTCATCGTCGTAAAGATAGAGGTGCTGATAGCCATCGCGCGACGACGCCCAGATGAACTGCCGGGAATTCTCCAGGAAGGTGAGCTCGTGATGCAGGGGCACCCAATGATCGTCACTTTCGGTGAGCAGCACGTGGCTCCGGCCGGTGATGGCATCGACGCGCAGCAATTCCAGGGTCTTCTGGTCGCGGCTCTGGCGTTGCACGGCAATGCCGCGGCTGTCCGGGAACCAGTCGACCCGCGGTAGATAGTAGTCGCCGGTGCCGAGATCCAGCTGGCGCCTTTCGTCCGTGCCGAGATCCGCGACCAACAGATCCACGCGCGCGTTCGGCGTGCCGGTGGCGGGATATCGCTGCCGCACGAGGCGCGCGCCGGCCGCCTGGATCTCGAAGCGCTCGACTTCCTGCACGGGGGCGTCGTCGACCCGCGCGACCACGATGCGCCGCTCGTCGGGCGCCCACCAGTAACCCGTGTCGCGATCCATTTCCTCCTGCGCGATGAACTCGGCCATGCCGAAGCTCACGGTGCCGCCGCCTTCGCGCGTGATGGCACGCTCGGCGCCGTTGGCGAGATCGATGATGTAGAGGTTCTGGTCGCGCACGAAGCTCACGTAATGCGAACGCGGCGAAAAGCGCGCGTCGGTCTCATAGGCTGGCGAGTTCGTCAGCCTGCGCACCGCGTCCGCAGGCTTGACCGAGCCATTCTTCGGCGCGAGGTCGCAGACGTACAGGTCGCCGTTGAGCGGAATCAGCAGGTGGCGGCTGTCGGGCGCGAAGGCGTACTCGACGATGCCGGAGAGCGCCGAGGTGCGTTGCCGTTCGCGGCGCGCCTCTTCATCGGCGGAGAGCGCGCGGTCGGCCCCCGCCAGTGCACGCGAGTCGACCAGGCGACGGTGATGCCGGGCCACCACGTCATAGGCCCACAGGTCGTAGCGATCCTTGTCGTCGTCGCGCGCGCGCAGGTAGGCGATGAGCCTGCCGTCCGGCGAGATCTTCACGTTGCGCAGCGAAGGCCCGGACAGATCCGGCGCCGCGAACAGACGTTCGAGTGGCAGTTTCCCCGCCCAGGCCGGAACGCCCGACATCATCGCGGCAACCGCGACCATCGCGAGGACTGCGCCCGGCCGAGAAGAAACCGCGTTGCGCCGGCGGGATGCATGCAAACCCTTTGATAAACTGCGGAGAAAATTCATTGTGGGAGTTTATGGATGCGCACCACTCATCGCTACCTGTGCGTGGCGTTCGCGGGCGTGATGCTGCAGCTCGCGGCGTGCGGATCGCAGCCGAGGGCAACGTATACTCCGGAGCCCATGACGGAGCCGGCGAAATTCCAGTACCCGGCGGCGGCGCGCGGTGATGTGGTCGACGTCTATCACGATGTGCGGGTCGCCGATCCGTATCGCTGGTTCGAGGATCTCGACTCGCAGGCCACCAAGGACTGGGTGGCCGCCGAAAACGCGGTATCGCAGCCGTATCTCGAACGGTTGCCGCAGCGCGCGTGGCTCGGCAACCGGCTGAAGGAGCTGTGGACTTACGAGCGCTTCGGCGTGCCGCAGAGCGAAGCCGGCAGATACTTCTTCCTGCGCAACGACGGCAAGCAGGATCAGAGCGTATTGTACGTGGCCGATTCGCTCGACGCGCCGCCGCGCGTGCTCGTCGATCCCAACGTCAGCCGCGAGGACGCGACCATCGCGATCTCACAATGGCAGGCGAGTCCCGACGGCAAGGTGCTGGCGTACGCGCTGTCGGACGGCGGTTCGGACTGGAACATCTGGCATTTTCGCCGCGTCGCCGACGCCACCGAACTACCCGTGGCGCTGAAGTTCAGCAAATTCTGGGCCGTCGCATGGGCGCACGACAGCTCCGGCGTGTACTACAGCCGCTATCCACTCAAGCCCGGCCAGAGCGCCGAGCAGGCACAGCGCGGCGATGACACGGGTCGCCCCGACGTGTACTTCCACAAACTCGACGAGCCGCAATCGGCGGACAGGCTCGTGTTCCAGGTCACCGATCATCCGACGCACGTGCCTTCGGCGCAGATCACCGACGACGGCCGCTATCTCATCATCGGCCTGTTCGAAGGCTATGAATCCAATGCCGTGCTGATCCAGGACCTGCGCAAGCCTGGGTCGAAGGCCCGACCGCTGATGACGGCCTGGGATGCCCTGTACAACTTCATCGGCTCGCAGGGCGATGAGCTCTATTTCAAGACCACCAACGGCGCGCCGCGCGGACGCGTCATCGCGGTGAATGCCGGCAGGCCCGAGCCTGCGAACTGGCGCACGGTCGTGCCGCAGGGACCGGATCCCATCGGCGACGCCAAGTACGTCGGCGGACGGATCCTGGTGCACTACACGCACGATGCGAAGAGCCAGCTCGATCTGTTCGAGCCCGGCGGGGCGTCAGCCGGCAAGGTGAGACTGCCCGGGCTCGGCACGGTCAAGGATCTCTCCGGCAAGGGCGACGATGCCGAGGCCTTCTTCTCCTACTCGGACTACCAGACGCCCACGCGCATCATGCGGCTCGACGTCGCGGCGAACGTCGCGAGCGATTTCCGCGTGCCCGTGGTCGCCGCCGATTTCACGCCGTTCGTGACGGAGCAGGTGTTCTACGCTTCCCGGGACGGTACGCGCGTGCCCATGTTCATCATCCGCCGCAAGGATGCGCTGCGCGACGGCCACCAGCCGGTGATGCTGTACGGCTACGGCGGTTTCAACATCACGCTGTCACCGAGCTACAGCCCGACGATCCAGTCATGGCTCGAGATGGGGGGCATCTTCGCGGTCGCAAACCTGCGCGGCGGCGGCGAGTATGGCGAGGAGTGGCACATCGCCGGTACCCGCCTGCACAAGCAGAACGTGTTCGACGACTTCATCGCGGCGGCGGAGTACCTGATTCGCGAGAAGTACACCAATCCGAGACGGCTCGCGATCCAGGGGAAGAGCAACGGCGGTCTGCTGGTCGGCGCCGTGATGCTGCAACGGCCGGAGCTTTTCGGCGCAGTGCTGCCGGGCGTCGGCGTCATGGACATGCTGCGCTACCAGACCGCGAGTGCGAATGCGCGCCAGTGGTCGAGCGATTACGGGCTTTCCGAGAACCCCGGGGAATTCCGCGCGATCCGCGCCTACTCGCCGGTGCACAACGTGAAGATGGGCGTCTGCTACCCGCCCACCCTGATCACGACCGCGGATCACGACGATAGGGTCGTGCCCTGGCACAGCTTCAAGTACGCGGCCGAGCTGCAGCACGCGCAAGGCTGCGACAAACCCGTCTTGATCCGCATCGAGACCCGCGCCGGCCACGGCGCCGGCAAGCCAGTGTGGATGCAGATCGAGGACATCGCCGACGAATTCGGCTTCGCGGCGAACGCGCTCGGCATCCCGGCCCCGGCGAGCTGACCACGCAGCCTCGTCAGCCCGCTGACTAACTACAGCAGGTGAGCGTGAAGGGAACGTCTTCGGTCGTCTGCTGCGGCCGCTGATTCAATCCGTTCCAGGCCAGCAGGCGCACCGAGCAGCGGTAGTGAGACCCGGAGGTCTCCGGGTACAGCCCCGATCCCGCCGGCAGCGCGATGCGCACCAGCTGGATGGGCGTGTCGCGGTCGAAGGTGATGTGGTACACGCCGCCGCGCGCGATTTCCTGGCGCGGCTTGCCGTGCTGCCGCGTGATCCACAGCAGCTCTGCGATCGCATCGCACAGCGGGCGCAGCGTGGCCAGCCACTCGTTGAAGGAGCGCGCGCGCTGGTCGGTGGCCTGATTCAGCCAGAAGAAGAAGTCCGGCAGGTCGAACTCGCACGTGCCTCCGGGAATGGCGCTGCGATGCCGGATCGCCGACAGGAACTCCGAGTCCTTGAGGCTCGCCAGGTAGTTGGAGCCACACGCAACCAGATCGGCCCGCAGACGCAACAGGTTCGACATCACGGTTCGCAGCCGCGCCGAATCCACGCCAGGCTTGCTCTGGAACACGTTGAGCTGTGCGAGATGGCGCTCGAGTTCCTTCTGCACGTCGGCACGCACGTCCGAACGCGCGGCGATGGCGAGGATGTCGAGCAGGCTGCCCATGGCGGCGCGGCTGCCCCACTGACTCTGCATCTCGTTGTGGTACAGCGCCTGGCTGTAGAGAAAATCGAGGCGCAGGAAAGTGCGCATCCGCTCGTTGAGCGGCTGCTCGAACACCAGCGGGGCGGCCTCCGCCTCCGGTGCTTGCTGCTGGGCTTCCTCTGCCATCGGGGTATTCTGCGCGACGGCGGCAGCTTCCGTAAACCGATCTGCAGCGGCGTTCCGGTCGTCCGCGTTCATGTACCGACCCTGTCCGCTTGCGAACTCGCGGCCGCCGAATACTGGCGGTGCAGCTTTTCGACCTGGTCCCGCAGGACGCCGATATCGCCGTCATTGTGGATCACGTCGTCGGCCACCGCGAGGCGCTGCTCGCGCGTGACCTGCGCGGCCAGCATGCGCTCGGCCTGCGCGCGCGTGACGCCATCGCGTGCCTGCAGGCGTGCGAGCTGCAGCTGCGGCTCGCAGTCGACCACGAGCACGCGGTCGAAGCGCGCTGCCCCCTCGGTCTCCACCAGCAGCGGAATGGCGACGATCACGTACCGGCCGGTGGCCGTTTCGCAACGCAGGTCGGTGAGTTCGCGGATCGCCGGGTGCGTGAGCTGTTCCAGCCACTGTCTTTCGGCGGGATTCGCGAACACCAGCTCGCGCA
>DASTRL010000165.1:0-13386 GCA_035761265.1 Steroidobacteraceae bacterium
GCCGATGCAGTGACCGCCGACCAGGCCGGGGCGGAACGGCAGGAAGTTCCACTTGCTGCCCGCGGCGAGCAGCACTTCCTCGGTGTCGATGTCGAGGCGGTTGAACAGCAGCGCGAGCTCGTTGATCAGCGCGATGTTCACGTCACGCTGCGTGTTCTCGATGACCTTGGCGGCCTCGGCCACGCGGATGCTCGAGGCCTTGTGCGTGCCGGCGCGCACCACGCTGCGATACAGGCTGTCGACGAATTCGGCGACCTCGGGCGTGGAACCGGACGTGACCTTCTTGATGGTCGGCAGCCGGTGCTCCTTGTCGCCCGGATTGATGCGTTCCGGCGAATACCCGGCGAAGAAATCCCGGTTGAACTTGAGTCCCGAGACGCGCTCGAGGATGGGGATGCACACCTCTTCGGTGCACCCGGGGTACACGGTGGATTCGTAGACCACCACGTCGCCCTTCTTGAGTACCTTGCCCACCGTCTCGCTCGAGCGTTCGAGCGGCGTGAGGTCGGGGCGGTTGTGCCGGTCCACCGGAGTCGGCACGGTGACGATGAACACGCGGCAGCGCTTCAGGTCCTTGAGGTTGGACGAATACTTCAACCGCTTGGCGGCCTCGAGCTCTTCCTTCGAGCATTCGAGCGTGCTGTCGTGTCCCTTTTGCAGCTCCGCGATCCGGTCCGCCTTGATGTCGAACCCGACGGTGTCGTAGCGCTTACCGAACTCCACCGCGAGCGGCAGGCCAACGTAGCCCAGACCGACCACACCGATCCGACAACCTTTCAAGCTCAATTCCATGATTTTTCCGAGTTTTTTGGTTATGCGACGACGCGGCGGCGATCTTGCCGTCCGGCCCGCCGTCAAGCGATACCCCACAGCCGGGGATCAATGAGTTTTGTGCGCTCCGTCCCCATCCGGCGGGCCATCGGCCCGCCAGAGCGCCTTCCCACCGCTCGCCTTGTGGATCAGATCCAGCATCGCCTCGTGCTGGCGCAGCTCATCGGCGCTGGCCACGGGAATGGCGAGCTGGATGCCGGGCGCGCGCCGCAGGCTGGCCGCGCGACCGAGTTCGCCAGCCGCGATTTCGGCCTTGGTCATGTCCAGCGCAAGCGCGCTCTGCCCGCCCGTCATGGCGAGGTACACGTCGACCAGTATCCCCGCATCCAGCAACGCGCCATGCAGCTCGCGCCGGGTGTTGTCCACACTGTACCGTTTGCACAACGCGTCCAGGCTGTTGCGCTGCCCGGGATGCAGGGTACGCGCGAGAGCCAGCGTATCGAGCACGCGGCACATCTCGGCGACCGCGCGCGTGCCACCGAGCCGCGCGAACTCGGCATCGAGGAAGCCCACGTCGAACGCCGCGTTGTGGATGATCAGCTCCGCGCCCTCGATGAACGCCACGAGCTCGGCGGCGATCTCCGCGAACCTGGGCGCCTGCGCGAGCTTCTCGAGATCGATGCCGTGCACGGCAATCGCGCTCGCCTCGATCTCGCGCTCCGGATTCAGATAGCGATGGAATTTCTGCCCCGTGGGCCGGCGATTGAGCAGCTCGACGCACCCGATCTCGATGATGCGATGCCCGGCGCTCGCCTCGAGGCCGGTGGTTTCGACGTCCAGCACGATCTGTCGCATGGCGGAAGTCTAGCGTGAGAGCGCGTCGATGGCGCGATTGGCCAGCGCATCGACGCGTTCATTGCCCTCATTGCCGGAGTGGCCTTTCACCCAATGCCACTCGAGCGAGTGACGATGCGCGAGCACATCGAGCTCCTGCCACAAATCCTGGTTCTTGACCGGCTTCTTGTCCGCGGTCTTCCAGCCACGCGCCTTCCACTGCGGCATCCACTCGAGCACGCCCTGGCGCACATACTGCGAATCCGTGTAGATGCGTCCCTTCACCGGCCGCTTGAGCGCTTCGAGCGCGCGGATCACCGCGGTGAGCTCCATGCGGTTGTTGGTGGTCGCGGTCTCGGCGCCGGAAATTTCGCGTTCGTGACCGCCGGCCTTCAACAACGCGGCCCAACCACCCGGACCCGGATTCCCGCGGCAGGCGCCGTCGGTGTAAATCTCGACTTCGTGCAACTCAGGAGCTCTCGCGCGGTGTCGTGGGCTTGACCAGGCCACCGATGGGTTGCACGCGTTCGCGGCTGCGCGGCCGGATGGGCGTCAATGTGTAGACGCGCTTGCGCGCCTTCAGAAGATAGGCACCCGCGGGCCATGGCTTGATCCAGCCCCGACGCAAGAGCGCCGAGTTTTCCCCGGGACGCGGCGCCGTGCCGCCCCACGGCGGCGTGAACAGGTAATTGCGCGTGAGGCCGACGTCGTAGCCGAGCAGCTCCAGCCAGTCGGCGACGCGTCGCGCGCCCAGCATTCGACGCAGGCCGGGCGGATAACCGCGGCTGATGGCACGACTGCGAAAACCCCAGAGGCTGAACGGCCGGAATCCCAGGACCACGAGGTGGCCTTCTCCGGCGAGCACGCGGTCGGCTTCACGCACCACCGCGAAGGGGTCGGTCTCGAACTCGAGCGTGTGCGGCAGCAACACGGCATCGACCGAGGCGTTGGCAATCGGCAACTGTGAAAGTCGCGCCCCGATATCGGCATCGGTCACCCGGGAAGGGTCGTTGGCCACGACGGCGTGACGTCGCGTCCGACAACCGGACAACAAACTGTCGCGCGGACCCCAAAGTCCAAGTTGCAGCAACTCCCAGCCGAATACATCGTCCAAGGCTTCAACCATCAGCTCGGATTCGGCCTGTAGCACAGCTCTTCCAAGGCTGGAAGCGAGCCATGAATCGGCAGCAGTGGAGGCGGTGGCGTGCGTCACAAACGGCGTGAATTAGATCACAAAAAAGGTAGCAATCCTGTGAACTTACAGCTTAAATACCGTCGCTCGACCAAGTACCGTCATATTTCCAAAACGGTATCAGACGGTACCCAACCATAGCCCTGCGGGGGTGTGAATTGACTGCTGGATTCACGGGCCGGCGCGCCTTCGCGCCATTGGTAGTGTTTGGCCTGGCGCTGGCCGGGTGTGCCACCGCCCCGCCCGATCGCCAAACTCCTGCTCCGCAGCCTGAAGTCGCCTCGCAGGCGCAGTCGACTCCTTCCGCCGATCCTGTATCCGCATCCTCCACGTCCGCCGTCAGCGCGCCCGCAGACGCCGCGCGACCCACCGCGCCCACCCGATCGACCGCCCTGGCGGTCTCCGACGAGCAGATCAAGGATTCCGCGATCACCGCTTCCGCCCGAGTCGAGGGCGCACCGGATTCGGCGATCGGCGCCGAAGCACTGGCCGGCAACAACTCGCATACGGTCGCGGGCCTCACCCCTGAACAATATCCGGACGTCTTCGACAGAATCCGCGCCGGGTTCAAGCTCGAGGACATCGACTCGCCGCGTATCGATCAGCAGCTCGCGTTCTACGCCAACAATCCGCAGTACCTGGAACGCGTGTTCGGACGCGCAGGCCTGTACCTGCATCACATCGTCCAGGAGATCGAATCGCGCGGCATGCCGCTCGAGCTCGCGCTGCTGCCGGTGGTCGAGAGCGCCTTCGAGCCCTACGCGCAATCCTGGGTGCGCGCCAACGGCCTGTGGCAGTTCATGCCGGGCACCGGCGAGCGCTTCGGGCTCAAGCAGGACTGGTGGTACGACGGCCGCCGCGATGTGATCGCCTCGACGCGCGCCGCGCTCGACTACCTGCAGTACATGCACGACGAATTCTTCGACGACTGGCTGCTGGCCATCGCGGCGTACAACTGCGGCGAGTTCCGCGTGCAGCGCGAGGTCGCCGCGAACCGCGCGGCGGGCAAGCCGGTGGATTTCTTCAGCCTGCGCCTGCCGGCGGAGACCCGCGCCTATGTGCCGAAGCTCATGGCCATGCGGCGCCTCATCGCCAATCCCGAGGACTACGGCATCAGCTTCAGCCCGATTCCGAACGAGCCTTACTTCACCAAGGTCGACACCGGCGGCCAGCTCGACCTGAGCCTGGCGGCCGAGCTCGCCGGCATCTCGATCGACGAAGTGTACGAGCTCAATCCGGGTTTCCATCGCTGGGCGACCGATCCGGCCGGGCCGCACTTCCTGCTGCTGCCGCGCGACGCGGCCGATGCCTTCAAGCGCAATCTCGAGCTGCTCAGCCCCGATGAACGCGTGCGCGTTTCCATCCACAAGGTCAGGAAAGGCGAGTCGGTGGCGTCCATCGCGAGGCACTACAAGACCCAGGCCATCGTGATCCGCGACATGAACAATCTCGGCAGCAGCCCGCTCGTGGTGGGCAGCGAGATCCGCGTGCCATCCGCCGTGGTCAATCTGCCGGCCAAGGTGATGCTCGCCGCGGCGCGCGTCGATGGTCGCGATCGCTCCGGACGTCGTCCTGCCGTACACGTGGTGCGCAGCGGCGATTCTCTGTGGGCGATTGCCAGACGGCATCGCATGAGCGTCAGCACGCTGGCGCGCCTCAACGGCATGGGCACGGGCGACACGTTGCGCGCCGGCCAGAGGCTGGTGTTGAACACGCGCGGCAGTTCGGGCAGCCGCTCGGTTTCGGATGGTGGGCGGCCGGTGAGCTACAAGGTCCGCAGTGGCGACACGCTGTCGCGCATCGCCAAGGTGTTCGGCGTCAGCGTCTCCGATCTCGTCAACTGGAACGGCATCAGCAAGCACACCGTCCTGCGTGTCGGCCAGCGCCTCACCGTCAACGTCCGCGGCCGCTGATCCGGCGGCTGCTTTCCCCTGGGGAGTTCAGGCTGGCAGAATGCCAGCCTGAAAATGGACGTGGCTGGCAGAATGCCCGCCTGAAGAATCATTCACGGGGGATCCATGGGTTTCATGAGCGGCAAGCGCGCGCTGATCGTCGGCGTGGCGTCGGATCGATCCATCGCCTGGGGCATCGCGCAGGCCATGCATCGCGAAGGCGCGGAGCTCGCATTCACCTACGTGAACGACAAGTTCAAGGACCGCGTCCAGCCGCTGGCCGAGTCCCTGGGTTCCAAGGTGCTCTTGCCCCTCGACGTCACCAATGACGCCGAAATCGACTCCACCTTCTCGGCGCTCAAGCAGTCCTGGGGCTCGCTCGACGTGCTGGTGCACGCCGTGGCCTTCGCGCCGCGCGAGGCACTGGCGGGCGGCTTCGTCGAGAGCACCTCGCGCGAGGCGTTCCGGGTCGCGCACGACGTGTCGAGCTACAGCCTGACGGCGCTGGCACGCGCCGCGCAGCCGCTGATGGCCGGCCGTGCGGGCGCCATCGTCACGCTGTCGTACCTCGGCGCCGTCAAGTCGATCCCGAGCTACAACGTCATGGGTCTCGCCAAGGCGAGCCTCGAGGCCAACGTGCGTTTCCTGGCCGCGGACCTCGGGCCTCACAACATCCGGGTCAACGGCATTTCGGCCGGGCCTATCAAGACATTGGCCGCCGCGGGCATCGCGGGCTTCCGCAAGATGCTCGGGCGCGTGGCCGAGGTGGCGCCTTTGCGCCGCAATGTCACACTGGAAGACGTGGGCAATGCGGCGGCTTTCCTGTGCTCGGATCTCGCCAACGGCATCACGGGCGAGATCCTCTACGTGGATGGCGGCTTCAATACGGTCGGGATGAGCTTCCCGCAGGAAGCCGGCGAAGGCTGAGGGGTATTACCTCACCGGCGCGGAGAGCACCGCGGTCTCCCCTTCGAGGCGCGCCACGATCACGGCGCAGCAGGAGTCGGCGAGCACGTTGATGGCGGTGCGGCACATGTCGAGCAGCCGGTCGAACACCAGCAGCACGCCGATGGCTTCGGCCGGCAGCCCTACGGCCGCGAGGATCACCGCGATGCCGACCAGTGACGCGGCGGGAATTCCCGCCATGCCCATGGACGTGACCAACGCGAGGATCACGACCGTGAACTGCGTGGCGAAGGACAGGTGCAACCCATAGGCCTGCGCGATGAACATGGCCGCGGCGCATTCGTACAGCGCGCTGCCGGCGTGATTCATGGACGCGCCGAGCGGCATCACGAAGCCCGCGATCCGCGGCGAGACCTTCGCGCGCTCCTCCAGGCACTCCAGCGACAAGGGCAGCGTCGCCGATGAAGACGCCGTGGAGAACGCCGTGAGCAGCGCCGGCGCCATGGCCGGATACAGGCGCCACGGATTCACGCGTGCGACCAGCGCGAGCAGCACGGGCAGCGCCACGAAGCCGTACAGCAGGAGTCCGCCGAGCACGCTGGCGGCGAACAGCAGCAGCGAATGACCCGCCTCGAATCCGGAGACCGCCACCACCTTGGCGATCAGGCCGAACACGCCGATCGGCGCCAGCCACATCACGAAGCCTGTCATGCGCATCATGATCAGGAACAGCCCGTGCCAGAAGCCGTACACGTTGTCCCGGTACGGCTGGGCGATGCGCGCCAGGAAGAAGCCGAACAGGATCGAGAACAGCACCAGGCCGATCATTCGGGTGTTCAACGCGGCGTCGACCATGTTCGCGGGCACGATGCCCTTGATCGAATCGAGCACGCTCGACTCGGCGTGCGCCTTGACGCCGGCGGCGACTTCGCCCGCGTCCTTGGTGAGCGCGAGCGCGTGGCGCTGGGGCTCGCCGTCGATCACGCCCGGCTCGATGAGATTCACCAGCAGCAGCGCGATCAGCACCGCGATCAGCGTGGTGATGACGTAGAACCCGAGAGTCTTGCCGCCCAGTCGACCGAGATCCGGACCCGAGCCGAGCGAGGCCACGCCGGTGATCACCGAGGCCAGGATCAGCGGCACGATCAGCATCTTCAGCAGGTTGATGAACATCGTGCCGATGGTGTCGAACACCGGCAGCAGCTGGACGCCGCCGAGCGCGCCATCGGGACCGGTCGCCCAGCCGACGGCCGCGCCGATCACCATCGCAATGAGAATGGGCAGGACGGGCGTGGGCTTTGCTTCTCCGGCCGCCCCCATGCGCCTACTCGAAGACTTTCGGGTTCTTGACGACCTTGGCTTCGCTCTTCGCCTGGTTCACGTAGGCGGTCACGTCACCGGCTGCCGCGCGCTGCGTGAGCGCCATGTTCTGCTGCTGCACGAGCTGCGGATTGGCGCTGGTGTCGCCGACGCGCGTGCGCGTGACCACGAATACGGCGGAGGATCCGTCGTCGAGGGACGCCGTCCGCACGACCGGCTTGCCTTCGGGTCGTGGCGCTTCGAACACGGCGGTGCGCAGCGCGGCCGGGATCGAAGGGTCACCGCGGCTGACGAAGCGTGCGGGTTCCGCCGTGGCCTTGAGGCCCGATGCCAGCGTCGCGAGCTTCTCGCCGGATTCGAGTTTCGTGACCAGTCCTTCGGCCGCCGCCTTGGCCGCGGCGACGCCACGCTCATGCTTGAGCAGGCCGACGATCTCATCGCGCACCTGCGCCAGGGGCTTGACCTCGGCCTTGTGATGCGCGGTGACCTTCACGAGGACCAGTCGATCCTCGCCGAGCGCGACGGGACCGCCGATCTTGCCCTGGTTCAACGTGGCGTCATCGAAAACCACCTGCTGCAGGTCCGCGCTCGAACCCAACGGCTCGGCGCCGCCACCGCGCAGGAACTCCGCGATGGAGCCGCGGGTGAGCCCGGCAGCCGCCGCTATCTTGTCGAGATCGGTTTCGCCTTTTTCGAGCATTGCGCTTATCTGGTCCTGACGTTCTCCGAAGAGCTCAGCGGACTTTTCCTGGCGATATTGCGCATCGAGCTCGCCCTGGACAGCCTCGAATGGCTTGGCTTCACCGGCCTGGATCTCCTCGAGCTTGATCAGGTGATATCCGAACTGGGATTTCACCGGCCCGGCGATGTCCCCGACCTTCATTGCGAACAGGGTGTCGCCGAAGGGACCCGGGAAGTCCTTCTTCTGCACGAAGCCGAGCTCACCGCCGTCCGCGGCCGTGCTGTCCTTGGAATACTGCTTCGCCAGCGCGGCGAAATCCTTGCCCGCGCGCGCCTGCGCCAGCACGCTTTCAGCTTCCTTGCGGGCGGCGGCGTCATCGTCGCCATGCACCGGGATCAGGATGTGCCGCGCGCGGCGCCGCTCCTCGAGCACGTAGTTGCCGCGATTGTCGTCGTACAGCTTGCGCAGGTCGGCCTCGGTGGGCGCCACCTGCGAGGCGAGCTGCTCGAGACGCAGCTCGGCGTAGTCGAGCGACACGGACTCGGTGGTCATGAAACGATCGCCGTTCTTGTCGTAGTACGCCTGGATGGCCGCATCCTCGATGGGTGCATCGCCCGCGAACTGGTCGGCCTTGAACTCGACGTATTCGACTTCGCGCTCTTCGTTCTCGAGATTGTAGAGACGCTGGGCCTCGCCCTTGGTCAGGAAGTAGGAATTGGCGATGCCCGCCTGCAACTGATTCAGCAGCAGCTGCTTGCGCTGGTCATTGAAGAACTCGACTTCGCTGATGCCGTTGGACGACAGCAGCTGCCGCGCCAGGCTCGGGTCGTACTTGCCGTCGCTGCCCTTGAAGGCCGGGAAATTCTGGATTTCGGCGAGCACCCGCTGCTCGCTCACCCGGTAGTGCTCATCCTGCAGGCGGTTCTCGAGCACCTTTTGCAGCACGAGCTGGTCGAGGATGTTGTCCTGGATGCGCGCCCGCTGGTCTGCGGGAATCTCGGTGCCGAACTGCCGCGACCAACGGGCCTCGGTGTCGCGCCACGCCTTGGTGGCCTGGATGGCGGGAATCTCCTCGCCGTCCACCTTCGCCGCGTCCTGGCGTGAGACGCCGCTCAGGTCGAGAGAATTGGAGCCGCCCCAGAAGATGAAAATCGCCGCGATGGGGAACAGGGCCAGCCACGCCAGCCATTTGCGGCCGTGGAGGCCGTCACGAATTCGTTGCAGCATCCTGGGTCCTGATCGAATGGTCCTCGAAGAATTGGCGGAGCGGACGGGACTCGAACCCGCGACCCCCGGCGTGACAGGCCGGTATTCTAACCAACTGAACTACCGCTCCAATTTGCTGGGCCGAATTCGGAAGGGCGCGCAGTTTAGCAGAGAAAAAGAAAAGCGCATCCCGGCCTAAAAAGGCCGGCGGATCAAGGCTCAATAATGCGGGCGACCTCACGGGCGACCAGCCGGTGGGCGGCCGGATTCCAGTGCGCATCGAGCGGTGAGCGGTCCAGCGGTCGGCCGGTTTTGACGTAGTAGTCGCGGAACACGGGATACGTGTCGATCACGTGCATGCCACGCGCCCTCGCCTGTTGAGCGAGCCTCACGTTGGCGAGCAACGCGGGGCTCGCGCAGCGCAATGCCTCGGCCTCGCTCTCGCCGGCGTATAGCGACTTACGGTCCGAGTCGAACACCAGGATGATCTTGCTGGGCGGCAGCGACAGTTGTCGCGGCAGTTCGTCGAGGAAGGACCTCATCAGGGCAACGTCCTGCGCCGACGGCGGCGGGGCGGGCTTGCATTGCGGAGTCTTGTCGACGCCGCGCCGCCACTGGACCATGCGCGTGGGCTGCATCGACAGGTTGCCGCGCAGGTAACGAACCAGCGCCAGTGAGCGCAGAAATTTCATGAGCTCCGAGCGATGCAGCTCCGGTCGCAACCGGATGGGCGGGTCGGCCTTGCGGTTCCAGACGTAGTACCCGGGCTCGGCGGAAAAGCCGCCGGTGAAGTCTCCCTGCGTGATCAGGAATACGGCCCAGTCCGGCTTGAACTCCCGCGCGACGAGTTCCGCGGTGCCGAGATAGTGGGGAAGGTCCGCGCCGGACATGCCGAAGTTCATGACCTTGCGAGGCTCGCGCAACAGATCCCCGAGCGCGCCCTGCAGCGTATCGGGATAGTCGTTCATCAGGCCTTCGATGTAGCTGTCACCGAACACGGCAATGCCGCCGCTGTCGGGCTGGTAGTCGAATGGCGAGACGTATCCGTAGTTGTTGATGCGGCCTCGATGCCGGTTCTGGAAATTCCAGCCCGAGGAATGCGTGTACGTCGAATGAGGGATCAGCGTGTGGACGGGCCAGGAGGCCCGCGGGTCGGCGGCGAAGGCTCCGTCGATGACCGGCAACAGGCGCAACGCCAGCTCGAGCGCGAGCAGCGTTCCGAGGATGCCGGCGGCGAACGCCGCGGAACGCGTGAGTAACGACAGCGGCTTCATGCTCAGAAATTGAAGTAGATGAATTCGGATACGTTGCGTGACGCGGCCACCACGGCCATCAGCGCCACAGCCACGCAGGACGCTCCGGTGATCAGCGCCAGGCGCTCCGCCTGCCAGTGGCGCGCCGCCGAGCGATCGAGCCATTTCGCCAGGCTGCCATCGATGAGCGACTGGGAGTTGCGGCCGAAGAGCGCCAGCAGGCTGAAGAACGCGATCCACACGAGCGTCTCGCGGGTGTACTCCATCGGCACCGGATATTGCGCCGCGGCGCCGATGCCGAACATGTCGCGCAGGATGGCGAAGGCGCCATGCACGTCGGTGGCGCGGAAGAAGACCCAGGCCACCATCACGCACAGCAGCGTGATGGCGCCGCCCAGCACGCGGCCCAGCGGCGTCGGCGCGCGGGACTCGCGCGGCGGCTGAAAGCGGGTGCGAGTCCACTGCCAGCCGTGATTCACGACCAGGTACAAGCCGTGCAGTCCGCCCCAGACCACGAACGTCCAGGAGGCCCCGTGCCACAGTCCGCCGAGGAGCATCGTGATCATGAGATTGACGTAGCGCCGCACCTGTCCGCGACGATTGCCGCCGAGCGGCACGTACAGATAGTCGCGCAGGAAGCGCGACAAGGTCATGTGCCAGCGCCGCCAGAATTCGGTGATGTTCCAGGACTGGTATGGCGAATTGAAGTTGTACGGCAGGCGCACGCCGATCAGCAGGCTGAGCCCCACCGCCATGTCCGAATAGCCCGAGAAGTCGAAATAGATCTGCAGCGTGTAGGCCGTCACGCCGAGCCAGGCGGCCGCCGCGCTCAGCGAGCCGGCATGCCCGGAGTCGAACACGGCATTGGCGAGTGGCGCCACGGAATCCGCCACCAGCACCTTCTTGGCGAGCCCCATTAGCAGGAACGCCATGCCGATCACGAAATTCCGCAGGCGCGGATGGTAAATGGCCGGGTCGCGAAACTGCGGCATCATCTCCGCGTGGTGCAGCACCGGGCCCGCAATCAGGTGCGGAAAGTACGTCACGAACAGCGCGTAGTGGACCGGGTTGCGCTCGACCACCTTGCCCGCGTAGACGTCGACGAGATAGGCGATCTGCGTGAACGTGAAAAATGAGACGCCGAGCGGCAGCACCACGTGCAGCAGCGGGATCTGTGTGCCGGCGATTTCATTGACGCTGTCGAGGAAGAAGTCCGCGTACTTGAAGTACGCCAGCGCGCCGAGATTTGCCGCCACCGCGAACACCAGGAAGGGCCTGCCGCTCTCGCCCCGCCCGCGCGCCCGCAGGATCAGCTCGCCGAACACGTAGTTGAACGTGACTGAGCACAGCAGCAGGGCCGTGTGCTCCAGGCGCCAATAGCCGTAGAAGGCCAGCGAGGCCAAGACCAGCCAAAAGGCTGCTGCTCCCCTTCCGACAATGCGCCCCACCAAGAAGAAGACGCACAGCGCAACAGGCAGGAAAACGAACAGGAACTCGCCGCTGGTGAACAGCACTTCTCGCCCCGAAAAACTTGCCGGCAGCACTATGCGGCCAGCGGCCCGGTGATCGTGGCTGAAAGTCCCGTAGGGATGGTCCGACTGGTTGTCAGGTGGTGGGTGCTGAGGGGATCGAACCCCCGACCCTCGCCTTGTAAGGGCGACGCTCTACCGCTGAGCTAAGCACCCGTCCCGGAAATCGTCAGAAGCGAAGCGGGCGCAGTCTATGCAACCGCGCCCGGCTTCGATAGTAACCCCCGGCCCCATGGGCCGGGTTCAGATTCCGGGCGTGAGCCCGTAACTAATGCGCCTGCACCTGCTTGTTGGTACGCCGCCCGGCGCGGCGCGGCCGCTTCTCCCCGGCGGGAGGCGCGGCGAGCCGCGGTGTCGGGCGGCCGGCGAGCGCGATCTCGAACACCTCGTCGATCCACTTCACCGGGCGGATCTCGAGCTTGCCCTTGATGTTGTCCGGAATCTCGGTGAGGTCCTTCTCGTTGTCGACCGGGATCAGCACCGTGGAGATGCCGCCGCGATGCGCAGCCAGCAGCTTCTCCTTGAGACCGCCAATGGGCAGCACTTCGCCCCGCAAGGTGATCTCGCCGGTCATGGCGACATCGGAGCGCACCGGGATCTTGGTCAAGGCGGACACCAGGGCCGTACACATGCCGATACCGGCCGACGGGCCATCCTTCGGCGTCGCGCCCTCGGGCATGTGCAGGTGCACGTCGTGCTTCTGGTAGAAGTCCGGGTCGATGCCGAGCACGTTGGCGCGCGAGCGCACCACCGTCATCGCGGCCTGAATGGACTCCTGCATGACCTCGCCCAGCTGGCCGGTGTGCTGCAGCTTGCCCTTGCCTGGCACCACCGCCGCTTCGATGGTCAATAGCTCGCCGCCGACTTCCGTCCAGGCCAGGCCCGTGACGTGGCCGACGCGGTTTTCTTCCTCGGCCTTGCCGTAGCGGAAGCGACGCACGCCCAGGAACTTGTCCAGATTCTTCGCAGTGACCGTGACCTGCCTGTCAGCCTTCTCAGCTTTTTCCGCCTTCTCACCCTTCTCGGCCTTCTCCGCTTTCTTGGCCGCGAGCAGCAGTTGCTTCACCGCCTTGCGGCAGATGCGCGCGAGCTCGCGCTCGAGATTGCGCACGCCGGCTTCACGCGTGTAGTAGCGAATGATGTCGAGAATGACATCGTCGCCGCACTTGAGCTCCTCGGGCTTGAGGCCGTTCTGCTTGACCTGCTTCGGCAGCAGGTAGCGCTTGGCGATGTTGAGCTTCTCGTCTTCCGTGTAGCCGGGCAGACGAATCACTTCCATGCGATCGAGCAGCGGCGCCGGAATGTTCAGGCTATTCGCGGTGCAGACGAACATCACCTGAGAGAGATCGAGGTCGACCTCGAGGTAGTGGTCGTTGAAGGTGGAGTTCTGCTCGGGATCGAGCACTTCCAGCAGTGCCGATGAAGGATCGCCGCGGAAATCCATCGACATCTTGTCGATCTCGTCGAGCAGGAACAGCGGATTGTGCACGGCGGTCTTCGCCATGTTCTGCACGATCTTGCCGGGCATGGAGCCGATGTAGGTGCGGCGATGGCCGCGGATCTCGGCCTCGTCACGCACGCCGCCGAGGGACATGCGCACGAACTTGCGGTTGGTGGCACGCGCGATGCTCTGGCCGAGCGAGGTCTTGCCCACACCCGGCGGGCCTACGAGGCAGAGGATCGGGCCCTTGATCTTGTCGACGCGCTGCTGGACGGCCAGGTATTCGACGATGCGCTCCTTGACCTTCTCCAGCCCATAGTGATCTTCCTCGAGCACCTGCTCGGCGCGCGCGATGTCCTT
>DASTRL010000166.1:0-3924 GCA_035761265.1 Steroidobacteraceae bacterium
CGCCTCCGACCAGATCGGCCTCATCTTCGACGAGTTCTACCAGATCGGTGTTTCGCCCAACAGCTCGCGCGACGGCTATGGCCTGGGCCTCAGCATCGTCCAGCGCATCGTCAAACTACTGCACCTGCACATCGACGTGAATTCGGTACCCGGCAAGGGCTCGGTGTTCGCCATCGAGCTGCCGGTGGCGAACGGCGGCGATGCCGTGGTCGTGACCCAGGAGGTCGCTGAGCAGCGCACGGAGGAGATCAAGGCGCGGCGCATCCTGTTGGTCGAGGACGAGCCCGGCGTGCGCAACGCCATGCGCATGCTGCTGCGGATCGAAGGCTACGATGTGGTGCCGGCGGCCACGGCCGACGAGGCGATGACGAGGCTGCAGAACGATCCGTTCGATCTGCTCGTCACCGACTACCACCTGGAGGGCGGCCGCACCGGCTCGCAGGTGATCGCCGCGGCGCGCGAGACCCTCGGTGCCGATTTCAAGGCCGTGCTGGTCACCGGCGACACCTCCTCGGCGATCCGCGAGATGCATGGCGATGCGCACCTGCGCATCACCAGCAAACCCATCAACTCAGACGAGCTCCTCGGCCTGGTGCGGAATCTTCTGTCGAGTTGAGGTCGCGCGGGATCGCGTGTCCCCGGGGCCGGAATTTTCAGTCTTGACCAGCACCACGTCGCCCGGCGTCGACTCCGACAGCCTGGCGGTCAGGTTCTGCGCAGGCAGGAATGCTTCATCGCGGTGCGTGACGGCGCCGAGCACCAGCACGTCGTACTGGCGCGCGGCGATCAGCGGCGGCAGCCGCTCCTCCGGCGCGCCGCCGAACATCTGCAATCGTTCGCAGCCCACGTGGAATTCGCGCACCAGCTGCGCGAGCTTGACGGCGCGCTCCATGCGCAGGGTCTCGTCCTGCGCTTCGCGCTCGCTGTAGAGGATGTCGAGGTTGCCGTGGCAGCCCAGGGCCAGGAACCCGGCGACCTGCAGCACGCCGCGTGCCACGATGGTGGTGTCCGGGTCCGAGACGTCCACGGCCGCCGCGAAACGCATGGGCCGGTCCCAGGGTTTCTCCCCGGCCAGCAGCACCGGCGCCGGGCAGTCGCTCGCCAGCTCCCGATCGCTGGCGCTCAGCGTCCATTTGCGCAGCGAGTGCTCGCCGGCCGGCGCCTTGATGAGCAGATCGACCGGCCGCTCGTGCACCCGTCGCAACAGTATCCGGTGCAGTGGCTCGCTGGAGCGGAACAGGCTGCCGATCGTGACCTCGTCGTAGCCGCGTGTCGCGCAGCGCGCCGCGAACTCGGGCGTCAGTGTGGAATCGGCGACCAGCATCTCGACCCGCGCGCTGAAATGGCGGGCCAACGCGACGGCCTTGTCGAGCACCTGGTCGCCGGTGCCGGAGTTCTCGATGACCGCGAGGATGGAAGTGATCTTCTGCACGGTGAGGTACTAGGATGCGCGCGCGCAAGCGCGGCACAGGCTGGCGTACGGGACGGCCAGCAGGCGCTCGGCGTCGATCTCGGCGCCGCACTTCTCGCACAGCGCGAACGTGCCTTCCTCGAGCCGCTGGAGCGCGCTCTGGATGCGGCCGAGCTCGCTGCTCGCCGACTGTTCGATGGCGTGCAGGACTTCGTCGTTTTCGATCACGATGGCCGCATCGGCGCTGTCGCGCGGCAGTGGCTCGCGCTGGCGGTTGAGGTCGCGGCGCACGCGCTCGAGCCGGTCGCGCAGCTCGGCATCGCGCGCCAGCAGCTTCTGCCGCGTGCTGCGGAGCTGCTCGTCGGAGGGGGTGTTGTTCATGGATGGCTATGCTCGCAGCCCGCCGCGCGCCGGTGGATTCGCCGCTCTACCTATGGGGTCCGTGGTATTGCGTACATCGGGCGCAGCAGCGCAACCCCATACTGCCGCTATGTTTTCCAGGGATACGCAGGCGCTCATGGAAGCCGCCGTGGATGCCGTGGTGGTCATCGATCATCACGGCCGCATCCTCGCGATCAACGATGCGACCTGCCGCACCTTCGGTTACCGCAACGACGAACTGCTCGGCGAGAACGTCAGCAAGCTCATGCCCGAGCCGGATCGCAGTGCCCACGATGGATACATGGCGCGCTACCTGCGGACGAAGGAAGCCAGGATCATCGGCATCGGCCGCGAAGTCACCGCGCGCCGCAAGGATGGCTCGCTGTTTCCCGCGCGGCTGTCCGTGGGCCAGGTGCCGGACTCGGTGCCGCCGCGCTTCGTGGGACTGTTGCGCGACGTGACGGCGGAGCACGAATCCATCGCCGCCCTGAAGCTCGAGCGCGATCGCGCGCGCGCCTTCCTCGAGTTGCACGATTCCATCCTGCTGGAGCTGGACTCGCGGCAGCGGGTGCGCGAAATCAATGCGCGCGGCTGCGACCTGCTGGGCGCGCCCGCGTTCCAGATCGTCGGCCAGGACTGGAGCTCGCTCATGTGCGGCGAGTCCGAGCGGGAGCGCGCACGGCTGATGCTGGCCCGCGCGTCATCGAGCGGCGCGTCCCGCGAACGCGAGTTCGAATGCCAGGACATGAGCGGCATGCCGCGACGCATTTACTGGCGCGCCATCGCGCTGTGCGGCGCGAACGGCGAGCCGGTGGGGTGGCTGTGCTCGGGTGTGGACGTCACGGCCCAGGTCGAGCGCGAGCAGAACATGCACGTGGCGCAGGACCGCCTGACGCGCGTGGCGCGACTCGCGACCATGGGAGAGATGGCCGCGGGCGTGGCCCACGAGCTCAATCAGCCACTGACCGCGATCACCACCTACGCGCGCGCCTGCGAACGCTATCTCGGCGCCGGAAGCCCGGACATGGATGACGTGCGCGAGGCGGTGCGCGAGATCAATGCCGAAGGCCTGCGGGCCGGGGAGATCATCCGCCGCCTGCGGCAGATGGTGCGCGTCGATGCGCCCGACGAGCGGACGGCGCTCGGCGTGCACGCGCTCATCGAGGAGCTTCGCTCGCTGCTGCAATCCGATGCGCGCTCGCACGATGCGCAGCTGCGGATCGTGGTGGCACCCGACCTGCCGCCCATCGTCGGCAACGCGGTGCAGCTGCAGCAGGTGGTGCTCAACCTGGTGCGCAATGCGCTCGAATCTTCGATGGAGAATCCCGCCGGGTCGCGCCTCGTCATGGTGAGCGCCGGGCGTACGCTCGACGGCGAAATCGAAATCCGGGTGACGGACAACGGCCCCGGGGTGGATGCCAGCATCCGGGACAAACTATTCGATCCTTTCTCGACCACCAAGGTGGCCGGCACCGGCCTCGGGCTCGCCATCAGCCGTACCATCGTGCAAGGGCATGGAGGTACCATTGGCACCGAACCGGCCGAACCGCGGGGAGCCACCTTCTTCCTGCGCCTGCCCGTTGCGGAGGAAGTCGTCAGATGAAGAAGAATCCCGTGGTCATGGTGGTCGACGATGACGCCGGCGTGCGCAATGCCATGCGCATCCTGCTGAAGTCGGTGGGGCTGGAGTCGGTGCTGTATCCATCGGCGCAGGAATTCCTCGCCGCCTATCAACCTTCGCAACCCGGCTGCCTGGTGCTCGACATCCGCATGCCCGGCATGAGCGGCCTGGAGCTGCAGCAGCAGCTCAACATCCGCGGCGCGGTGATCCCGGTCATCTTCATGACCGGCCACGGCGACATCCCGATGGCGGTGGAAGCCATGCAGCACGGCGCCTTCGACTTCCTGCAGAAGCCGTTCCGCGACCAGGACCTGCTGGATCGCATCCAGCGCGCCATCCAGAAGGACGGCGAGCTGCGCCAGTCGCTCGGCGAGCACACGCGCATCAAGGCGCACCTCGAATCGCTCACCGCCCGCGAGCGCGAGGTTCTGGATCTCATGACGCAGGGCAAGCAGAACAAGCAGATCGCGCAGGAGCTGGGCATCAGCCCGCGCACCATCGAGATCCACCG
>DASTRL010000167.1:0-4651 GCA_035761265.1 Steroidobacteraceae bacterium
GGCTGCCAGTCACCGGTCGCGCCCGCCGGCATCCAGGGCTTCGTGCCGCGAGTGGCCGCCTGTGCACTCCACCACTGCTGCAGCGCTTCGCCCCAATGGCGCGTGCCGAGCGCCGGATTGCCGGCGTATTCCGCGAGCCGCGCCAGATTGGCCTCGTTGCCACCGAGCTGCTGCAGCGACTGAACCGACAGCCACTCCTCGATGCGCGTGCCGCCCCACGACGAATGGATCATGCCCTGAGGGACGCTCACGCTCTTCTGCAGCTCGCGCACGAAGTAGTAGCAGACGGCGGAAAATTCCCCCGTGGTCGCCGGCCCGGCGACCTTCCACTCGAGCGGCGCCGGAAAATCCGCGCCCGGTGCCGTTGCGGGATTTCGCGGTATCGCCACGTGCCGGATGGTCTCGTTGGCCGAGTGCGCCACTTCCCAGCCGGCGTTGAGCGCGCTGCGCACCTTGAATTCCATGTTCGACTGGCCAGAGCACAGCCAGACATCGCCGACCAGCAGGTCATTCACCTGCTGCGCGCGACTCGGGGTGCGCGCCAGCAGCGTGTAGGGTCCGCCCGCGGGCAACGGCGGCATGACGACCGCCCAGCGACCGCGCGCGTCGGCTTGCGTCTTGCGCGTGGCACCCGCCAGCGTGACCGTGATCTGCTCGCCGGCGCTCGCCATGCCCCACACGTCGATCGGCCGGTCACGCTGCAACACCGCGTGATCGGCGAAGATTGCCGCCAGCAGCGACGCCGGCTCCTGTGCCGGCGCGACTCCACAGGCCAGCGTCGCCAGCAGCAAGCCGCACAGCCACGCCCGCACATCGATGCGTTCCGACATCGTCATACCCCTGACTAGTGGATCTCGATTTCGAAGGGCCCGACCGGCAGCCCGGCCGAATCGTGCAGATTGCAGATCGGGCTGTCCGCCCAGCAGAAACGCACGCGCGTGGCCGGGCCCGCCGCCGCTTCATCCGTGAGCCACACCTGCGCGCCGCGCAGCTCGGCGCGCACGAAACGGCAGCTGCCAGCCGCCGCGCCGCAGAGTTCGAAAGCGGCAGGATCGCGCGAATCGTAGACCACGAGCGGCGCGTCGAACCCGCCGAAGGTCACGGCGACGCCCTCCGCGGTGCGTCGTGCGGCGAGCGGCTGTGCTCCGGACGGCGAAATCTTCTCGCCGTACACCACGTGCCGCGCGGCACGCGCGAGTCGCCGCCCCACTTCCTGCTTGTTGGTGGGATGCACATCGTCGGGATTGCCGATGTCGATGGTCACGACAAGACCGGCGTTGCCGTCCGCCGCCACCGCGCGGCGTTGCGCGTCGCGCGTCAGCGCCGCGCCGCTTTCGACCGGCGTCTTCGGCGTCGCGCCGTAGTTGGCCAGCTGCACGATCAGAAACGGCAACGGTGCGCCGAACTGCTGGCGCCAGTCGCCCATCAGCGCCTGCATCTGCGCCTGGTAACGATGGCCTTCGACCACCGAACTATTCGATTCTCCCTGGTACCAGACCACGCCGCGCAGGCCGAAGTTGGCGAACGGCGCGATCATCGCGTTGTAGAGCATCGCGATGCCGGCCGTGGGTTCCCACGGCGCGCGCGGCGGCGCGATGTCGGGATGCGCGCCCGACTGCTGGTACTGCCACGGACCCAGCGCAATCCTCGTGCCGTCCGCCAACGTCAGCGCGCGCTTTTCGGCGGGCCCGTACATGCCGCCGCTCGCATAGGTGTCGAACGCGTTGACGACGATCAGGTTCTCGCCGGCATGCAGCGTGCCGGCCGCGAGCGCGTAGTTGCGCTCGCCGCAGCACGGCGAGCTGCCCACGGCGCGCCCGTTCACGTATGTCAGATCCACTTCGTCGATCACGCCGAGCGTGAGTTGCGCGGCCTGTTTCGCCTGCGCGGGGCTGAGTGTCACCGTGGTGCGATACCAGACCATGCCGTCGAAATTCGCGAGCGCGGGAACTCCCCAGCTCTCCCACGGCGTGAGCTCCGCCGGCGCGCGCTGCCAGCGCGCCGCATCGCCGCGCACCGACGTCCAAGGCTCGTTGCCGGCGTTGCCTGGCTGCTCGCGCCACCACTGTTTCCAGTGTTCACCCCAATGCAGCGCCGCGAGCGCCGGGTCCTTGCGATATTCGGCGGCGACGTCGAGTGCGGCCTCGTAGCCGCCGACGCCGCGAATCGCGGGCTCGCTCATCCATGGCTCGATCTTCGACCCGCCCCAGGCCGAGACGATGATGCCCATGGGAACATCGACGTTCTTGCGCAGTTCGCGCACGAAGTAATAGCAGGTGGCCGAGAAGTCCCCGGTCGTTTCCGGACTCGCCACCTTCCATTCGAGCGCGCCATCGAAGCTCGTCCGCGGCGTGGTGCTCGCGGAGTGCGCGATCTTGAGCTGGCGAATGAGATCGTTCGCCGAGGCGGCGATCTCCGCGCGTGCATTGAGCGCGCCGCGCACCGGGAACTCCATGTTGGACTGACCGGAGCACAGCCACACGTCACCGATCCGCACGTCCTGCACATCCTGCATGCGCGTGGCGCTGCGCGCGCTCAGCGTGTGCGGTCCGCCGGCCGGCTGTTCCGGCATGAGCAGAGCCCAGTGGCCGTTCGCATCGGCACGCACGCTGCGCGTGGCGCCGGACAGCGTGACCGTGACTTCTTCGCCGGCGGCGGCATTTCCCCAGATCGGAATGGCCCGGTCGCGCTGGAGCACGAGGTGATCGGCAAAGACGGCGTCCATGAGTGGCGCCTCCGCGTGGACGTACGTTGCCGCCCACATACACGCCAGAAATGCGGCAAATCGCTGTACCATCCTTCGCCCTCATGAACGATGCCGCGCAAATACTCGTCCGAACCGACGTCGACCTCAAGACGTTTCGCGAGGAGATCCGGCCCGCGGCCGAGCCAGTCGTCTTCAAGGGCCTGGTCAGTGACTGGCCGGTGGTCCGCGCCGCGCGCGAATCGCCGCGCGCGCTGGCGGATGCCATCCGCCGCTTCGATCGCGGCCGCATGCCGAACGTCATCGAGATTCCCGCGGCCGCGAAGGGGCAGCTGTTCTATCGCGATGATCTGAGCGGGCTGAATTTCCAGCGCCGTGCGGCGCCGATCGGTGCGACGCTCGATCGACTGCTCTCGCTCATGGACGAGCCCGACCCCGTCGCGGTATTCATCGAGTCGATGGTCACGCAGGAATTCCTGCCAGACTTCGCGGCCGCGCATCCCATGCCGCTCGTGGATGCCGCAATCGGCCCGCGCATCTGGATCGGCAATCGCACCAAGGTCCAGACGCACTTCGACTTGCAGTACAACATCGCCTGCGTGGTCGGCGGGCGCCGCCGCTTCACGCTGTTCCCGCCCGAGCAGGTGGCCAATCTCTACATCGGCCCGCTGGAATACACCCCGTCGGGAACGCCGGTGAGCATGGTGCTGTTCGACAACCCGGACCTCACCCGTTATCCGCGTTTCGCCGAGGCACTGCGCCATGCCCGGCAGGCCGAGCTCGAGCCGGGCGACGCCATCTACATTCCGTACGCCTGGTGGCATCACGTCGAGGCGCTGACGCCGTTCAACGTGCTGGTGAACTACTGGTGGAACGACGCGCCGAAGATCGGATCCGCCTACGGCGTGCTGTTGCACGCGGCGATGAGCCTGCGCGACCTGCCCGCCGACCAGCGCGCGGCCTGGAAGCCGATGTTCGATGTGCTGGTGTTCTCGGATCCGGAGGAATCGCTGGCGCATCTGCCGCCGGCGAAGCGCGGATTGATGGGTCCGCCGTCGGCGCAGCGGAGTCGCGAGATCCGCGAGATACTCAGGCAAACATTCTCGAAGCCCGGCTAGTCCTGCAGAATTTTAAATTCAGGTGCGGATCGACTTCAGCTCTTATGGCTAACCAGTCAAGCTGCCGAATGAACTTGATCTCATCAAGTCGATCAGTTGCTTGGGCCGGGTCAGCACACGATGGAGTTGTGGTGCTTCAATGCTGCGCCTTTTTTGGCTAGTTCGAAAATATATGCACGGACCCTAAGAATCCGCATCCTTGAGCAAGACCAATAGACGTTTTAGCGCATTCACTACGATATCTCGCACTTCATCACGATACTTACGCGCCTTGACGTCGTTCGTCGCTAAAGCATCCAACGACCACCGCATTCGCTCAGTGCCGATTGGGAGATCGTCAATCTCGGAGGCGACGCCAACAAAAATATCGACAACATCACCAGGAACGTCGCCCAGATGCGATTTGAGCTGTGACAGCTCTCGGCAAGCGAGTAGCAGATCACATTCGTCATCAAGTGCGCGCCTTGCCGCCTCTTTTGCTCGTTGGCGAGGGTGAAAATCATTCCTGACATCCGAAGTCATGGCAATTCAGTCTTCAACTCTACGATTTCGCCGGTGACAACATTTCCATATGCATGCGTTTGTAGTTGCCCAACAGCGGTACTGATCGCCTTAGCCCAATCACCGATTTCTTCGCCATATTACGACGCGTGCAGCATCGCGCAGTGGAACCTGTATTCCCACGCGTCTGCAATCGCTCAGCCGCCTTCTGCCAAGTGGCTAGCCACACCTCGCTCGCAAGTTTTTTGCAAGGTAGGAGCTCCGTTTCCCCGATTGCAGCCGAGCCCGTCGGTGAGCGTGTCGACGATCCGAGAGAAGCCGCATTGAC
>DASTRL010000168.1:0-6370 GCA_035761265.1 Steroidobacteraceae bacterium
TGTCACGGTGCCGGACTCACCCGAGGCCGGGGCCTCCCAGGTGAACGTCTTCAAGCGCACCAACGGTGTGTATTCGAAGGTGGCCGAGCTCACGCCCGGGCCGTGGGCTGATGGCACCTATCGCGGGTACTACGGCTTCGACATCGCGGTGAGCGGCGATGGCGCCACGCTCGCCGTGGGAGATCCCTCGGACATCGGCCAGGGCACGGGTCCGCGCGCGGCGCCGCTGCTCGCCGGTACCGAGAAGACGGGTGCGGTGTACATCTACCGCTTCACCAACGCCTGGAAGCTGGCCAACATGGTCAAGCCTAACTACCCGAACGACCGGATGGGATTTGCGCGCGAGCTGGATCTGAGCCACAGCGGCCGGACGCTGATCATCGGCGAGCCTGGCGACGCCAGCAGCGCCCGCGGCATCGGCGGCGACTGGCGCAACACCGAAGACCCGGGGTCGGGCGCCGTGTGGATGTACTGACCCGTGACGCCCCATAACACCCCCGCGAGGTGAGAGAACTCCGACACTCGCGACACATAATAAGCATCACCGGCCGACCGCCGGTGCACGCGGCTCGCTGCACTGCGATTCGCGCGCACCGGCGCCGCAGCGGCCCGACAAGATCCAACAACAGGGTGGTGCTTCATGAAGATCCTGCTCGTCCACGGCGTCGGTCACTGCGACGCCAAGCCCAACTATTACGAAGACTGGAAGACGACCATCACCGCGCGGCTGACGGCCGCCGGCATGGCGCAGGAGCCCGCGTTCGCGGAACTGCACTACGACGAGTTCTTCGACCGTCACAGCCACTCGACCGTGGTGTACCTGAAGGCGGTGGCCGAGCTCGTGGCCGCCGCCGCCTGGCACACCATCGCGGATCCCATCGTCGACGCGTTCCGCCCCTCGCGCGGTTTCGGCGACGACGTCCGCTGGAAAGCCGGCATGGTGGCGCAGCTCTGCACGCAGGGCGCCCTGCGGCGCGAGCTGCGCGACCTGCTCGCGAAGAAGCTCGCGGCCGAGATGCCGGACATGATCGCCGCGCACAGCCTGGGATCGCTGATCACCTATGACTTCCTGCGCAACGACCCGCGCGGCAAGACCATGGCCGCGGCCCTCGACTACATGACTTTTGGATCGCAGATCAACAACGTGTTCGCGCACAGCCGGCTGTTCCCCGGGCCCATCAAGGTGCCGAACGTGAAGTTCTGGTTCCATCTGTTCAACCAGCACGACCATGTGCTCACCGCGCCCATCGACATCAAGGACCCGAAATTCCTGCAGGTGCTCACGCCTTCGGAAGCCGGGCACGATCCGATCGGCACGCCGGGCCAGCCGGGCTACTTCAATCATCCGAACACCGCGCAGCTCGTGTGGCGCACGCTGGCGACGGCCACGGGCGCGCGCCAGTTCCAGAAGTCGGCGACCGTCATCCGCCGGCTGAAGACCAAGCCGCAGCGACGCGCGCTGCTGGTGGGTATCGACCAGTACCCCAACGTCGCCGATCGCCTCGAGGGATGCGTGAACGACACGTATCTCATGAGCGCGCTGCTGCAGGAGCGCGGCTTCGCGGCCGAGGACATCCGCATGCTGCTCGACGATCGGGCGACCGCCGACAACATGCGCGAGCGCCTCGAGTGGCTGCTCGAAGGCGCGGAGGATGGAACCGAGCGCGTGTTCTTCTACAGCGGCCATGGGGCACAGATGCCTGGCTACAACGCCGAGGAGAAGGTCGACCACGTCGACGAATGCCTCGTGCCCTGGGACTTCGACTGGTCGAAGACCACGGCCATCACCGACGACGACATCTTCACGCTGTATCGCAACCTGCCGTTCCAGGCGCGCTTCTTCGCGCTGTTCGATTGCTGCCATTCGGGCGGCATCCATCGCGAGGGCGGGCCGAAGATCCGCGGGCTGGTCCCGCCGGACGACATACGCCATCGCATGCTGCGCTGGAACGTGCGCGAGCAGATGTGGGAGCAGCGGCCGCTCGATCCCATCAACGAGGATTTCGGCGGTACCGAGGAGGAGAAGCGCGAGTACATGGGCAGGAACCACGCCACTTACCGCCTCGGCCGCGGCATGCGCGGCCGCGTGCTGTCCGCCAACGTGTACCACAAGCTGCGGCCCGACGAACGCGGACCCTATCTACCCGTGATCATCGAAGCCTGCCGCGAGGGCGAGCTGTCGTTCGAATACCGCGACGGAGCGACCTCGTACGGCGCGTTCACGTATTCCTTCGTGAAGGACCTGCGCGCCAAACCGCGCAGCACCTTCATGGGCGCCGTGGCCAGCGCGGCCGGCACCCTGAAGCGCATGGGCTACGATCAGCATCCGCAGCTGCTCGGCCCGAAGTCGGTGCTGAACAAGCCGATCCCGAGCCGCGGGAGGAAACGCGCCGCGTAGTCACGATGTCATCTATCATGTTCGCAGGACATCGGGGGAGGATGGATGGGCAGTCTCCTGCGGATCGCCGCGGCAATCACGAGCACGGTCGCACTCACGGCATGCGGCCCGTCCATCTTCAGCCTGCGAGTGCCGCTCGAGGAGCCTGGCGCCCACGAGCTCGTCAGTGCGGGCTCGGTCTCGATCGACGATCAGCGCCCGGCGGCCGAGCGCAAGGTCCACACGGGCGCCGGCCTGTTTCGTTGCGAGCGCTGGTATGGCGACGAGACCTACGTGCCGTCGAAGGTCGAATACCTTCGCCGGCTCCTGCAGGCGCGCACGCCGGCGGGCGGCACCCTGCACGTGAGGCTCGATCGCCTGGACACCATCGAGTATTGCGAGAACACGGCGAACCGCGCCGGCGCCGCCGCGGCGGCGGGCGCCGGGGCGGCCGCGGGTGGCGGTGCCGTCTACGTTCAGAAGGACGTTCCCGGTGGCGACAGCGTGCTGATCCGCGCCGCGGGCGAGGCCAATGGCAAGCCATTCGAAGTATCCCGTGGCTTCGACTATTCGACGCTCACGGTGCCGTTTCCGCAGATGCCGGCGTACAACCCGACGTATGTGGCGCTGCTGAGACGCGCCTTCGACGAGATCGCCGACGAAATCGCGAGCCAGCCGGCGCGCTGATTCCACGCAACGCCAGGTGCCGGCCACGAGGCCCCGTTTCGCGGCCCCGCTTCACAATTCTTTACATGGGCTTGAAACGCGCGCAACGCCGCGCGCGCAGGATGATTCCGTCCCCAACCCACGGAGTCAGACCATGTCACGCATGAAGTTAGCCACGCTGATCGCCATTCCCCTGGTCGCCATCGGCGGTGCGATCGCCTATGCCCACCAGGGCCACATGGGTCACGGCGGCATGATGATGGGCGACCGCAGCGTCGAGATGCATCTCGATCACATGAACGCCATGCTCACGAAGATAGGCGCCTCGGATGCGCAGAAGGCGCAGGTCGAAGGCATTCTCAAGGGCGCGTTCACCGACCTCGAGAACACCCATGACGCGCATTTCGCCGACCTGGGCAGGTTCCACGAGCTGCTGCTGGCGCCGAGCGTCGACCGCGAGAAGATCGAGGCGCTGCGCGCCGGGCACATCCGTTCGATGGACGAGGCCAGCCGTCGCCTGGTCACCTCCTTCGAGGACGCCGCCGAGGTGTTGAGCCCGGAACAGCGGACCGCGCTCGCCGCGGAGGTGCGCCAGCATCACGGTGGTTAGCGCGCCGCGCCTGGCGCATCATGCGGGGCGAATGACCGCGCATCGCGTCCTGCTCGTCGAAGACGACGCCCGCCTCGCCACGATGGTCGCCGACTATCTGGGCGAGGCGGGCATGCGCGTCACGCGCGCCGCCACCGGCGCGGCCGCGATGCAGCTCGTGGCCACCGAGACGTTCGACGCCATGATCCTCGATCTGATGCTGCCGGATGCGGATGGCCTCGACCTGTGCCGCAGACTGCGCGCGCGCTCCGACATGCCGGTGCTGATGCTCACCGCCCGCGGCGATCCGCTCGACCGCGTCGTGGGGCTGGAGCTCGGCGCCGACGACTATCTACCCAAGCCCTTCGAGCCGCGCGAGCTGCTGGCGCGGCTGCGCGCCATCCTGCGGCGGCGGGGCGCGCCGGGCCCGGCGGCGGTGTTGCGCTTCGGCCGGCTCGAGATAGACACCGGGGCTCGCGAGGTGCGCCTCGACGGTCAGCGCAGGATGCTGACCGGGCACCAGTTCGCGCTGCTGGTGGCCCTGGCGGAGCGCGCCGGGCGCGTGCTGTCGCGCGAGGCGCTGATGGATCTCACGCGCGGCGCGGCGCTGGAGGATTTCGATCGCTCCATCGACGTGCACATCTCGCGGCTGCGCGCCGCCATCGAGGATGATCCGCGCAGGCCGCGCCGCATTCTCACGCTGCGCGGCGCGGGCTACGTGTTCGCGAGGGAACAGGATCGCTGATGCGCCGCCTGCACCTGCGGCTGTATCTCGCCATCGTCGGCGTGCTCGTGGTGTTCACGATCGTGGCCGCGATCCTCTGGCACGTGGGCAGCAACCGCCTGCGCATGATGCTGCACGGCATCCACGTGGTGCTCATGCTGGGCTCGATCGCCGCCGCGATCGCCCTGCTCGCCTATCCACTGGTCAAGGGCCTCACCTCCCGCCTGGAACGGCTCAGGCAAGGCGTGCAGAAGTTCGGCGCCGGCGACCTGAGCGCGCGTGTCGCCGTGGAAGGGAAGGACGAAGTGGCCTCGCTCGCCGCCAGCTTCAACGAGTCCGCGGCGCGCATCGAGCAGCTGCTGCGCGCCAACCAGCAGCTGCTGGCCAACTGTTCCCACGAGCTGCGCACGCCCCTGACGCGCATGCGCCTGGCCGTCGAGCGGCTGGCCGGCGGCGACCTGCGCGCCGGCGAGGAGCTGACGCGCAACATCGGCGAGCTCGACGCGTTGATCGGCGAGCTGTTGCTGACCAGCCGGCTCGATGCGGTGCGCGGCCTCGAACGCCGCGAGTCCATCGACCTGCTGGCGCTGGCGGCAGAAGAGGCGGCGCACTTCGATCGCGAGGTTTCCGGCGATGCGATCACCATCAGCGGTGATCCGCTGCTGCTGCGCCGGCTGATCCGCAACCTGCTCGAGAACGCGAGGCTGCACGCCGGCGGCGCGCGTGACGTGCGTGTTGCGCGGCAGGGCGACGCTGCCCTGCTCATCGTCGAGGACGCGGGTCCAGGCATCCCACCGGAAGATCGCGAGCGGATCTTCGAGCCGTTCTACCGGCGCGCGGATGCCGACCAGTCGTCAGGCACGGGGCTGGGTCTGGCCATCGTGCGGCAGGTCGCCCGCCTGCATGGCGGCGAGGTCGGCTACGCGCCGCGCGCCGGGGGCGGCAGCCGGTTCACGGTCACTCTTTCCGGCATAGCGGGTCAATCGATGCCATGAATCTTGAGGCTCACCAGCTGGTCGATGGTGAGATCCTTCCTGCCGCGTGACTTCATGTCCGCGATGTACTCCGGCGTGATGCCGTGCACGCGCATGGCGATGAGCTCGTCCGCGTCCGGATGCGTGTAGCCGAGGCTCGCGACTTTCGCGATGAACTCCGGCGTGACGTTGTGCACGCGGAAGGCGATGAGCTTCTCGATGCCGAGCCCGCCGTAGCCTTGCTGCTTCATCTTCGCGATCCACTCCGGCGTGGCGCCGTGCACGCGCATGGCGATGAGCTGATCCTCGTCGGGCTCCAGGCCCGCCTTGCGCAGCTCGCGGATCAGCGGCGGCGTCACGCCATGCACGCGGAACGCCACCCATTTGTCCGCGTCCAGCGTGCCGATGCCTTCCTTGCGCATGTCGCGCAGGAACTGCTGCGAGATGTCGAAGATGCGAAAGGCGATCAGCTTGTCGGTGTCCAGGCCGCGCAGGTTCTCGTTCTTCATCTGGCGCGCGTATTCGAGCGTGACGTCGTGCACGGCCATCGCGAACTGCTTGTTGTCGTCGATGCCGCCGAAGCCGAGGTCGCGCATGCCCTGCACGAACGCGGGGTTCGGCGTGAAGCGGAAGATGCCGGCGCCGTCGCCCGCGTTGAGGAAGCCGTCACAGTCGAAGCGTCCGGCGTCGCGGGAGATCGTGAACTTCACGTCATGCCGTGCGGCGGTTGCGAGGTCGAGGCCCTGGAACGCGCCGACCGGCCAGTCGTTCTCGCTCTGTGACTGGCCACCTTCGTGCCGGTGGAACAGCCCGAACCGGACCATGCCCGGCTGCTCGGAGGCCGTGAGGGTCCAGTTGCCCTTGAATTCCTCGGCGCGCGCGGGGCTCGCGGCCAGATTCAGCGCGCAGAACACCAGTGCCATCAGCGTGGCGAATCGCATCATTGTGGGACTCCTTGCGGTCGCGGAGCTAGAGCACGTCCGCGTTCTTGAGGTGGATGATCTTCTCGAGCGTCAGGTTCTTGAAGCCATGCGATTTCA
>DASTRL010000169.1:0-2684 GCA_035761265.1 Steroidobacteraceae bacterium
CAGCGTGTCCTCCGGATCGAGCTTGTGCCAGGAGAGCTGGCCGAGAATCGCATGGCGGTCGGACGAGAACGCGCCGGCCTCGATCAGCACCTTGTCGCGCATGCCGACGGGCCGATAGAACGAGGCCATCATCAAGTGCAGGTTCACGGTCAGCGAGTTCATCGCGACGACTTCGCTAGGCAGCGCGCCGGTCAGGTGCTGCAGACCCTTGGTGAATCCTTGCGCGTAGTCGATCCACGGCCGCGTCGCGGTGTGATGGCCGCCCACGCCGAGCGCGGCCCAGTCGGCGAGCTCCTCGCTGACGAGATCGAGCGCGGCGCGCGGCGCCAGCCCGAGCGAATGCCCACAGAGGTAATTGAGCGTCTGGCCGCTCGAGTTGCGCGGTAGTTCGAACTGCCGGCGGTACGGCGCGAGAATGTCCGCGGCATCGCAATCCATCGCGAAGTCGCGCGACGTCGAGAATTCCGGCAGCGAGTCGTCACCGACCGCCAGGTCGCTCGGCGAGGCATTCATGGCGCCAGAGGATACACAATCGGCTGGCTCGGGACGGCGTCACCGCCGATGGCGGGCACGGCCAGCGAAAGAATGCACGGCCCGTCGGGGACCTCGTCGGGCACGAACGCGAGCTCCGTGATGGTGGCGCGCGATCGTGCCGCATCGCCGCGCGCGGTACTGCCGGGGGGCAAGCCGAAGAACAGCCGGTGTCCGACCAGATGGCCTTCGTCGTGCGTGCGATCCACCGAAGGCACGTCGAGCACCAGGTGCTCGATGCGCTTCTCGACCAGCCATTGCACGGCCTCGCGCGTGAGATAGGGCGGCACGGCGCCGGAATAGTCCCGCGTGCGCTTGCCGCCATCGTTGGGCAGCGTGCGCACGATCACGGCCAGCGGCTCCACCATGCGCGTCATGGGCCAAGCCGCGCGCAGCCGGCGCTTGGTGATCAGCGAATCGGTGGCCCAGGGTTGCGGATCGGTGCTCTCGCTCGATTCGCTCGCGGGCTCGGGCACCACGCTAACTACCACCGCGGGCAGCAGCCCGCGCGGCACCACGCGCCAGGCATCGCCCGGCTCACGCGTGAGGTGCGCGACGCTCTCGGTGTGCGTCATCTGGCAATGCGGCGTGAGAGTCACGGTGGAGCAGTTGACCGACGCGCCGGTGGCCACGCTGCCGGAAAAATTGCCGGTGGAGAACGGCCGCGCTTCGGGCGCGGGAGCGCCGAAGTGCCGCGGTCCCGGCACGCCGAACTCCACGGCGATCGCCAGGCTCACGCCGCGATCCAGCGCGGCGCGCACCTTCTGACCCCCGAAGGACAGCTCGGCCTGCATCGCTCAGTCCGGCTTCTGCATGACCGTGCCGCAGCGCCTGCAGGTCAGGTATTCCGGCCGGCCGAAGAACCGATCGAAGATGGGCGGGAGCTGCGTCTCGATGTTGGTGATCTCGGCGAACTCCTCGTACAGCTTGCTGCCGCAGTTCTCGCAGTACCACTGGAAGCCGTCGCGCTCGCCCGGGTGGCGTGTGCGCTCGATCACCAGGCCGACGGTGTTCGCCGGGCGGCGCGGCGAGTGCGGCATGTTGGGCGGCAGCAGGAAAATCTCGCCCTCATTGATGGGGATGTCCACGCGCCGGCCGTCCTGCACCGTGGCCAGCGTGATGCCGCCCTCGAGCTGGTAGAAGAACTCCTCGCCCGGATCGACGTGGAAATCCTTGCGACTGTTCGGACCCCCCACGACCATGATGATGAACTCGCTGTCGGTGAATACCTGCTTGTTGCCGACCGGGGGTTTGAGCAAGTGCCGGTGCTCGTCTATCCAGCGCCGGAAGTTGAAGGCTTTCAGTTCGCGCATGTCCCGAATTCTATGCGCTGGGGGCCGCATCATGTGACGGTCTCCACAATTGCGCTCCCTGTCGCCTGCAGGAGTCAGCGGCGCGCGCCTGCGGCGCTGGCACGACATGTTATGTTTGCGGCCACGTTCCCATCCGTCGGAGATGCTGGTGAAAAGCCGCCTCGCGCTCGTGATCGCCTGCTGCCTCGTCCTCGGCGCCTGCAGCTCGATGCACATGCCGCACATCTGGCCGTTCTACAAGAAGCCGCAACCGGTGCCGGAAGCCGTGCACGAGCTCGATCTCGTGAATGCGGACGGCACGCCCGCGAGCTACCCGCAGTATTGGAAGCGCAACACGCTGGTCATCGATTTGTCCGGCGTGGGCGGCTCGGGATCGGTGGCCGCGCGCCTGCCCGCCGACACCACCTGGCCGGTGCGCGTGGCGGTCCGCGTGCGGCCCGGCAGCGTGCAGCAGATCGAAGTGCAGGGCGAAGAACGCAATGTGATTCCCGTGACCGCCGAAGGCGGCTTGCCGGTGGATCTCGAATTCGCGCCCAGCGTGTATCGCCCGAGCACCGCGGCGATCTACATCAACTGGGGTTCGATGCCGCAGTTCGCCGAAGCCGTGGTACAGCCGGATGCAGGCTTCGTGTCTCCCACGCAGGTTCCGGCGCACGCGGAGCCGGCGGCTCCCGCCACGGAAACTCCCGCGCCCAGCGCCAGCGACATCATTCCACCCGCCGAGGTCGCTCAACCTTCGCCGCCGCCGGGGTCCTGATGGGCCGCGCAGGCTGACTGCACCGGCGCGACCTGCGCATCCAGGTTCACGGCGGTCAGCGCGCCGCCCCATACGCATCCGGT
>DASTRL010000170.1:0-15515 GCA_035761265.1 Steroidobacteraceae bacterium
AGCCGTGCGTGCCATCGCCGCCGATCCGCACTATCAGAACGTGACCGTGTCGGTCGAGAAGCTCGCGGAGCTGAAGCTGCCGGAGAAGCTCGACATGGTCTGGACCTCGCAGAACTATCACGACCTGCACAATGCGAAGGACCTCGACATCGCGGCGTTCAACAAGGCGGTGCTCGCCAGCCTCAAGCCCGGCGGCATCTACATCGTCATCGACCACGCGGCCGAGAAGGGCTCGGGATTCACCGCGACGTCGACCCTGCATCGCAGCGATCCGGATGCCGTGAAGGCGGAAGTGATGGCGGCGGGATTCGAATTCGTCGGCTCGAGCGACGTGATCGCCAATCCGTCCGACGACCACAAGGCGCGGGTGTTCGAGCAGGGTCTGCGCGACAAGACGGACCGCTACCTTCTCAAATTCCGCAAGCCGAAGTGAGCGGCCGGCGACGGCTCTAGTCAGTCGCGCCTTACCAGGCGCCGCTTGCGATCCGAGCGGGGATTGAACTGCACCACGGGCGCGTTGGGGTGCCCGTAGGACTTCTGATCCGAAACGTTCGTCACGCCCGGCACCCGCGCCCACTTGAGCGCGTCGCCTTCGCGCGCGATCACCAGCACGCGGCGGTGGCCGAGGTCGCTGTACTTGCGCTGCGCGTACTGGCGGTGCAATTCGGTGAACGTCGGGTGTTCGAGCACGATGCCGTCCACGTATTTCTCGCCCGCGAAGCCCCGCTCGTCGCCGCGATTCCAGTAGCCGTTGTTGACCACGATGAAGTCGGGATCGATTTCGCGGCGCTTCTCGTCGATGCGCCGCACGAGATCGACGTTGCCGCGCGTGTACTCGTCCTGTTCCTGCTTGGGCCAGCTCTTCCAGCTCGTCGTGTCCGACCAGATGCGCGCGCCGACCACGTCGAGGAACACGCCGTCGAACTTGCCCTCGCGCATCAGGTGCTCGACGTACTCGACCACGTGGTCGGACCACGGCGAGCCGGCGCGGATGTCGGTCATGCGGGTGTTCTTCCAGCTCGAGCGGACGCCATAGCTCGGGAACGGCCACAACGGCACCTGGTCGCGATCCTTGCCGTACAGGCCCCAGTCGGTGCGGCACGGCAACGTGTCATAGACGGCCGTCGGATTGATGTACACCAGCACCTCGGCGCCCGCGGCGCGCGCCTGCTGGAAGCGCTCGTCGTAACGATTGCAGTTGCCGGTGACCAGCAGCGCGGTGGGCTTCTCGTAGTCCTCGAACCGCACGAAGCTGTTGTTGAAGAACAGGCCGAGCGGATTGACCGTGGTCGGGATGGGTTCGTCGTCATCCGCCACGGCGACCGCGACACCGATGCCGATGACCATAGCGGCCGCGGCGATCAACGGGATGACGATGCGCATCGGGGTCTCAGTCGCGAATGGGTGGATAGTCGGTGCGGTTCACGTAGCCGGCCGATCCCTGCTCGGACACCACCCGCGCCGGGATGCCCGCCACCGCGGCGCCGGGTGGCACATCGCGGGTCACCACGGCATTGGCGCCGACCGCGGCGCCGTCGCCCACGTGGATGCGGCCGATGAGCTTCGCGCCGGCGCCGATGAACACGTTGTCGCCGATCAGCGGCGCGCCGGCGCGCTCGCCGCGATTGGACTTGGCCAACGTGACGTCCTGCTGCAGGTTGCAATTGGCGCCGATCACGGCGCCCTGGTTCACGTGGATGCCGCCGAAGTGGCCGATGTAGAAGCCAGGCCCGATGCGGGTCTGCGCGGAGATCGAAATGCCGTAGCGGACGGAATAGCGATACAGCATGAGCGCCATGAACTGGCGAAAGCCGTACCGCGCCCAGGCTTGCGCACGCGCATACGCCGAGATGCGCAATGCCACCGTGTAGCGAAAGCCGGGCGTGAACCAGAAGTTGCGCCAGAAGGCGCGGGCGTCGATGGCGCCGTCATAGCGGTACAGGTCGGAGGCGATCAGGCTCTTGCAGCGCCGCCAGCTCATGCGTTCACGTGGCAGCGGCGGCGCATCGACGGCCGGCAGGGATTGCGTGGTCACGGCGCGCATTTTCGGGAGTCGAGCCACAGGCTCACTGTCGGTGCAGCGCGGCGGGGTGCGTAGGCGGGCGCCTCATGGCATCCCTGCCGGGAATCGCCCGCGAGCACCACGGCGGGGCGGCAAGGGATTGCCGCTTCACTTTGCCCGGACGGGGCCGATACCGATGCTGGGCGGAGAGTGCCCACGTCATTCATCGGTCGGTTGGCAAATGATTCAGATCATTGGTTCGGTCGTGGTTCTCGGCTGCGTCATCGGCGGCTTCGTGCTGGAAGGGGGCAAGCTGCTGGCTTTGTGGCACCCGACTGAAGTGCTGATCATCGTGGGCGCGGCGCTGGGCGCGTTCCTGACCAGCAACCCGCCGAAGATTTCCAAGGCGGCCTTTTCCCAGGCGCTGACCATCCACAAAGGGCCGCGTTACAAACGCGAGGACTACGTCACGCTGCTCAAGCTGATCTACGACATCCTCATGAAGGTGCGCAAGGAAGGCCTGCTCGCCATCGAAGCGGATCTCGAGAAGCCCGAGGAGAGCCGACTCTTCCAGCAGTACCCGGTGGTGCTGGCGGACCATCACATGGTGGTGTTCATCACAGACTGCCTGCGGCTCATGGTGGGCGGCAACCTGGATCCGCACGAGCTCGAGAGCCTGCTCGAATACGAGCTGGAGACCCACTACAAGGAAGCGCACGAGCCGGCGCATGCCGTGCAGAAGGTGGCCGATGCCCTGCCGGGTTTCGGCATCGTGGCGGCGGTGCTCGGCATCGTGAACACCATGGCGGCGCTCGAAGGCGCCGATACCGCGACCATCGGCCACAAGGTGGGCGCGGCGCTGGTCGGCACCTTCCTCGGCATTCTCGTGTCCTATGGCTTCATCGGGCCGATCGCCTCGGCCATGGAAGCCAAGGCGGCCGAGGAGGGCAAGGCCTTCGAAGTCGTGAAGATGGCACTGGTCGCGAGCGTGCGCGGCTATGCGCCCTCGGTGGCCGTGGAGTTCGCCCGCAAGCTGCTGTTCAGCGAGGTGCGACCGACGTTCGCCGATCTCGAGAACGAGCTGAAGGGCCGGCCCAAGGCAGCGACCTGAATCCGCCATGGCCGCCAATCCCAAGAACGCAGGTGGCGAAGCGGCGCGGCCTATCTACATCAAGCGCATCAAGAAGATCACCGGCGGCCACCACGGTGGCGCGTGGAAGGTGGCGTACGCGGATTTCGTGACGGCCATGATGGCCTTCTTCCTGGTGATGTGGCTGGTGACCGCGGTGTCGAAAGATCAGCGTGCCGCCATCTTCGACTACTTCAAGAATCCCTCGATGGAGCCGGGCAGGAGCGTGCGTCCCGCGCCGGGCCAGATGGGGCCGGGCGGCGCCAGCACTTCGCCGATCAACCTGGGTGGCGGTCTCGACGCGCCGAGGAGCTCGCTGCAGAAGTCCGACCGCATTGGCGCCACGATCATGACCGAACCCGCCAAGCCCATCGACCTCAAGACGCCGGAGCAGAAGGCGGCCGAAGCCGAGGAGCTCAAGAAGCTGCTCGAGCGCCAGCAGCTCGACGCCCTCATGCAGGATCTCAAGGCCGCCATCGACAAGAGCCAGGCGTTGCAGCCTTTCAAGGACCAACTGCTGCTCGACATCACGCCCGAGGGCCTGCGCATCCAGATCGTCGATGCGCAGAACCGGCCGATGTTCGACCTGGGAAGCGCCAAGCTGAAGTCGTACACCGCGCAGATCCTGCACGAGGTGACGGGCTATCTGACGACCGTGCCGAACCGCGTGAGCATCACGGGCCACACCGACACGAGCTCGTACGCCGGCATCACCGGCTACACGAATTGGGACCTGTCCACCGATCGCGCCAATGCCGCGCGCCGCGCGATGGAAGATTCCGGGCTGCCGACCGAGCGGATCTCGCGCGTGGTCGGTCTCGCATCGAACGTGCTGTTCGATCGCGACAACCCGCGCGGCGCCATCAATCGCCGCATCAGCATCGTGGTGCTGACGCGCCAGGCCGAGGAAGATGCCAACAAGACCGACCTGCCGGCGACGCAACGCGCCGCGGAGATGTCGCGGACGATCACGCCGGCGCCCGCCGTGGCCCGGGCAGAAACGTCCGCGCCCTGAGGGGCTGTCCGCGATTCAGAGCGCGGCCGCGGCCAGCAGGCTCTCCGGGTAGACAGGCTGCTCGAGGAAATCGCCGCGCAGGATCCGCAGCGCGATGATCTCCTGGTGGATCTCGGCGGAGGTGCGGATGCCGAGCCGGCGCAGCAGCGGCAGCGGCGGGCACCAGCCTTGCAGTGCGTGCTGAAGCAGAAAAACGGAAACCGCGAACGGCAGCACGAGGAAACGCTTGTCGACCGTGACGCCGAGCGTCAGTCCGATCAGCGCGAGGCTCGCGGCATTCGCTTCCAGCGTGCGCTCGATGTCCCACTCATGCTCGAGTTCCTGAAGTCGCGCGGTGAGCGTTTCGTCGCTGGCGCCGAAGTACATGCTGACGTCGTGCAGCGTGCGTGCATGGATGCGTTCGTTGTCCGAGGGGCGGGTATGTTCGGGCACGCGCCGATCGGT
The DNA here is from genome assembly GCA_035761265.1 of Steroidobacteraceae bacterium. GTDB lineage: Bacteria > Pseudomonadota > Gammaproteobacteria > Steroidobacterales > Steroidobacteraceae > CADEED01. The sequence goes on from DASTRL010000170.1 coordinate 4,591, forward strand.
GCCGGGGAGAAGGTGAGCGTGCAGGATGTCCATGCGGGCGATTGTGTCCCGCGGCTTCGGGGCGGCACTGTCGGCAGGCCGCCGTGCAGACTGTAGGCAGTCGCAGACGGCGCGCTAGAGCGGACCTGAAGCGTCGGGCAGGCTGAAGTAGAACGTGGCGCCCTGGTCCTGCGAGCCATCCACCCAGACCTTGCCTCCGTGGCGCTCGACGATGCGGCGCACGATCGAAAGTCCTACGCCCGTGCCTTCGAACTGGTCCGCCGAGTGCAGGCGCTGGAAGACGCCGAACAGTTTGTTCATGTACTTCATGTTGAAGCCGACGCCGTTGTCCTTGACGAAGCACACCAGCGTGGCGCCATCCATGCGGTAGCCGATCTCGATGCGCGCGTGCTCGCGTTCGCGCGTGAACTTGATCGCGTTGGAGATCAGGTTGACGAACACCTGCTCGATGAGGCCGGGGTCCACCTGCCAGGTGGGAAAATCGGCGATCACGAATTCGATGTCGCGCCCGGCGCGTTCGGCGGCCATGCCGTCGATGACCCGTTGCGCGAGCTCGGCGAAACGCACCGGCTGGCGGTGCAAGGCCTGGCGGTTGAGCTGCGAGAGGCGCAGCAGGTCGGTGATCAGCCGATCCATGTGCGCCGCGCCGGCATTCACGTTCTGCAGCAGGCGGCGGCCTTCGTCATTGAGCGTGCCGACGTGCTCGGAGAGCAGCGCCTGCGTGAACGCGGACACCGCGCGCAGCGGTGCGCGCAGGTCGTGCGAGACCGAGTACGAGAAGGCCTCGAGCTCGCGGTTGGCGATCTTCAGCTCCTCGGTGCGCTCGCGGACGTTCTCCTCGAGGCGCTTCTTCTCGATGCGCAGCTGTCGCACCGCGAGTGCCCGTTCCAGGACCGGCAGGGCGGTCGCGAGCTTGATGGGCTTCTGGATGTAGTCGAGCGCGCCGGCCTTCATGGCCGCCACGGCCGTTTCGAGAGCGCCGTGGCCGGTCATGATCACGGCGACCAGGGTGGGGTCGACGAGCTGCGCGGATTTCATGAGATCGATGCCGTTGGTGCCCGGCATCTGCAGGTCGGCTAACAACAAATCGAAGCTGCGCTCGCGCATGGCCGCGAGCGCATCCGCGGCGGAGGTGTAACCGTAGGTCTGATAGCCCTCGTATTCCAGGGTATCGCACAGCGCGCGCATCGAAGCCGGCTCGTCGTCGACGATGAGAATGGTGAGCTTGCGCGCGGCCTCGACGGCGGTACTGGTATTCATGTCCGCGGGGTAGTGTCGCGCTGCTACATACAAGTGCCAAATGCCTAGGAGAGACTCTGAGATATTTGCGTAAGAAAAATCCCACGCGCATCGGCCGCGAAAAATCAAGCCCCCTTGGCTGACTACTGGGTACTCTTTATCCGCGTATGCGGAGTGCATCACAGGGTAGATCCGGGTGGTGCCCTATTTTTCGCTTCTGCGTGGCGGCCGGGGGACAAGCACCGTCGCCGGAGCGAAACGATCGGCGGTCTGGCTACAGAAGGGAGTAGCCGGATCGTTGATGCGGGGACGAAGAAAAAATGCAGCAGGTCAGAGTCTTACTCGTCGAGGACATGCCGACCGAGGCCGAGATCGCGGTCAGGCAGCTCGAAGCCAGCGGATTCTCATGCACATGGAAGCGCGTGGATTCGGAGGCCGTCTTGCGGCGCGCGCTCATCGAAGAGCGCCACGACCTGATTCTCTCCGACTTCACGCTGCCCGGATTCGACGGGCTGTCGGCGCTGGAAGTCGTGCAGGAACTCGCACCCGATACTCCTTTCATCTTTCTCTCGGGCACCATCGGTGAGGAACGCGCCATCGATGCGCTGCAGCGCGGCGCCTACGACTACGTGCTCAAGACCAATATGGCGCGGCTTGCGCCCGCGGTGCGCCGCGCACTCAACGAGGCCGCGGTGCGCCGCGCGCGACTCGGACTCGAGCAGCAGCTGCGCGACATCGTGCTCACTTCGCAGGACTGGATCTGGGAACACGACCGCGAGGGCAAATTCACGTTCAGCAGCGATTCGGTGCGCGCCATCCTCGGATACGCGCCCGAAGAGATCATCGGCACCAACGCCTCGCAGTACGTGCATCCGGAGGACCTGGCGGCGCTGGACTTCGCCATGCATACACTCGGGCCCAACCAGCGCACGGCCACCAACCTCCAGGCCCGCTGGCGGCATCGCAATGGCGGCTATCGCTGGCTCGAGCGCAACATGCTGGCCCTGTTGGGCGACGACGGCCGCGTGACGGGTTTCCGCGGCAGCGAACGCGATTTCACCGACCGCCGCCGGCAGGAAAAACACATCAGCCGTCTGACGCGCGTGCTCAAGATGCTCTCGGGCGTGAATGGCGCGATGGTGCGCATCCGGCAGCGCCGCGAAATCCTGGTCGAGGCCTGCCGCCTGGCGACTTCCGTGGGTGGCTACGCCAGCGCGATGGTCGCGCTGATCGAGCCCGGCACGCGCACCGCGCGGCCCACGGCCTGGTCCGGCAGCGTCGATCACCAGGTGGCCGCGCAGCTCACGTTCACGATTGCCGAGTCGGCCAACGAGGATTCCAGCGTCATCGGCCGCGTGCTGCGCACCGGCAGCTCGCTGGTCTGCAACGACCTGCAGTCGCTCGGCATGTCGCTCGCCGCGCGTGCCGCGCTCATGGATGCCGGCTTCCGCAGCGTCGTGGCCTTTCCGCTGCTCGTGGATCGCACGCCGGTCGGCGCGTTGATGCTCACCTCTTATGACGCGGGCGCGGTCGGCGACGAGGAGCTGCGCATGTTGCGCGAGCTGGTCGCGAATCTGTCGTTCGCACTGCAGTACCTGCACAAGGAAGACGAGATCCGCTTCCTTTCCTACTACGATCCGCTCACCGGACTCGCCAAGCGCGGACTGTTCTGCGAGCGGCTGGTGCGCATGCTCGAACCGCGCATCGGCCGCCGCGGCACGCCCGCCGTCGCGGTGCTCGACATCGAGCATCTGTCCACCATCAATGATTCCTTCGGCCGCCATGCCGGCGACCTGCTGCTGCAGCAGGTGGCGGATCGGCTCAAGCGGCACAGCGACTCCACCGAGCTGCTCGCGCACTTCGGCGCCGGCACCTTCGGCCTCATCATGGAAGCGGACGGTGACGAAGACGAGGCCGTGCATTGGATGCAGGCCCAGGTGATCGAGGTGTTCCGCGCGCCGTTCAATGTGGATGGCCGCGACATTCCGGTGGACGTCAAGTGCGGCTTCGCGCGCTATCCGGACAATGGCAACGACGCCAACGCGCTGGTGCAGAACGCCGAGGCGGCGTTGCGCAGCGCCAAGAGCACCGGCGAGAAATACCTGCCGCACCGTCTCGAGTGGTCCTCGGCGGTGGTGTCGCGCATGACCATGGAGCACCGGCTGCGCGGCGCGGTGGAACGCCAGGAGTTCGAGCTGCACTACCAGCCCAAGGTGGACGTGCGCACGCGCGAGATCCGCGGCCTGGAGGCGCTGGTGCGCTGGCGCGATCCGGAAGCCGGGCTCGTCATGCCCGGCGTGTTCCTGTCGTTGATGGAGTCCAGCGGCCTCATCGTGCCGCTGGGCGACTGGATCCTGCGCCAGGCAGCCAACGATCTGCGGCGCTGGCAGGGCGCGGGCCTGCATCCAGGCCGCATCGCGGTGAACATCTCGCCCGTGCAGCTACGGCGCCGGACCTTCGCCGACCATCTACTCGACCTGGTGGGCGAGTGGCGCAACGAGCACAGCGGCATCGACATCGAGATCACCGAGGGGGTCCTGATCGACGACGTGAGCACGGCCGTTTCGCAATTGCGCCTGCTGCGAAGGTCCGGAGTGCGGGTCGCCATCGACGACTTCGGCACAGGCTATTCATCCTTGAGCCGACTGGCCGAGCTGCCCGTGGACATGCTCAAGATCGACCGCAGTTTCATCGGCCAGCTCACCTCGAGCGGCGCCGGCCGCACCGTGGCCGAGACCATCATCGCGCTCGGCCGGGCGTTCAACATGACCACGGTGGCCGAGGGCGTCGAGACGCCCGAGCAGTTCGACATGCTCGCGAACCTGGGCTGCGATCAGTCGCAGGGCTACCTGCACAGCCGGCCATTGTCGGCGTCCGACCTCGAACCGCTGCTGAAGGGCGGCGGCATTGGAACTACCTTGCAGAAAAGTAATCCGGCGAACCTCGAGAGAACGGGCACCTTTCGCATCCGTTGACATCGAGCGATAACTTATTTGGGGAACGCCGGCGTTCGGTCTGATCTAAACTGCTGGTGCATGCCCAGTTCGATCGGATAGCCAATTGCTCAAACAACTCACGCGTTCACGCCTCGCCGGGCTGATCGCCCTCGCGCTCATCATCCTGTTCGTGCTGTATCGCTGCACCGCGGGCGGCGACGATTCACCCGAGTACCAGACCGCCGTCGTCGAGAAGACCAACGTGGTGTCGCGCGTCAGCACCTCGGGGAGCCTGCAGGCTGTGGTCACGGTGGACGTCGGCAGTCAGGTCTCGGGCCGCATCCTCGAGCTGTACGCCGACTTCAATTCCAAGGTGAAGAAGGGCGAGAAGATCGCCAAGATCGACCCGGCGTTGTTCCAATCCGCCGTGTCGCAGGCGCAGGCCAATGTCACCGCGGCGCACGCCAACGTGCTGCGCCTGCAGGTGACCGCGGAAGACGCCGAGCGCCAGGCGCGGCGCGCCTCGGAGGTCTTCGCGCAGAAGCTCATCTCGGAAACCGAACGGGATAATGCCGTCGCCACCGCGCGTGCGGCCCGCGCCGCCGTCGAGCAGGCCAAGGGACAGCTCGCGCAGTCCGAGGCGCAGCTCGAACAGGCGCGCACCAACCTGCGCTACACCGACATCCTTTCGCCCACCGATGGCGTGGTGATTTCGCGCGCGGTGAACGTCGGGCAGACCGTCGCGGCCTCGTTGCAGGCGCCGGTGATCTTCACGATCGCGCAGGATCTGGCGAAGATGGAAGTGCACACCAACGTCGCCGAGTCGGACATCGGCCGCCTCAAGCCCGGCATGCGCGTGACGTTCACCGTGGATGCCTATCCCGGCGAGCCCTTCCGCGGCTCGATCCGCGACATCCGCAATGCGCCGCAGGTGGTGCAGAACGTCGTCACCTATGACGCCGTCATCGACGTCAACAACGACGACCTGAAGCTCAAGCCCGGCATGACCGCCACGGTGAGCGTGATCACCGACCGGCGAAGCGATGTGCTCGCGGTGCCGAACGCGGCGCTGCGCTTCCGCCCCGAGTCGTTTGGCAACGGCGCTGCGCGAGGCGCGCAGGCGAGCGGCGCTCCGGGAGCCGCGGCAGGCGCCAATGGAGCGCGGCCGCGTGGCCAGGGCGGCCAGGGTGGCGAGAGTAGCTGGCGTCGCGATCGCGGCGGAGAGAACGAGGAAGGCGGAGTCCCGCAGGTGGTCAAGCGCACCGTCTACGTGCTCGAGGGCGGCAAGCCCGCGCCGCGCGAGGTGACGGCCGGTATCACCGATGGCCGCGTGACGGAAATCGTCAGCGGCGAGCTCAAGGAAGGGGAGAACGTCATCGTGTCCGTCGCCGGGCAGAATCCGAACCAGACGCCACGTGGCGGCCAGCGCGGCTTCCGCATCCTCTGAGAGGCGCACCATGGCCGCGCTGATCGAGCTGCGAAATCTCGCCAAGATCTACCAGTCGGGCGATGCCGAGTTCGCCGCGCTGCACGACGTGAATCTCGACATCGAGCGCGGCGATTTCGTGGCCATCACCGGCTCGTCGGGCTCGGGCAAATCGACGCTGATGAACCTGCTGGGGTGCCTCGATTCGCCTTCCCGCGGCAGCTACCTGCTGGCCGGGCGCGACGTGGCCAAGCTCTCGCGCATCGAGCTCGCCAAGGTGCGCAACGAATTCATCGGCTTCGTGTTCCAGAACTTCAACCTGCTGGCGCGCACCTCGGCGCTCGAGAACGTCGAGCTGCCATTGATCTACGCGCGGGTACCGCTGGCGGAGCGCCACCGTCGCGCCCAGGAAGCCCTCGAGCGCGTCGGTCTCGCGCATCGTGCCGGCCACAATCCCTCGCAGCTTTCCGGCGGCCAGCAGCAGCGCGTGGCCATCGCGCGTGCCCTCGTGACGCGTCCGCCACTCATCCTCGCCGACGAGCCCACCGGGAATCTCGATTCGGCCACCAGCATGGAAATCATGAAACTGCTCACCGAGCTGCAGAGGTCCGGCATGACCATCGTGTTCGTCACGCACGAGGTGGACATCGCCGCCTACGCCGCGCGCAAGCTGGTGCTCAAGGACGGCGCCGTCATCAGCGACCTGCGCCAGCAGCCCGAACTGGAGCAGGCCTCGTGATCTCCCCCGGCGAAACCCTGCGCATGGCCGGCATGGCGCTGCGCCGGAACAAGATGCGTTCCTTCCTCACCGCGCTCGGCATCATCATTGGCGTGGCGGCGGTGATCTGCATGGTGTCGATCGGCGAGGGCGCCAAGTCGCGCATCCGTTCGTCGATCGAGGGTGCCGGCACCAACGTGATCATGCTGTTCTCCGGATCGAGCTCGGGGCCGGGTGGCCGCGGCGGCTACGGTTCGCAGCCCACGATCACCTGGGAGGACCTGCGCGCCATCCAGACCGAGTTGCCCTCGGTGGTGGCCGCGGCACCGCAGATGCGCAGCAATCAGCCGGTGATCTCCGAGACCAGCACCTGGAACACGCAGGTGGCGGGCACCACGCCGGATTTCTTCACGATCCGCAACTGGCCCATCGAAAGCGGCGTCGGCTTGACCGCCTCGGACCAGGCGAGCGCCGCCAAGAATGCCGTCATCGGCCAGACGGCCGCCGAGAACCTCTTCGGGCCGGGAGTCGATCCGGTGGGTCAGATGATCCGCATCCGGGATGCGCCGTTCACCATCGTGGGCGTCCTGTCGCGCAAGGGACAAAACGGCATGGGCCAGGATCAGGATGACGTGATCTACATCCCGCTGTCGGCCTTCCAGACGCGCATGCAGCGTGGCCTCGGCAAATTCGTGCCCGGCGCGATCTTCGTCAGTGCGCGCTCGCCGGACGCGATCCAGGCCGCGCGCAACGAGATCGCGGTGCTGCTGCGCGAGCGCCATCGGCTGGGACCGGACGATGAGGATGACTTTTCCACCAGCAGCATGGCCGAGATGACCAGCATGCTGACATCCACCACGCAGACCATGACCACGTTGCTGGCGTCCATCGCGCTGGTGTCATTGATCGTGGGCGGCATCGGCGTGATGAACATCATGCTGGTGTCCGTGACCGAACGTACGCGCGAGATCGGCATCCGCATGGCGGTGGGTGCGCAGCCGGCAGACATCCTGGCGCAATTCCTGATCGAGGCGCTGGCGCTGGCGGCGATCGGCGGGGCCATCGGAGTGCTGCTCGGCATCGGCATCGGACAGTTGTTGGCGGCGAAATTCGGCTGGTCCATGGTCACGCGCACGGACATCATCGTGCTGTCTTTGCTCGTGAGCGCAAGCGTCGGTGTGCTGTTCGGCCTGTATCCTGCTCGCAAGGCCTCGCGACTCGATCCGATCGAGGCGCTGCGGTACGAGTGAGCGTCCGCGGCGGCGCGTCGCCGTCCGGAGGTGCATATACTTGCGCCTCCCTTCCAAGCGGACGGATCCAGTCGCCATGATTTCACGTCGCCAGCTCCTGAAGACCGCGGCCGCCGGGGTGACCGCGCCCTTGTTCGTGCCATCGCGAGCCTTTGGCTCGAACAGCCGCATCACCGTGGGTCAGATCGGTTGCGGGCGCATCGCGCAGGCGCACGACATGCCCGGCGTCATCAAGTCGGGGCTGGCGGATTTCATCGCGGTGTGCGACCTCGACAGCCGCCGCGCCGCCGATGCCGTGAAGATCGTGGAGAAGGCCTATGCGGACCGGAACATCTCCGCGCCGAAGATCGGCAGCTTCGGCAACTATCGCGAGCTGCTCGCGCGCCGCGACATCGATGCCGTGGTGATCAGCACGCCGGACCACTGGCATGCCGAAGTGGCGCTGGCCGCGGTGAACGCCGGCAAGGATGTTTACCTGCAGAAGCCCTTCACGATGACGCATGCCGAAGGTGTGCTGCTGCGCGACGCGGTGAAACGCCAGGGACGCATCCTGCAGGTGGGCAGCCAGCAGCGTTCATGGGAACAGTTCCGCCGCGCGGCCGAGCTGATCCGCTCCGGGCGCATCGGCCACGTGCAGCGCGTGGAGATCGGCTTGCCGACCGATCCGACCGCGCCCGACGCGCCGCCGGAAGCAATTCCCGCGACCTTCGACTACAACCAGTGGCTGGGGCCCACGCCCTTCAAGTACTACACCGAGATGCGCGTTCACCCGCGCGAGGGTTACGGTCGCGGCGGCTGGCTGCGCAATGATCGGTTCTGCCTCGGCATGATCACCGGTTGGGGCTCGCACCACTACGACACCATGCACTGGGCGCTCGAGTTCGAGCACACCGGACCCTCGAAGGTGCAGGGCAAGGGCGAGTTCCCGCCCGAGGACCGCATCTGGAACGTGCACGGGGCGTATGACATCACGCTGCAGTATCCGAAGAACGTGGTCGTGAATGTCTCGGACAAGTACAACACCGGCCTCAAGTTCTACGGCGACGAGGGCTGGATCTGGGTGACGCGCGAGGGCACGGGCGCCACGTCGAGCGATCCGCAGGCCAAGGGCGCAAACCTGCCGCCGCTCGATGCCAGCGACCCGAAGATCCTCGATCCCAAGGGTGTGACGCGGCCGTTGCCCGTGAGCAAGGAGCATCACCGGAACTGGCTCGAGAGCGTGCAGTCGCGCAAGCCGCCGCTCGCGCCCGCGGATGTCGCCCACCGCAGCAACACCGCCTGCATCGTGAGCTGGATCGCGATGAAGCTCGGTCGGCCGCTCGAGTGGGATCCGAAGGCCGAGCGCTTCCGGAACGACGAGGAGGCCAATTCCATGCTGACGCGCAGCGAGCGCTCCCCGTATGGGGCGCTGAGACTGGCGAAGGCGTGACGGCCTGCACCCGCGGCGGGCGGGCGGAAAATTTCCGCCTCACGACGGTGCAGATCGGGCGGCGAATCGGGTAGATTCGCCGCGCTTTTTCCTGCATGAATCTTGCAGCCAACCCGGGGAAACGAAGAATGAAGAGGGCGCCAGCGTGAGCACTCCCGTCAGCCAACTTGCGAGTGCGTCCAGCACGGCGGATCTGTTCGACGAGGAGCAGGGTGCGCTCACCAAGGAGGCGCTGAAACACGCCTTCCTGGACAAGCTGTTCTACATCCAGGGCAAGTTCCCGGCGCTCGCCACCAAGACCGACTACTACATGGCGCTGGCCTATGCGGTGCGCGATCGCATCATGCAGCGCTGGATCTCCACCGCCGCGGCCTACACCAAGCAGGGCTCGCGCACCGTGTCGTACCTTTCGGCCGAGTTCCTTATGGGTCCGCATCTCGGGAACAACCTGATCAACCTCGGCATCCATGAAACCGCGCGCACCGCGGTGGCCGAGCTCGGGCTGGACCTCGAAGAGCTGCTGGCGCACGAGGACGAGCCGGGCCTCGGCAACGGCGGCCTCGGCCGGCTCGCGGCCTGCTTCATCGATTCGCTGGCGACACTGGAAGTGCCCTCGCTCGGCTATGGCATCCGCTACGAGTTCGGCATCTTCCAGCAGGAGATCGTCGACGGCTGGCAGGTGGAGAAGACCGACAAGTGGCTGCGCTGGGGCAATCCGTGGGAGATCGCCCGGCCCGAGTGGTGCGTGGCGGTGAAGTTCGGCGGTCACACCGAAGTCTGGTACGACGAGTTCCATCGCAAGCGCACGCGCTGGGTACCCGGGCGCATCGTCAATGGCATTCCCTACGACACGCCCATCCTCGGCTATCACGTGAACACGGCGAACACGCTGCGGTTGTGGAAGGCCGAGGCGCCGGAGTCGTTCGACTTCTCCACGTTCAACCGCGGCGACTACTACGGCGCGGTGAACGCCAAGGTGGCGAGCGAAAACCTCACCAAGGTGCTGTATCCCAACGATGAGCAGGTACGGGGCAAGGAATTGCGGCTCGAGCAGCAGTATTTTTTCGTGAGCTGCTCACTGCAGGACATGCTGCGTATCTGCAGAGTCCAGAAGATCCCGCCCGAGCGCTTCCACGAGAAATTCGCCATCCAGCTCAACGACACGCACCCGTCGGTGGCGGTCGCCGAGCTCATGAGGCTGCTGGTCGATGAATTGAACATGGACTGGGAGCGCGCCTGGAGCATCACGCGCCAGACCTTCGGCTACACCAATCACACGCTGCTGCCGGAGGCGCTGGAGCGCTGGCCGGTAGGCATGTTCGGCAGGCTGCTGCCGCGGCTGCTGGAGATCATCTATGAGATCAACGCGCGCTTCCTCGACGAGGTGCGCATGGCCTTCTTCGGCGACGAGGAGCGCATCCGCCGGCTCTCGCTGATCGACGAGGCGGGCGAGCGCTACGTGCGCATGGCGCACCTGGCGAGTGTCGGCTCGCACGCCATCAACGGCGTGGCGGCGCTGCACTCGGAGCTGCTGAAGAGCGACGTACTGCGCGACTTCGCCGAGCTGTGGCCGGAGAAGTTCTCGAACAAGACCAACGGCGTGACGCCGCGGCGCTGGCTGGTGCTGGCGAATCCGCGGCTGTCGGAGTGCATCTCGCAACGCATCGGCGACGAGTGGATCCGCGACCTCGGCCAGCTGCGCAAGCTCGAGCCGCTGGCCGACGACCCGGAGTTCCGCGCCGAGTGGCGCGCCATCAAGCACGCCAACAAGACCACGCTGGCGGCACACATCCAGGAACGCACCGGCGTGGTAGTGGACCCTGCGGCGATCTTCGACGTGCAGGTGAAGCGCATCCACGAATACAAGCGCCAGCACCTCAACATCCTGCACGTCATCGGGCTGTACCACCGCATCAAGACCGACCCC
>DASTRL010000171.1:0-6638 GCA_035761265.1 Steroidobacteraceae bacterium
GGGCCAACCGCCGAGCGGAGTGGGGTTCACGCTGAACACCTACGACGTCGACCTCCAGCAGACCCTGAATCTCGGACGGCACCGGCTCGTCTGGGGCCTGGGTCGCCGCTACAACGACTACGACATCACGAGCACGCCGACGCTGCGATTCGTGCCCGGCCATCGCACGCTGGAGCTGACCAATGTGTTCGCGCAGGACACGATGGCGCTGGGCGATGAGCTCAGGCTGACGCTGGGCCTGAAGTTCGAGGAGAACTCCTTCTCCGGCTGGGCGACGCTGCCGGATCTGCGGCTGGCGTGGGCGCCGGACGACACCACGCTGGTGTGGGCCTCGGCGGCGCGGGCCATCCGTTCGCCGACGCCATTCGACGTGGACGTGCAGGAGTGGGCACAAGGAACGCAGCTGTTCATCACCGGCGACCCGGACTTCAGACCCGAAGCCGTCGATGCCTTCGAGATCGGCTATCGCAGCCAGCCGCGGGCATCGATTTCCTGGTCGCTGAGCACGTTCTACAACGACTTCGACGACCTGCGCAGCATCGAGACCGCGCCGGTGACTTTCCTGCCGCTGCGTTGGGGCAATCTCATCGAAGGTGGCACATACGGCGTCGAGCTGTGGGCGAACTGGCAGGCCACGCGCTGGTGGCGGCTCTCGCCGGGGTTTCGCTCGTTGCACAAGCGCCTGCACGCCAGCGAGGGCGCTTCGCAATTGCTCGGTACGGAGCAGGCCGGCAACGATCCGACTTCCCAGGCATCGCTCAAGTCATCGATGGACTTCGGGCGCTGGAGCGTGGACGCGATGCTGCGTTATGTCGGAAAGCTGCCCTCGCCGGAAAATCCTTCCTACACGGAGCTCGGCGCGCGCGTCTCGTGGGTGGCCTCCGATTCGCTGGAGCTGTCCCTCAATGGCTTCAATCTACTCGACGATCGTCACACCGAATACGCCACGCCCACCGCCAGGGAGATCCGCCGCTCCATCTACGCCGAAGCGCGCTGGACGTTCTGACGACGTGAAAAGAAGGTGGTGTCAGGCAGGGACTCGGTTTGACAACCCCGCCTGACACCACCCGGTTTGGGACTTGGCTCACACTGATATTGGGCTTGACGGCGTTCACAGCCGTGGACGCACTCATAGAATGCATCCGGATGTCAGCACCTCTGCGCGAACGACGACTGCGAATCGAGCGGCGCCGTTCCGTCTTTCACGCGCTCTGGCGCGGCAACTTCGAGCGCCGGCGCGTCGCGCCCCGCCGCAACGCCGAGCGTCACGCCGTGGTCACCGACTGGTTCCATCCGCAGTGGCTCGCCGTGGCCATGCTGATCATGCTTCTTTGCAGTGCAGACGCGTTGCTGACGCTCACGCTGATCTCGCACGGGGCCGACGAAATCAATCCCTTCATGGCCCCGCTGGTGGATGGATCCGGCGAAGCCTTCGCCGCGTGGAAATTCGGCCTGACGGCCGTCGGAGTCGTCCTTCTCACGCTGCTCGCGCGCCTGCAGTTCTTCGGCCGCACCGTGGGCGTCGTCCTCTACCTGGTGCTGGGGCTGTACCTCGTGCTCGTGGGCTACGAGCTCTTTCTTTTACGTAACATTCCCCTAGATTAGGTACTGGTTGCCTTCCGGCGGTAGCCGGCATGGGCTAACATACCGCCCCTTTGTTGCTCCAGGACCTTGAGTCCACAAGGATTTTTCCCCCGTATGGCTCCCAGCCTTCGCGAGTTGCTGGCCTCGACGCCGCTGTCCGGCGGCAATGCTCCCTACGTCGAAGCTCTCTACGAACAGTTCCTCACCGATCCGCAGAGCGTCGACCCGAATTGGCGTGACTACTTCCAGAAGCTGCGCGACGGCAGCGCCGGCGAGCAGATCCACTCGGCGGTCCAGGCGGGTATCGCGCAGCGCGCCACGCGCCCGCGGCTCGCCGCCGGCACGAGCTCAGCGGGCAGCGATGGCGCCGCCAAGCAGGGCGCGGTCTCGCGCCTCGTGCAGATCTACGCGAATCGCGGCCACCTGATCGCCAACCTCGATCCTCTGGGCCTGCAGAAGCGGCCGCGACCGCGCGTGCTCGAGCTGGGCTACTTCGGACTGTCCGAGGCCGACCTCGACACGGAATTCCTGACCGGCTCGCGACCCACCGAGCTTGCGCCGCGCCTGAAGCTGCGCGAGATCATCGCGCAGCTCGAACACGCCTACTGCGGCACCATCGGCGCCGAGTTCGCGCACGTGTCCGACACCGAGGAGCGGCTGTGGCTGCAGGACCAGTTCCTGGTCGGGCGGCTGACGGGCAAGGTCACGGTGGACGAACAGAAGAACATCCTCTGGCAGCTCTCGGCCGCCGAGGGTCTCGAGCGCTACCTGCACACCAAGTACGTGGGCCAGAAGCGCTTTTCCCTCGAAGGCGGCGATGCGCTCATTCCGCTGCTCGACGATCTGATCCAGCAGGGTGGCCAGAAGGGCGTCGAGGAATGCGTCATCGGCATGGCACACCGCGGTCGACTGAACGTGCTGGTGAACGTGCTCGGCAAGTCGCCGTCGGTGCTGTTCAACGAATTCGAAGGCAAGTACGACACCACGCACCTGCAGGGCTCCGGCGACGTGAAGTACCACAAGGGCTTCTCCTCGGACCTGCGCACTCCCGGCGGCAACGTGCACGTGGCGCTGGCGTTCAATCCCTCGCATCTGGAGGTCGTGAACCCGGTCGTGGAAGGCTCGGTGCGTGCGCGCCAGGAACGTCGCGGTGATGCGGCCGGCACCCGCGTGCTGCCCATCCTGATCCACGGCGACTCGGCGTTCGCCGGTCAGGGCGTGGTCATGGAGACGCTGCAGCTGTCGCAGGCGCGCGCGTTCCATACCGGCGGCACCGTGCACGTCATCGTGAACAACCAGGTCGGTTTCACCACCTCGCGTCCCGACGACACGCGCTCGACGATGTACTGCTCGGACGTCGCCAAGATGCTCGAGACGCCCATCTTCCACGTCAATGGCGACGATCCGGAGGCGGTGGTGTTCGTCACGCGGCTCGCGCTCGCGTACCGCCAGAAATTCCACAAGGACGTGGTCATCGACCTCGTCTGCTATCGCCGTCACGGCCACAACGAGGCCGACGAGCCGGCCGCGACGCAGCCGACGATGTACCAGGTCATTCGCAAGCATCCGACCACGCGCAAGCTCTACGCCGAGAAGCTCGCGGCGCAGGGCGTGCTCGGCGACGAGGAAGCCGCGGCCATGGTCGAGCAATATCGCCAGGGCCTCGATGCCGGCAAGCAGCAGGCCCGCGCCTCGCTCGGCATGATCGGCAACAAGTACACCGTGGACTGGAGCAAGTACGCGGCCAACGACTGGTCGGAGCGCGTGCGCGGCGGCAACGATCTCACGCGCCTGAAGGCGCTGGGCGAGCGGGCCGTGAGGTTCCCGGAGAATTTCTCGCTGCATCCGCGCGTGGCGCAGGTGATGTCGAACCGCGCGAAAATGTTCCGCGGCGAAATGCCGCTCGACTGGGGTGCGGCGGAGACGCTGGCGTACGCCAGCATCCTCGAGGAGGGCAACGCCATCCGCATCACCGGCCAGGACTCCGGCCGCGGCACGTTCTTCCATCGCCACGCCGTGCTGCACGAGCAAACTACCGGCGAGTGTTTCGTGCCGCTGCAACACCTGGCCGAGCGGCAGCCCGCCTTCCAGGTGACGGACTCGGTGCTGTCGGAAGAGGCCGTGCTCGGCTTCGAGTACGGCTACTCGACCACCGATCCGTCTTCGCTGGTGATCTGGGAAGCGCAGTTCGGCGACTTCGTGAACGGCGCCCAGGTCATCATCGACCAATTCATCAGCTCGGGTGAAGCGAAGTGGGGCCGCCTCTGTGGCCTCGCGCTGTTCCTGCCGCACGGCTACGAGGGCCAGGGCCCGGAGCATTCCTCCGCGCGCCTCGAGCGCTTCCTGCAGCTCTGCGCCGAGAACAACATGGCGGTGTGCGTGCCGTCGACGCCCGCGCAGATGTACCACATGATCCGCCGGCAGATCCTGCGCTCCTTGCGCAAGCCGCTCATCGTCATGACGCCGAAGAGCCTGCTGCGCCACGACCAGTCGGTGTCCTCGCTCGAGGATCTGGCCAACGGCGAGTTCGCCACGGTCATCGATGAGATCGACACGCAGGCCGTGAAGCCCGCGAGCGTGCATCGCGTGGTGCTGTCCTCGGGCAAGGTCTACTTCGACCTGCTGAAGGCGCGCCGTGCGGCCAACATCCACGACGTCGCGCTGGTGCGCGTCGAGCAGCTGTATCCGTTCCCGGTGGCGGAGATGGAGGCGCTGATGGCGCGCTACCCGAATGCGCGCGAGGTCGTGTGGTGCCAGGAAGAGCCGCAGAACCAGGGCGCGTGGTACCAGATCCGTCATCGGCTCAGCACCTTCGTCGGCAAGCGCGAACTGTTGTACGCCGGCCGCAAGCCGGCGGCGGCGCCCGCCACGGGCATCACCAAGATTCATGAAATGGAGCAGCGCGAGCTGATCGAAGCGGCGCTGTCGGCGACCAACAAAGAAGATGGGGCGCGCGAGACCAAGCGCCTGCTCGCGACGGCGGGCTCCACGCCAGCCGCCGCCGCGGCGACTTCGCGCTAACACTGGAAGACACATGGCAATCGAAATCAAGGTTCCGCAACTGCCCGAATCGGTGGCCGACGCCACGCTCGTCACCTGGCACAAGCAGGCCGGGCAGGCGGTGACTCGCGACGAGAATCTCGCCGACCTCGAGACCGACAAGGTGGTGCTCGAAGTTCCGGCGCCGGTGACCGGCGTGCTCAAGGAATTGCGCATCACCGCCGGGACTTCGGTGACCAGCGGACAGGTACTGGCCGTGCTGGAAGAGGGTGCGGCCGCCGCCAGCGTCGCGCCCGCCAAGGCCGCGGCCCCCACGGCGGCGCCGGCTGCCGCCGCCGCCAAATCTGCCGCCGCGGCCGCGCCCGGCAGCAGCGACAAGCTCGCGCCCTCGGTACGCCGTATGGTGGAGGAAAAGCAGCTCGACCCCGCGAAGATTCCGGCCACCGGCCGTGATGGTCGCCTGACCAAGGGTGACGTCGTCGATTTCCTCGACAAGCCGGCCACTGCCGCGAAGCCGGCCGCCGCGCCGGTGCGGGCACCTGCGGCGGGCGCCGCGGGCCGCCAGGATCAGCGCGTGCCGATGACGCGCCTGCGCGCGCGCATCGCCGAACGCCTGCTCGAAGCCCAGCACACGCAGGCGCAGCTCACCACGTTCAACGAGATCGATCTGAAGGCCGTGATGGACGTGCGTGCGAAGTACAAGGACACCTTTGAAAAGAAACACGGCGTGAAGCTGGGCTTCATGTCCTTCTTCGTGAAGGCGGCGGTCGAGGCGCTCAAGCGCTTCCCGGTGGTCAACGCCTCGGTGGAGGGCAACGACATCGTCTACCACGAGTACTACGACATCGGTGTGGCGGTGTCGACCGAGAAGGGGCTCATGGTCCCGGTGTTGCGCGACGCGGACCTGCAGAGCTACGCGGACATCGAGAAGAACATCGGCTCGTTCGCCGTCAAGGCGCGCGAAGGCAAGATCACGCTCGATGAGCTCACGGGTGGCACGTTCTCCATCACCAACGGCGGCACCTTCGGTTCATTGCTCTCGACGCCGATCGTCAACATGCCGCAGAGCGCCATCCTCGGCATGCACGCCACCAGGGAACGTCCGGTGGTGATCAATGGCCAGATCGAAATCCGCCCGATGATGTACGTGGCGCTGAGCTACGACCATCGCATCATCGACGGCCGCGAAGCCGTGCAGTTCCTGGTGGCGATCAAGGATGGGCTGGAAGATCCGGCGCGGCTGCTGCTCGGCGTTTGACAAGTTAGTTAGGGGATTCCATGGCTTCTGAATACGATGTGATCGTCATCGGCGGCGGTCCGGCGGGATATCCCGCGGCGATTCGCGCGGCGCAGAACAAGCTCAAGGTCGCCATCATCGACGAGTGGAAGAACAAGGACGGCTCGGCGGTGTTCGGTGGCACCTGCACCAACGCCGGCTGCATTCCGTCGAAGGCGCTGCTCGAATCGAGCGAACTTTTCGTCAAGACGCGGGACGAGCTGGGCGTGCACGGCATCAAGGTCGGTGGCGTGGACGTCGACGTCGCCCAGATGCAGAAGCGCAAGGCCGGCATCGTCAAGGCCAGCACCAACGGCATCGCTCTGCTGCTCAAGAGCGCGGGTGTCACGCCGCTGCAGGGCCACGGCAAGTTGCTCGCGGGCCGAAAAGTCGAATTCATCGCGCACGACGGCAAGAAGGAGACGTTGAGCGCCAGGCACATCGTGCTCGCCTCGGGCTCCATTCCGACGGAATTGAAGAGCATGCCATTCGATGGCAAGAACATCGTCGACAACTGGGGCGCGCTGGATTTCGAGAGCGCGCCGAAGAAGCTGGCCGTCGTGGGCGCGGGCGTGATCGGCCTTGAGCTCGGCAGTGTCTGGCGGCGCCTCGGCTCCGAAGTGGTGATGCTCGAGGCGCTGGACACTTTCCTCGCGGTGGCCGACCAGGGTCTGGCAAAGGAAGCGGCGCGCCATTTCAAGAAGCAGGGTCTCGACATCCGCCTCGGTGCGAAGGTGTCGGGCGCAAAGTCGACGGCGAATGGCGTCGAGGTGACCTA
>DASTRL010000172.1:0-3114 GCA_035761265.1 Steroidobacteraceae bacterium
CTACAACGACTACTGGATGATCGATCAGGGATTCCTCGAGCGCGAGCGCTTCGGCGATCTGCGCGACCTGATCGCGCGCCGGCACTGGGAGCACGCGGCGGTGACGGTGAGCACATCCGAAACCGTGCTCGCAGCCTATCGGCGCATGAAGCTGTACGATGTGTCGCAGCTGCCGGTGATGGACAACGGCCGCATCGTCGGTATCGTGGACGAGGAAGATATCCTGCTCGAAGTGTTCTCCAACCCGCAGCACTTCAACGAGCCGGTGACGGAGGCGATGGAAAGCCATCTGGTCACGGTGTCGGCGGATGCGCCCGTCACCCGGCTGATGGAGATCTTCCGGCGCGGCATGGTGGCCATCGTGATGGACGGCGAGGCGTTCCTGGGCCTGGTCACGCGTATCGACCTGCTCAACTGGCTGCGCCGGCGGCAGGTGGACGGGTGATCGGAGAGAGCATGACGAGCGGTACAGAGGATCTCGAATTCGGAACACGTGTCATTCATGGGGGCCAGCAGCCCGATCCGCTCACCGGGGCGGTGATGCCGCCCATCTACGCCACCTCGACCTACGTGCAGTCGAGCCCCGGCGTCCACAAGGGCTATGAGTACTCGCGCACCGCGAACCCCACGCGCGATGCGCTTCAGGCCTGCCTCGCCAATCTCGAGGGCGGCGCGGCCGGGTTCGCCTTCGCCTCGGGGCTGGCGGCGTCCGCAACGATCGTGGATCTGCTCGATGCCGGCTCCCACATCATCGCCATGCACGACCTGTATGGCGGCAGCTATCGTCTGTTCGAGAACGTGCGCAAGCGCTCGGCGGGGCACGAGGTGTCGTTCGTGGATCTCACGGACGCCGCGGCGCTCGAAGCCGCCATCCGCCCGAACACACGCCTCATCTGGGTGGAAACGCCCACCAATCCGCTGCTGAAGATCGTGGACCTCGCCGCGGTGGCGGCCGTGGCGCGCCGTCGCGGCATTCTGTGCGTGTGCGACAACACGTTTGCCACGCCCTATTTGCAGCGGCCGCTGGAGCACGGTTTCGACATCGTGGTGCATTCGACCACGAAGTATCTCAACGGCCATTCGGACGCCATCGGCGGAGCGGCGGTGGTCCGGCGCGGCGACGACGCGCTTCGGGAGAAACTGGCTTATCTGCAGAACGCCGTGGGCGGCATTTCGAGCCCGTTCGATTCCTTTCTCACCCTGCGCGGAATCAAGACGCTCGCCTTGCGCATGGAACGGCACTGCGCGAATGCCCTGGCAGTGGCGCAGTTTCTCGAGTCGCATCCGAAGGTGGCGCGGGTGATTTATCCGGGCTTGCCGAGTCATCCCCAACACGCGCTCGCGAAACGTCAGATGCGCGGAGGCTTCGGTGGCATCGTCACCGCGGAGCTGCGCGGTGGAGTGCAGGAGGCGCGGCGCTTCCTCGAACGCTGCCACCTCTTCGCGTTGGCGGAGAGCCTCGGCGGCGTCGAAAGCCTGATCGAGCATCCCGGGCTCATGACGCATGCGTCGCTTCCACCTGCGATGCGGGCTCAGCTCGGCATCAGCGACAGTCTGGTGCGGCTGTCCGTCGGCGTGGAAGACGTGAGCGATCTGATTGCGGAGCTTCGCGACGCGCTTTCGTGATGTACTTGCGCTGCCGCGCGTGCCGCACGTGTTGCGAGCGTTACGCGTGCGCCTCGTTTAGGGAGACTCTGATTTACCGACGGTATCTGTTGCATCATTACGCTTCGGGAGGGTGAGACGATGAAGCAACAGACGCTGGCGGGATTTGAACGCTACGGCAAGACCACACGGCGCGCGCAGTTTCTGGCGCAGATGGATCGGATCGTACCGTGGTCGGATCTGGCGGCGGTGGTCGAACCATTCTATCCGAAGGTCAGCGAAGCAGGCGGTCGCCCGCCGATTCCTCTGGAGCGGATGTTGCGCATCTACTTTCTGCAACTGTGGTTCAACCTGTCCGACCCGGCAGTGGAAGAAGCACTGTACGACTCGGTCGCGATGCGCAGCTTCGCCGGAATCGACTTGGGCCAGGAGGCGGCGCCGGATGAGACGACGGTGTGCAAGTTCCGCCATCTGCTGGAGCGGCACAAGCTCGGCAAGCCGCTGCTGAAGACGGTGAACGAGTATCTGGCGCGTAACGGCATCAAGATCAGCAACGGCACCATCGTCGATGCGACGATCATCTCGGCGCCCAGCTCGACCAAGAACAAGCAGCGTGAGCGCGACCCCGAGATGCATCAGACCGCCAAAGGCAAGCAGTGGTACTTCGGCATGAAGGCGCACGTGGGTGTGGACAGCCGTCACAAGCTCATTCACACGATTCTTGCCTCGGCGGCGAATATTTCCGACTCGCTCGCCCTGCCGCATCTGCTGCATGGGAAGGAAACCTGCGTGTGGGGTGACCAGGCCTACCAAGGGCAAAGCGAGGTGATTCGCAAGGTAGCCCCGCGCGCTCGAGACCTGACCCACCGTCGTTATCGCTTTGGCCGGCGGGTGGATGAGACGATCAAGGCGAAGAACCGCACCAAGTCCAAAGTGCGCTCGAAGGTCGAGCACGCGATCGGGGTGATCAAGCGGGTCTTTGGCTTTCAGAAGGTACGCTATCGGGGACTGGCGAAGAATCTGCACCGCCTCCAGGTGAGCGCGGCGCTGGCCAACCTGTTCATGATGCGGCGACGGTTGCTGAGGCTGCAGGCGAGGTGCGCCTGAAATCCGGGGAACCGGGGGACAAAGCATGAGCGCAGCGCTCGCTCGGCCCGATTGCAGCTCTTCCATGGACCTGCGGGCGCATCTTTCCGCAACGTCTGCCATTCGCGTCAGCATTTTCGCGAGTTCTTCAGATCTTCCTTAGACGGCGAAAGAATGATATTTCCCCATCGACCAGAGTTCAGGTACCGCCAGCATATTGTGCTGGGCGCTGCGATTGCCTGCGGCCTCGTGGCGCCATGGCAAGCCGACCTATCATTGCCAATGCGTATTGCATCACCGTTCATGGCAATTGGGGTTGTGGGATTGGGGTTCCCTGTAGGCTGGTTTCCGCTGAAGATCCAGGCGCTGCTGTGGTCCGGGATGCTGCCCGGATTGATAAGAGGTCTATGCCTGTTCGTGTTC
>DASTRL010000173.1:0-10926 GCA_035761265.1 Steroidobacteraceae bacterium
CTCTACCAGGAATATCGCACGCGATACCTGACCACTGCCTCACCATCCTTGGGCACCCTCACCGGGAAATTGATGGTGCGTGAATCCTCCTTCACGAAATTGTGCGTCTTCGTGAGGATCTTCCAGTTGCTCCAGCGGTAGAGATTCTCCTTCACCAGCACGTCCACGGGCTGCGTCTTGTGGTTGCGCAGCTTCACCTCGATTTCCTCCTCCAGCCAGCGTGCTTTGGTATCGACGGCGAAGTCGACCTGGCGGCGCTCGCCGACCACGTCGAAGGCTGAGCCCAACTTCACGCGCACCGGCTCGTCCTTGGGCGTGTGATCGATTTTGTCCTCGCCGATGAACTCCAGGCTGTTGTCGGCTTTGTCGAGCTGCGACACGCGTATGCGGCCGGCGGGCAGCGGTACGCCCAGGCCAAACTGCTTGTCGTTCTTGAACTCGAGGTACACGTCCACCTTCTTGTTCATCTCGACGCCGATGTCGCGATCGGTGTACGCGGTCGGGTAGACGTACGGAATCGGCGCGCCGTAGTACAGCAGGATCTTCTTCGCGGGGATCTGCCGTGCCTGGTCGAAGAGCTCGATCTGCTTGGTGGAGTTGTTGGGCAGCGTCGTCGGGCGGCCAAGCGTGTAAAGATGGAACTCGAAGAAATCCTTCTGCACGAAGCCGGCAGGCGCGGGCGCCGCGGCGGCCTCCGCCAACACCTGGCGACGGAACATCACGTCCTGCATCGGCGGTTGCACGCGGTTCACGTCGCCCGCGATGAGCTTGAGCTTGGTATTGCCGTAGGTGGCGCCGGACTGATTGATGATGCTGACCCAGGCCGAAAGGTCCAGCAGCCCGCTGTTCGCGTCCGCGCCCTCGTTGAAGATGAGGTTGTAGTCGGCCCACCAGGTGATGCCGCCGGTCTGATAAGTCACGCGCGTCTTGTGGCTGCCGCCGGAAGGCGAATGGATGTCCCACACGAGCGTGGGGCGCGTGTTGAGCCCGCCCGGAAGGTCGGGGAACTTCACCGAGGAATAGGCCGGCAGCGAGTAGATGGAGCCGTCGTTGCCCTTGAGCACGATGCCGTCCGTGGCAGAGAGCAGCGTGCCCGTGATCGACTGCACCGAGTTGCCGACGTTCTTGTCGACGGTGATCTGCTTGTCGATGAATTTCAGCAGCAGCTTCTGCGTACTGACGAGATCGAACTGGAAGTTCTGCTCGAGCACGCGAGTCGCCGGGTCGGTGAGCGAAGCGAAGGTCACCGTGGTGGGATCGATCAGTGCGGCGACGTCGGTGAACGACACCTGCGAGCGGCCTTGCTTGAGCTTCATGTCGCGCTCGTCGCGCACCAGCGCGTAGCCGGGAACGGCCATCGCATTCGGCACGCCCTGGCCCGGGATCGGGCGATAGAACTCCGCCGGAATGCCACCCGGCTGCGCCGAGCTGTAGATGGTGATCGCCGTGCCGCCGGCATCATCCGCGGCAAGCGTGGGAGCCGCGAGCGCCAGGCAGGCGGCGGAGATGGCGTGCGCAAGCAGGCTGGGTGACTTCATGGATCTCCTCGCGATGGATTTCTGGGGACAAACTGCGAACTGCGTCTCAGCCTGACAGCGAGCCCGTGAACGGAATGTGAAGCGGCGCAGCGGCCGGCGGACATAAGAATTGCAGCATAAACGGGTGCGATCCTGCAGGACCAACGGCAGAGACCGGCCCGAATGGCGGCTGGCCTTTCTACGTCGGATTTGGGCCTCCAGTGATGGCCGCGATGGCCGATCTGTATTGAACGTGCGGAATCTAGAACCCCGATGGAAGCTGCGAATCGTATCGATACCTCTGGCGTGAACCAGGCCCCCGGCTCGGCGGCCGCGGCGCCCTCATCGGCTGGGCCGGCGCCGGCGATGGATCGCGAATTCATCCTCAAGAACCAGATCATCGAGCGTTACCTCGCCGGGCGCCTGCCGCCCAAGGGCGTCACCGATTTCGAGCGACTGATCCGCTCACGTCCCGAGCTCATCGAGGAGCTCGGGCTACCCGACCGCGTGAATGCGGGCCTGCGACTGTTGGACGCGGCGGGCATCGCCGAACCTTGGGCCGAAAAGCCGAAAAGGTTCTGGGAACACCAGGGCTTTACCTTTGGCATGGTCGCGCTCGCCGCGGCCGCGATGATCGGCTGCCTGGTGCTCGCGATGCAGGTTTCCGCGCGCAACACCACCATCACCAAGCTCAAGGCCGAAAATCATGAGCGGCCCGTGGCGCCGTCGACGCGCAAGCGCACGATCATCGTGCAGACCGCGCGCAATGGCCCGCCCGCCTCCGCGTCGCTGACCATCGCCTCGGGCGAATTCGCCGAGCTCAAGGCGGACCTGTCCTGGACCAAGTTTGCGCTGTTCAAGGTGACCATCGAGCGTGTCGACCAGGCACGCGTGGGCATCTTCGACGGACTCACGAAGGATTCGAACGGCCACGTGCGCATCTCGCTCAACGCGGGCGCGCTCGGCCCGGGTGACTACCTGGTGACGCTCGAGGGTCTCAACATGCGCCGTGAGGCGCTGCCCGTCGCCTGGTTCCGCTTCGGCGTCGCGCACTAGCCCGCGAGCGAGCGCCCTCAGGCGCGTACTTCCACCCTGTCGATGAGCCGCGGCGCCGTGGCTCGCGCATCGTCCGCCGCGAAGGTGGGTTCCCCGCCGCGTTGCGCGTTCCGCCACCGGCGCGGCACCCGGTCGATGGCGATCGCGTAAATGGTCAGCTTGCCGCTGGCGTCGATCTTCAGCCGCAGCCATTCCTTGAAATCCTGGATCCGCAGGCTGGAGAAGGCCTCGTTCGAGTGTCGCCCGAGCACCCACACGGAAACGAATAGATAGACGCCGAGGATGAACGAGCCGACCACGGCGCCGAGCGGCAGGGTGATCAGGCCCGAAAGCAGCAGCTGCGATGTGCTACCGAAGCGCAGGTCGAAGCCTCGCACGGTCAGCAGCAAGGCGAGCCAGCCGACGAGGAATGCCGCCGCCAGATGCATGGTGGCGTGCAGCGTGCCCCCGATGATGCGCCATGACCTCACGTGCGTGTCGGTGAAGAAAATGAATCCGCCGACGATGGTCACCAGCCACATGCCATCGAGCGGGTCGCGGATGGCCGCGTTGATCGCGGCATTCAGCGCCGTGGGCAGGTCGATGAGGTCCGCGGCGTCGAGCCGCGCCGAGGCCAGCCACGCGGACATCGCATAGAGGAATGCGTACAGCCAGCCCGCCTTCGGATTCAGGATGGGGAAACTGAAATTGCGCCAGGAGAGACGCCTCGATGTCTTCTCGTCCGGATAGGCTGCGCGCTGCACGAATCCACCCCGCAGGATGCCGGTTCTCGGCGCATGTGTCGGATGCAGGAAGGCGCCACCGCCGCCGGAGGTGATCTTCTGGATGCCCTCGGCGTTCTCATGCCGCTTGTAGAAATGCAGGTCGCCGGTGAGGAACACGCGCGCCTTGCGCTTGAAGACCTCTTCTTCGAGAAAGCGCGTGCTGAATTGCTCTTCGTAACTCGAGTGGCGCGGATAAGCATCCTCGAGGATCCATCGCGGCTCGGGCACGCAGAAGATCAGCCGCGCGGCATCGTCCATGGACGCCGCGACTTTCTGGAAGTACTTCACCTGCGGCTCGTCGAGATCCGCGCCGAGCTGCAGATCGATGGCGAGCAGCCACCAGTTGGCCGGGAGGCGCAGCGCGAAATAGCTGCGCGTCTGGCGCGTCTTGCATCCCGCGAAGCCGCGCTCGGGACGGCAGAACGTGCGCGAGAAAGCGACCAGGCTGTCGTACCAGTCGTGGTTGCCGGGGATCGCGAACACATCGGGTCGCGCCCGCCCGGCAAAGGCATTGCGATAGGGATTCTCGGTGCGGGCGTCGTATTCGCTGCGCGAGGGATAGGGATAGACCTCGTCGCCGCCGAACACCAGCACGCGGCCCGCCGTGAGCGTCTCGCGGCGGCCCTGGTGCTCGACCTCGAGCGCTGGCTGCGCGATCGCATCGGCGATGGCATAGGTGGAATTCCAGCCGTCGCCGATATCGGCGGCATAGTCGAGCCAGAAATCGCCTTCGGCTTGCGAGTAGTCGAATTCGGTCTGCGGTTGACTCGCCAGGGCCTCGATGAGACGGGTGTCCGAGTGACGTCCGAAGATGTTCGCGATGGCGACCTGGTAGGCCGAATGCATCAGTACGCGCGGGTCGTACCAGCCCACCATCGCGCGATGAATCAATCGGCGGTCGGCCATCACGTGTTCCTCAGCGTGAGGACGGGCGGCTGGTTCACGACCGAGCGCGTTGCGAGCCACCCGGCGAGCGACACCAACAAACCGCCTCCGACCAGCCCGTAGACCCAGACCCAGGGATCCGGGGTGTAGGGGATCTGCAGGATGCGCCGGGCCACGTAGACGCCGGCGATCGAGGCGCCGGAGGCGGCCAGGACGCCCGAGAGCACGCCCAGCGCAGCGAACTCGGACAGGAGACCCTTGAGTACCGTGCCGCGACTCGCGCCCAGCGTGCGCAGCATGGCGCTCTCGTAGCGCCGTTCCTCGCGGCTGGCCTGCACCGCGGCGATCAGCACCACCAGGCCGGCGAGCAACGTGAACAGGAAGACGCTCTGCACGGCCGCCAGCGCCTTGTCGATGACCGAGCGCACCTGGCGCAGCAGATCGTCCACATTGAATACCGAGACGCTGGGAAAGCGGCGCACCAACTCGGCAATGGTCTTTGGATTGCCGGCGTCCAGATGCGCGGCGGTCATCCAGGTCCCCTGCGCGCCATCCAGCAGCCCCGGGGCGAACATCAGGAAAAAATTCGGCTGGAAGCTGTCCCACTTCACCTTGCGTACGCTCGAGATCGTCGCGGTGCGGACGTCTCCGGCGATGTCGAACTGCAGCGCATCGCCGAGCTTGAGGTTCAGCTCCTTCATGTACTCGGTGGAGACCGAGACCAGCGGCTTGCCGTGCTCGGCCGGCGTGAACCAGTGCCCCTCGGTGATCTCGTTGTCGCGGCCCAGCGCTTGCGCCCAGGTGATGTTCTGGTCGCGCGTGGCGAATTCGCGGCCGCGCGGCGTCGCGAACTTGATGTCGTCGATGGGCTTGCCATTGATGTGCGTCATGCGGGCGCGGACCATGGGCAGCGCGCGCGTCCGCTCCGCGCCGCGCTCGGACAGAAAATTCGCGAACTCCTGGTGCCGGTCCGGCGGGATGTTGATGAAAAAGAAGTTAGGCGTGTCGGCCGGCAGGCTGTGGCGCCAGTCGTTGAGCAGGTCATTGCGGACCACGGCGAGCAGCAGCAGCATCATGATGCCGTGCGCGAAGGCGGTGAGCTGAACCACGCTCTCGGTACGCCGCCGCCCGAGATTCGCGAGGCCGTAACGCCAGGAGACTCCCACGCCGCCGCGCACGCGCTTGGTGAGCTTGACCAGCAGCCAGCCGGCGCCGGCCACCACCACGACGAACGCGGCCAGGCCGCCCACGAACGCCAGGAAGAACGTGACATTGCGGAGCACGTAGTAGATCAGGAAGCCGATGGCCAGCACCGCCGGGCCGAAAGCGAGCACTACCAGCGGCGCAGGAGGCCCCACGTCCCGGCGAAGCACGCGCAGCGCGGGCGTCCGGGAAAGCTGCAGCAGCGGCGGCAGCGCGAATCCCCCGAGCACGGCCACCGCGGTGAGAAATCCGATGCCGAGCGGCGCCAGTCCCGGCGGTGGCAGGTCGCCCTTGAGCAATCCCTTGAGCGCGACCACCAGCCACGCCTGCGCACCGAAACCGAGGATGGACCCCAGGACCGCCGCGACCAGGCCGACGAGAATGAGCTGCGTGAGGCTCACGGTGAGCGTGAATGCGCGCGTCGCGCCGAGGGTCTTCATCAGCGCGACCGAATCCAGGTGCCGCTGCACGTAGCGCCGCGCCGCCATGGCCACCGCGATGGCGCACAACAGGACGGCCACCAGGCTCGCCAGGCTCAAGAAGCGGCCCGAACGCTCGATCGCGGATTTGATCTGTGGCGCCGTCTCCTCGACGTCGAGCAGCCGCTCGGATTCCTTCTTGTGGGACTTCAGCCAGTCGGAGAAGGACTGGATCGCCGCGCGCGACCCCGCAAACAACTGCGAACGCGTGAGACGGCTGCCCGGCTGGATGAGCTGCGTGGCGGCGAGATCCGCGTCGTTCATCAGCAGGCTCGGCGCCAGCTCCACGAAGGTCGCACCCTGATCCGGGCGGCTCACGAGAATGTGTGTCACGCGGAATGTGCTCGCGCCGATGGACAGCTCCGTGCCCACCGTTGCGCCGATGGCCGAGGCGAGGCGTGACTCGGGCCACACCTCACCGCGAGCCGGGATGCCGGTGGCCACGACACCGCGGCCGAACGGCTCGTCCGCGATGACGACCTTCCCACGCAATGGATAGCCGGGACTCACCGCGCGCACGGCGCTGAGCTGGCTCGCATCGCCGTTGAACACCACGCTGAGGAGGCCCGTCTTGCGCGCCACCTGCAGTCCGCGGCGGTGCGCTTCGTCGATGGCGCGCTGGTCCATCGGCTGCGCAGATTCGAGCACCAGGTCCGCGGCGAGCACCTCACCTGCCTGGTTGTCGACCGCAATGCCGATGCGATCCACGAGAAATCCCACGCCCGTGAGCGCCGCCACCGCGACCGTGATCGCCAGCAGCAGCACGCCGAGTTCGCCGGATTTCCATTCGCGCAGCAGCGTACGCAATGCGATGCCGAGGGCGTTCATGCGCGTTACTTCAGGGCACCCGAGTCCATCAGCAGCACCCGGCCGCAACGCGCGGCCACGGTGCGGTCGTGCGTGACCAGGACCAGCGTGGTGTGCGATTGCGCATTCAGGTCGAACAGCAGTTGCACGATGCGTTCGCCGGTGTGCGTGTCGAGATTGCCCGTCGGTTCGTCGGCGAACAACACGGCCGGACGCGTGACGAAGGCGCGCGCGATGGCCACGCGCTGCTGCTCGCCGCCCGACAACTGGCGAGGATAGTGGCCCGTGCGATGTTCGAGGCCCACGCGGGTCAGGGTTTCCAGCGCGGACTCGCGCGCGTCGCGCCGGCCGGCAAGCTCGAGCGGCAGCATCACGTTCTCGAGCGCCGTGAGCGATGGCACCAGGTGGAACGACTGGAATACGAAACCCACGCGTTCGGCCCGCAGCCTGGCACGTCCGTCTTCGTCCAGTGCCGTCAAGTCGGCGCCGGCGAGCGTTATGCGACCGGAAGTCGGCGTATCCAGCCCCGCCAGCAGCGCCAGTAATGTCGACTTGCCCGCACCGGATGCCCCGACAATCGCAACTGTTTCGGCCGCCGCGATGTCCAACGAGACGTTGTCCACGATGGTCAGCATCCCTTCGGGACTGGTAACCTTTTTCGTGAGGTTTTCGGCTTTGAGTACGCTCATCGGATTCTTTCGGTCTTTGTGTTTGTCGTCACTGGTCTGGGCGTTCGTCTCGGCCGCGAATGCCGCTGCCCCGGCACAGCCCACCATCCTGGTGCTTGGCGACAGCCTGAGCGCAGGCTATGGCATCAAGATGCAGCAGAGCTGGGTCAGCCTGCTCGGCAAACGGCTCACCGAGGAAGGGTACGGATACCGCGTGGTCAACGCCAGCGTGAGCGGCGAGACCACGCAGGGCGGATTGGCGCGGCTGCCGCGCGCGCTCGAGACGCACAAGCCGTCGGTCGTGATCGTCGAATTGGGCGGCAACGACGGCTTGCGCGGCCTGCCGCTTGCGTCCAGCCGCGACAATCTCGCCCGCATCATCGAGCGGTCGCGCGCGGCGAAGGCGAAGGTGTTGCTCGTCGGCATGATGCTGCCTCCTAACTACGGCGCGCGGTACGCGCAGGAGTTCCGCGACATGTTCACGGGCCTGGCTGCCAAGTACCCGGTCGCGTTCGTGCCGTTCCTGTTGGACCAGGTGGCGCTCAAGCGGGAATGGATGCAGGCGGACGGCATTCATGCCAACGCCGCCGGCCAGCCGCAGATGCTCGAAAACGTCTGGCCCAAACTCAAGTCACTGCTAGTTGCTCCGCGTCAACCCGCAGGCTAGCCTCGACACCCTCAGCCGAGGGGTGTTCGTGGAAAAGCATTGGCTCAAGTCGTATCCGCCGGGTGTCCGCCCCGAGATCAATGTCGATGAATATCCTTCGCTGAAGGAGATGATCGAGCGCGGCCTGGCCATCCACTCGGTCCGCGACGCCTACGTGCAGATGGGCAAGGCCATCACGTTCGGCGAGCTCGACGTCTACTCCGCCCAGTTCGGCTCGTTTCTGCAGAGCGCCTGCGGGCTCAAGAAGGGCGATCGGGTCGCCGTGATGATGCCGAACGTACTGCAATACCCGATCGCCGTGCACGGGGCGCTGCGCGCCGGCATGACCGTGGTCAACACGAATCCGCTCTACACGGCGCCCGAACTCGAGCACCAGCTCGCGGACTCCGGCGCCACCGTGATCGTCATCCTGGAGAACTTCGCGCACGTCTTGCAGGAAGTGATCGCGCACACGCCGATCAAACACGTGGTGGTCACGAGCGTCGGCGAGATGCTCGGCTTCCCCAAGGGCGCAATCGTCAATTGGGTGGTGCGTCACAAGCGCAAGCAGGTCAAGCCTTTCAGCCTGCCGGGAGCCTGGTCTTTCCGGGACGCGCTGAAGACCGGCGCGCGCGCACGCATGCAGCCGGTAACGCTGACGCACGACGACATCGCGTTCCTGCAATACACCGGCGGCACCACTGGCGTCGCCAAGGGCGCGATGCTCACCCACGGCAACATGGTCGCCAACGTGCTGCAGGCGACGGAGTGGATCAAACCCTCGTTTCCGCGAGATACGCAGACTCTGATCACCGCCTTGCCGCTGTATCACATCTTCGCTTTGACGGCGAACTGCCTGCTGTTCGTCGTGCTCGGCTGGCGCAATATCCTGATCACCAATCCACGAGATTTCCCCGCGTTCGTCGCCGAACTGCGCAAGTACAAGTTCACGTTCATCAGCGGCGTGAACACGCTGTTCAATGCACTGCTGCACACGCCCGGATTCGAGAAGCTCGATTTCAGCGAGCTCAAGGTGACGCTCGGCGGCGGGATGGCCGTGCAGGAGTCCGTCGCGCGCCGGTGGAAAGAGGTGACCGGGAACATTCTCACCCAGGCCTGGGGACTCACCGAAACTTCGCCGGCGGCGTGCATCAATCTGCCGGGCGAGGATTTCAACGGCTCGATCGGCCTTCCCATACCGTCGACCGAAATCAGCATCCGCGATGACGACGGCAACGAACTCGGCATCAACGTGGTAGGCGAAATCTGCGTGCGCGGACCGCAGGTGATGGCCGGCTACTGGAATCGACCCGACGAAACCGCAAAGGTGATGATCGGCAAGGACTGGCTGCGGACCGGCGACATCGGCCGCATCGACGAACGCGGCCTGGTGTTCATCGAAGACCGGAAGAAAGACATGATTCTCGTGTCCGGATTCAACGTCTATCCGAACGAGATCGAGAGCGTAGCCGTCACGCATCCGGGCGTGCTCGAAGCAGCAGCCATCGCGCAGCCGGATGAGAAATCAGGAGAGGTCGTTGCGCTGTTTGTGGTGAAGAAGGATCCGAATCTGACGGAGCAGGAGCTCATCGAGCACTGCAAGAAGTCGCTCACGGGGTACAAGGTGCCGAAGCACGTGTACTTCAGGAAGGAGCTGCCGAAGACGAATGTGGGGAAGATTTTGCGGAGGGCGTTGAGGGAGGAATTGCCAAAGCAATGAGATGGTCTACGAGCTAAATCAATCGCAACTTGGCTCGTGAAACGCGAAGGCGACAATTCCAGCTTCCCTCGTCGAGATGCGCCTTCGCTTTGATCGAAGTATGTTTCTCGATTCGAGCCAGTCATCGACTGTCTTGGCGAAAATGAGACCGTGCGCCTTTGTGAATCGCCTAAATTCGGGAATATCACGAGTGGGAAGCTTAGGCACCTGGGCCATGACTTCGAGAAGCACGGGGCCGCGATACTTAAGACCGGTGTTGTGAGCGATCGTGCGAATCAGGCGACCCATCATGGTTGCAGTGCGAAGTGTCTGAGCGTGATCCAACCCAGACGGCGCCACAATCTTCGCTTTTGGGATCCAACTATTCTTGGATACCTCCTTAACGAGCTTTCTTGAAATCAAGTCACGAACTACTTGGCGAGCCGTGTTTGGTCCAGAGACAGCTTTCGCCAACTTTAGCAATGAACCATCTTTCCCGTTCCAGGTTAGCGGACGCGGATTTCCCTCTCGATCGGTAAACTCCTTTTCCAGGTGCCAGCGGGTACAAACATCAGCTAGCCGTGTAATCGGACGCACTTCTCGACTCGGACTCATTCTGCCGACGGCATAGCCCCGCTCAAGCGCAGCATAAAATTCTTCTTGTGCCCTTTGCTTTGATATTCCGTATGAGCGCATCAGTTCACAGACTGCGGTTAACGCACCACCAAAATATTTTGCGCGCTTTGAGCGTGAAATCATGTCCGCTCCCCTTTGTCACCCGTCTTTGTGTTTCGAACTACGAGTGCGAATACATCCAGAATATTCCGACCCGCTCGACCCTTTCGAACGAATTGCCGCGGCAACTCGTCTAACAATTCTGAGAGACGGCCGACAATTGCGCTCTCGACATATGCGTCGGAGAGATCTCGCGAAGTACCAATTTTTTCTGCCCTTCTCAAGAGAACAGCATCCTGAGAAAGCGCATCTCCTAGTAGTGAAGTTGCAAAGGCCAATGTCGCTTGGCACCGCAGAATTCGCTCTGTTGACCCACTGGGTGAGGTCAATGCAACTTTCCGTCCACCTCGTTCCACCTTGACACACCCTCGGCGAACCAATTCGTCGAGGATCACCGTAAATGGGATATCTCCGCTGTATGTCTTACAAAGAGACTCAAAGCTAGTTGAAGCGCCAAAAATCGGAAG
>DASTRL010000174.1:0-2707 GCA_035761265.1 Steroidobacteraceae bacterium
GGTCACCGAGAGGATCAGGCCCGGCCGCGGGCACACCAGCCATCCGACGAGCAGCATCGGCAGGAAGAACAGCGCCGCCGACGTCCACACATAGGCCGCATGGGCGCGAACCGCGCGCGGAAAGTCCGTGAGGATCGCCTGCCGGATGCGCGCCAGGCCGAATTCGCGGCGCTGGTAGATGATCTGGTGCGCGTCGGCCGTGAGTCGCTCGAGGCGGTCGAGCAGGTAGCGCGGATAGTTGCGGGCGCGGGCCAGCGCCAGGTGCTCGCAGGCGCGCCGATACAGCTCCGCGATGCGTTCGCCGCGCAAGGCACCGGCGGCCTGCTTCTTTTCGCGGCGATCCATGATCAGCGTGAGCTGCGAATCGAGTTCGTCCCACTCGGCGCGATACAACTGTTCGAAGTGCAGCGGGGTCACGAGCGCCTGCCCAACAACCATTGCGCCACGCCGAGTACGCGCCGCGTGACCTGCTCCTGCGGCTCGCGCTGCTCGCCCTGCACCGGGGCGGCCAGCGTCGCGAGCTCCTCGAGCCTTTCGATGGTCAGCGTCGGCGCGCGTGCCGCCAGCGCGATGACCGCCGACTGGTCGCGCAGCGACAGGGGTCTCGCCGGCGCGATCGGCGTCACCATGTCGAGCACGGCCTTGGGCGCGGGGCGGGGCTGGTGCACGACCAGCGTCGCGGCGGCGAGGTCGCCGAGCCGTTTCCCGTCGGCGCGCACCAGCATGCAGACGAATGCGGCGGTGAATCCGAACGGCAGGAAATCGGCGAATCGCAGCAGGTTGCGCGTCATCGCCGCCGCCGGGGTGACCGGCAGGCCGTTGTCCATGACCACCTTGAGGCCCATGGTGCGCTTGCCGGGAGTGGCGCCGGAGCGGCTGAGCTCGAAAAACACCGGGTACAGCCAGATGAGCACGAACGTGAGGATCAGCCAGAAGCCATAGCCGAGCCCGCCCATGATCCCGGCCACGAACGCGGCGCCATAGGCGATGGCCAGGCAGATGAGCCCGTCGATGACGAACGCGCAGAAACGCGCGCTCAATCCTGCCGGGCGCATTTCCAACAGGATGCCTTCGGGCGTTTCGGCCGCGACGACGGAGTCGAGCACTTTTATCGGAGAGACCTGTGTTGCGGGACCGTGTGATTCTCGCCCAACCCGGCGCAAATTGCCGCTTCGCCGACCGGGTTCCGGCCGCGTGTCACGAATCTTCTCGACGTGTCACGCGTGCGGCGGCGGTGGTTGACCGCCGCCGTCGCCGCCGCCAGCATTGCGGCCCGGTGTCCGACCCCAATCCATCGAGCGCGTCGTCCCTTGCCGCTGTGCTGGCCTGCCCGCGCTGCCGCCGCGGGTCTCTCGCGCCGACGCGCGCCGGATGGACCTGCGGAGCCTGCAGCAGCGGGTATCCGGTGATCGGGGAAATTCCCTGGTTGTTTCCCGAGCCGCGGCAGGCGCTCGCCGAATGGCGCGGGCGCCTGAACCTGCTGAACCAGTTCCTGGGTTCGGAGGCGGTGGCGATGCGCGCGGCGGCCGGGGATTCGGGAGTCGGCCATGCGACGCGGCGGCGGCTATTGCACCTGGCGGCGGCGCACGAAGACCAGGTGCGCAGGCTGGGCGGGCTGCTCGCACCACTGGACCTCGGGCAATCCGCGATCGGCGAAGCCACGCACCGCGGGCTGGGCACGCGCTTGCCGCTCGAACAGGGGTTGACTAACTACTACGTCAACCTGCACCGCGACTGGTCGTGGGGCGCGGAGGAGAACGCCGCGGCGCTGGCCGAGCTGATGCAGCTTGCGGGGGCGCGCGGACTCGGGCTGACCCTGGTGCAGGGTGCTGGCGCGGGGCGGCTTGCCTACGACCTGCACCAGGCGGGCGACGCGGCGCTCACGGTGGCCACGGATTTCAATCCGCTGCTGCTGTTCGTCGCGCGCGAGATGTTCGCCGGGCGGGCGCTCGAGCTGTACGAATTTCCCATCGCGCCGCTCGGTGAATCGGCGGTGCTGCGCCGGCTCGAATCGCCGGGCGCGGCGCGCGCGGGGCTGATGCTGGTGGCGGCGGATGCGCTGCATTCGCCCTTTGCGGATGGCGCGTTCGACACTGTGGTCACGCCCTGGTTCATCGACATCATCGGCGAGCCGTTCGCGCGCGTGGCCGCGCGCGTGAATCTGCTGTTGAAACCCGGCGGGCGCTGGATCAATTCGGGCTCGCTGTCGTTCTCGCGCGCCGCGCACGTGGATCGGATCGGGCTCGATGAAGTGATGGAAATGCTTCCGCAGGCCGGCTTCAGCGACGTGCAGGTGCGCCAGGCGACGCTGCCCTACATGCGCTCGCCCGCGAGCCGCCATTCGCGGCTCGAGAATGTCGTGAGCTGGGTGGCGCGCAAGTCCGGCCCTGCCGCGCAGGCGCCGCGCGCGCGGGAACTGCCGGCATGGCTGCTGCAGCCGGATCTGCCGGTGCCGCGGACTCGTGCCTTCGAGATGCAGGCGATTTCGAGCCGCGTGCACGCCTTCCTGCTGGCGCTGATCAACGGCGAACGCTCGATGCGCGACATGGCGCGCATGCTGGTCGAGCAGCGCCTGATGAACGCCGAAGAAGCCGAAGCGCAGGTCACTCTCTTCCTCACGCGCCTCCACGAAGACAGCGAAACCGCCTGAGCGGTGCCGGCGATTTAGTGGTGCCGGGGAAGGAAAACGGGAAATCGGTGCCGGGGA
>DASTRL010000175.1:0-17884 GCA_035761265.1 Steroidobacteraceae bacterium
GGGGTCGGCGAACTTCTGCTCGGCGACGAAGGTGTACTTGTTCAGCCAGTCGAGCAGTTGCTCGCCGTGGGCGCCGATGATGCCGATCTGCGGATAGTGCACGTGGCAGTCGATGAAGCCCGGCAGCATGAGCGTGTGCGCACCGTTGTCGCGCGCGCGGACGCCGGGCGGAAGTGCTGGCGCGACTTCGCCGGCGGGCCCGAAGTGCGTGATGCGGCCGTCCGCCATCGCGACGATGGCGTCGGATTCGTAGCGCATCGCGGCCTCGACGCCGACGCGCAGCGGATCGTCGACGAAGGTCAGCGCCGCGCCGCGCAGCGCAAGTGAGGTGGGGCTGAGATTCGACATGGTTGCTCGTGATATCCGCCGCGGCTCGCCGACTCGATTTCATGATTGATAGCTAGGCAGTGCTCGCATAGTATTCTTCGAGGCCAGGGAGAACTCCAATGAAAAAGTGGCTTTGCGGTGTGCTCGTGATCGCGGCATGTTCGAGTTGCGCTATCGACAGCGAGAACAGGGCCATGTCCCCATTGTTGGGGAAGGGCTGGCAATGCATGGCGACCGCCTCGGACTTCGACGCGCCCGGAACGATATTCCGGCAGGACAAGTCGGGGGCGACATACGGGACCATAGATCTTTCGAAGGAGGTTGGCGTGACTCGCGGCCAGGTCGCAATCGGGGCGGTGCATTCGAACTTCGTAACCAATCTGGGGCTGGCGGCCGGGCTGCTCAAACTGAAGAGCGGTGTGACTGGAAACGTGTCCGCGGGTGCAACCAAGACCTACGTCGTGGACGCGGACTATGGAAATGCGATCAAGGAACTCACTTACGACGTCGACGCGGTCCGGGCGAAGACCTGGTTCGCGACATATCCGCACCGGGAAGCCGGATCTACCTACTACCTGATTCGGGAGGCGATCGCTGCCAAAGATCTGAAGTACACGGTGACATCCGATCTGTTGGCTGATCTGGGCGGCGAGGCCAATGTCGGCGGGCAATTCACGGTCACGCTTTCTGAAGGCAAGCCGGAAGTCGACCGCAAGCGCTCGTACACACTCCAGAAGACGGTGGAGCACCCACTTCGGGTTTGCTTCAAGGCGGAAAAGCTCGTGCAGACTTCGAGCGGCATCGACGGATCTGCGAACTTCGATCTTGTGCCCCTAGAAGCTCCACTGGCGATGTCTACGTACCAGCCACTGCCCTAGCCGGCAAGGACGGCTGCCAGATGCAGCGTTCTGTCCGGCGTGCGGCAGCGACGCGGCTTTCATTGCTGCTGCTGGTGTGGGCGGCAAGCTGTCACGCCGCGGAATCCTGGCCATCATGGCTCGAAGAGGCCTACATGGCGCGGGTCGTATTGCAGCCACCTCGACTCTACACGGCAGATTCGAGTATCGCGGTCGACGAGGCGTACTTCCTGCACAAGCTGACTGTCATGAGCACGTCGACCGCTGTCGCTCGCGACTGGCGCGCCGCTCAGGACTCCTGCAAGCGCAAGCTGCAGCCGGGCTGCGCTGCTGGTTTCGCGTATGCACAGCTGCTCGATATCTGCATGCTTGAATACGCCCGCCGTCTGTCGCAGAAATTCACGAACGATTCGGACACGGAGGCCAGCACCGTCCTGCCGATCGCGGTCTCGAAGATCGTGGCGCCCGGAGGATTCGATCGTGAGGCTGCATACCGTGAAGTAAATGCGTTTCTGAGGTCCGTGCTGCTCGTTCGATTCGGTCGGGAAAGCACGTTCATCTCGGTGCAGTCACCGGACTCGATCGCTGGTTGGCTTCGCAAACGCGAGCCGAAGTCGACCAGGAAAAAGCTGGACGTTCCGACGTCTCAGAATCCGGAGGTCGCCATTTTGCAGATGTATTCGCAAAACGTCTGCCCGCTGCTGCAAGGCCGAGAAAACCTTTTCTGCCGGGTCCTCTTCGAGCGCGCTCCGTTGAATTCTCTCGACTACCTGCTCTACACGCCCACCAAATTCGAGTCGCAGCCGCTCCTGCGCCTCGTGGACTACCAGGTCGCCTATATCGCGGGACAGGAGTCGGGTTCGTTTGACTGGTGGCGAACATTGTTTCCACTGAGGTACGGCGAGTATGGTGATTTGGGCAGTGGCTGGGGAGATCGCGCGACCCTTGCCATGAGGCGCAGCAAGCGGCCGCTTCCAAGCGTCATTGTCGAGGCCATGCAGCGACGGATATCCGAGTTGTCAGCTACCACGGGGATCCTCGCCAAACCCTTCCTGCAGAAGGTGAACGTCATTTTCCCCGAGGCTCCGGCCTTTCAACCGAAGAGTTCGTGGGAGGATGCCAGCATATCGGTCTTCGGCTTTGAATTTGGTGGCAGGAGGAAGAAGTCAGGGCCGGAGGCTCCAGCTGCCACGGAATTTCTCAAGCGACTGGCGGATCCGACGGCCCAGGTCTCACTACAGGCGGGGGATGCCGATACCATCGCCAATCTGCTGGCTCCGGGTTTGCTGACGTTGGGAGCCGACGCATATCGAATCCAGGCCACGTGGCAAGGTGGCTCGCCGCGCATCGTGCTTTCCGAACCCATTCTTCTGAATGAATATTCCCGGTGCCTGGCGCATGCAGAGGGTCAGGCCGAGGATGCAACTTCCGAACTCCAGATGGATCGATTGACGTTCGGAAAGCTGCTGGTCCTGCTTCATGCCCATGCAATCGATCTGGCCGCATTGGATAGCCAGCTCCAGCTGGATCCGGATGCGCGTGCGATTCTGAAGCTGAGCCCGTTCTTTGATTCGCTCAGTGTGGACGCGGTCGACAGGCGCGTGGGTCGCACCGGCATTGCAGCTGGAATCGGGGCGATTCTCGAAGTTGTGGACAAGAAGCTTGCGTCGCGTCTCGCAAAGGGCTGGGTACTTCCCTCGCAGTGTGTCGTTGACCGCCTTTCATTCGCCATGGCGCACGAAGTCGCCCATATCGCGCTGGGTTCGCAAGGAGAGATCGATGCCGACGAGAGTCGCGCGGATTGTGTTGGACTTCTCTTGACGCGTGCGATGAACGTCAAGGAAGCAATGCCGTTGTCGAGCGTCGCCCGGATCGGGCCCGCGTTGTACTGGAACGCGAGAGGCCCGACGACCGACCAGCAGATCCGAGCACGTCAGGCCCGGCTGGATGCGCTTGGGAATGCAGTACCCAATGCTGAGGCTGCACTTCGTGCGCTTCGTTC
The DNA here is from genome assembly GCA_035761265.1 of Steroidobacteraceae bacterium. Lineage (GTDB taxonomy): Bacteria > Pseudomonadota > Gammaproteobacteria > Steroidobacterales > Steroidobacteraceae > CADEED01. Next base: position 3,187 of record DASTRL010000175.1, read on the forward strand.
ATCCTATGCATTGAATCAGCTATGTATGGCTAATTGACGAGATCGGCGAGTGCGGCGCGCAGCTGATTGAGCCGCGGCGGCTTGCTGAGCACGCGATCGACGTTGGGCGGGATGTCCTTCTCGTCGAGCAACCGCTGCCCCCAGCCGGTGAGCAGGATGATGGGCGTCGAAGGCGACAGCCCCTTGATCGCGGCCGCCACCTTGCGCCCGTCCACGCGCGGCATGCCGAGATCGGTGATGACGACGGCGAAGGATTTGTCGGTGCCGTTCGCGGCGGCGAAGGATTCGATGCCGGCCTGCCCGCCGAGCGCGGTCTCGAGGTGATGGCCGTCGGCCTCCAGCACGTCGCGCAGCGAGCGGATCAGGATGGGATCGTCGTCCACCACGAGGATGCGCAGGCGGCGCCCGGGAGCGGCGGCCGTGCTGCGTGGCGCGGTGGCTTCGGCTTCGTCGACGAACGCGGGGAAGATCATGCGCATGGTCGTGCCCTTGCCGGGCGCGCTGTCGATCTCGAGCCGCGCGTCGTGACGCTGCAACATGCCGTAGACGGAGGCCAGGCCGAGGCCCGTGCCGCGCTGGCCCTTGGTCGTGAAGAAGGGCTCGATGCAGCGACGCACGGTCTCCGCGTCCATGCCGATGCCGGTGTCGCCCACCTCGACGATCACGCCGCGGCGCCCGTCCTCGCCCGCGTGCTCGCGCGCGCGCAACGTGAGCACGCCGCCTTCGGGCATGGCGTCGACGGCGTTGAACACGAGGTTGGTCAGTGCGTCGCGGAATTCCACTTCGTCGCCCATCATCTCGGGCAGCGAGGAGGCGAGCTCCTGGCGCAGCTCCACCATGAGGCCGCGCTCCTGCGGCAGGGCGCGCCAGCGCGGCTCGGTGAGGCGCAGCACCTGCGCGATGCAGCCGGGGATGTCGAGCCGCGTGAAATCACGCGCCTCCTCGCGCGGCCGATAGAACTCGCGCATGCGGTCGATGGTGCCGGCCACGTCCTCGATGGCGCGCCGGATCGTGCCCAGCCGCGTGCGCCCCGCCTCGGACAGTTGCGGCTCGGAATTTTGCAGCAGCTCCGAATACAGCGAGATCGGCGAGATGGCATTGTTGATGTCGTGCGCGATGCCGCTGGCCATTTCGCCGAGCGCGCGCAGGCGTTCGGTCTGCATGGCGGTCTGCTGGCTGCGGCGCAGGTCCTCGTAGGTGTGCTGCAGCGAGGAGTAGAGCTGCGCCTGGTGCGAGGCGAGGGCCACGTGTTCGCTCAACTGCTTGAGGAATTCGCAATCGCCGCTCGAGAAGGCCTCCTTCTCGCGGCGCACCGCGACCAGCACGCCGAACACGTGCGACTCCACGGTCAGCGGCGCGATCACCAGCGACAGCAATCCCGCCTCGGCGAAGCGCCGCGTGAACGGCGACGGCACCTGGGAAGTGTCCGGCTCGTAGATCAGCGTGCCGTTGATGGCCCGATACAGGCCGTTGTGCCCGACGGGAAAGATCGTGCCGGGCACGAGCCCCAGGAGCTGGAAGCGCGCCACGCTCGCGGCGCCCACGCTCTCCACGCTCACCGTGCCGTCGAATGCGTCGTGCAGGCATACACAGCCGAAGTCGATCGGCAGGTGTTCCTCGAGGCTGCGCAGCACCACCTGGAAGATGCTGTTGAGGTCGTGCCGCGAGCCGATGCTGTGCGTGATCTGTTGCAGCAACCCGAGCCGGCTCACCTGCGCGCTCATGCGCCGCTCGTACTGTTCGGTCTGGCCGAGCATGTGATTGAAGGCGTCGGTCAGGTCGTCGAGCTCGTTGATGCCCACCGGCGCGGCGCGCACGCGATAGTCGTGGCGGTCGGAGACCAGTTTCGCGGTGGCGGCGAGCTCGAGGATCGGCGCCGACAGCTCGCGCTGCAGCCGGCGCGACACGATCCACGCCGCGAGCAGCGCCAGGCCGATCACCAGCAGCGCCATCAGCCCGTAGAACATCAGCCGGTCGTAGACGGCGCTCATGTCCGAGCGCACGTACAGCGTGCCGAGCGCACGATTGCCCTCGCTCACGGCGGCCACGCCGGTGAGCGCCGGGCCGTCGAAACGATAGCCGGTCTGGCCGACGGCCGCCGGCACGGCACCGGCGGGCGGCTGCTGCGGATACGTGACGAAGAGCTGCCCGTCGCGCTTGTACAGCGCGGCGGCGACGATGTGCGGATCGGCCCGGAACGCCTCGAGCACGCCGCGCGCGTCCTCGGGGACGTCGAAGGCCAGCGCCGCGGTGCTGTTGGATGCGATGGCCTCGCTGAGGATGCGCAGTTGCTGCAGGCTGGCGCTGCGGATGGCGAGGACTTCTCCGACCAGGAACAGCACCGTGGTAACGAGCAGCGCAAAGCCGGTGGTGATGAGCGTGATCGAGCTGAGCTTGCGACGGATCGGCATTGCCGGCCGGCTCATGACGCACCCCCGGCATTGATGACCTCTGCCGGCCGCAGCAGCTTGGAGCTGATGGTCAGCCGGCTGGCGCGTGCCGCGGCGAGGTTGATGCGCATGCGGATGCGGTTGTTGTCGGTGAACAGCACGATCATCGCGCCGCGGTCCTCGGCGCCGGGCGCATCCGTGACGGTGAGCACGTGCCGGCCGCGCAGCGCGCGCAGCGTGTCGTCGAGCAGCGCCGCCTGGCCGCGGGCGACGAACACGATGTTGCAGTCCGTGACCTCGTCGGCATTGGCAAAACGGCGCACCAGCAGCGGATGACCGTCGAGCTTCTCGCCGCGCACCACGCTGTCGAGCGCCCCCTCGAAGGGGTCCTCGCCGACGATGCCGATGACGAAGGGGGCGGTGGGCGAGCCGAAGGCTGCGGCCGGCCACTCGACGAACTGGCTGAAGTTGAACAGATAGGCGGCCTTGACCTGGTACTCGCCGGCAGGCATCGCCGCCGGGGCCGGCGGACTGCACAGCATCGCGGCCAGCCACGCCGCGAAAATGCGCCGGCTCAGAGGCGCCATTCAACTTTCACGTAGGCGGCGCGCTCCAGGGCGCCGCGTTCCTCGGGCGGCCCGAACTCGACGTGCCGGTCGTGGAGCAGGTTCTGGCCGACCAGCGACAGGCTCCATTGATCCGATGCGTGCCATCCCAAGCGCAGGTCGAGCTCGGAATAGGCGGCGATGCCCTCGCCGGTGACGATGAGCGGCAGCGAGCGGATGCGCGACTGGTGGCGGTACTGCGCGTCGATCTCGATCGCACCCAGCGTCAGCAACGAGCGCAGCCCGGCCAGGTTGCGCGGGGTCGAGCCTTCCACCCATTCGTTGCGGTTCAAGTCCTGCGCGAGCGGCGTCAGGTCCATGTCGATGTACGAGTAGTTTGCCGTCAGGCGCCACTGCGGCAGCGGCTGCCATTCGGCCAGCAGCTCGGCGCCGTAGGTCCTGCCGTCCATCAGGTTGGTGTTGACCACCGGGATCACGGTGCGGCCGTCGGCCGGATCGACGAACGGCGTGCCGAATTCGAGCGAGGACAGCTTGTCGTAGTCGTTGTAGAAGAGCGCGAGGTCCAGCGAGAGTTTTTCGACCGGCCGCCAGCGATAGCCGGCCTCGTAGGCGATCAGCTTCTCGGAATCGAAGTCGTCGGTGCCCAGCAGGCGGATGACCGGATCGCCTGCCGGATCGGACACGTCGATCGCGATGTCGCGCTCGAATCTCGTCGGCACGCGCACCGCGCGCGACACCGCCGACCACAGCGTCTGGCTTTCGGTGGGCACCCAGGCAATGCGCACGCTGGGTTGCACCTCGAATCCGCTGAAGTCGTTGTGCTCGAGCTTGGTGCCCAGCGTCAGCCGCCAGGCATTCGCCAGCGCGATCTGGTCCTGGATGAAGCCGCTGAAGAGCTGATCGTTCGACTCCTCGGGATCCAGCGCGAAGATCAGGCCGGGAGTGTTGCGGTTCGAGGTCAGGCGGTAGGCCGCGCCCCAGAGGATTTCATGGCGACTCCAGGCCGCAAGTTGCCTCTGGAAGTCGAGGTCGAAGGTGTGCAGCGTGTCGCGGTAGCTCGGATCGTCGCGCCGCGTGTAGTCGTAGTAGGCGCGCAGCTGCATGTCGGAGTGGTCGCCTGCGCTGCGTCGCCAGCGGGCGAGCAGATTGCCGCCGCTCAGGTCCACGTCGAGCGGACCTGTGGGCCCCTCGCGGCCGATCACGGTGACGGCGGGCGCGAGCTGGCCCGCCTTCGCCTGGTAGGCGTCCCCCTGCACGGTGAACGAATCCTGCGAGCCGCCGTCCCAGTCCGTGCGAAAGCCCACGTGGCCCATGCGCCAGTCGTCATCTTCGGCGAGCGACGGATGATCGGTGCCGTCGCGGTCGAAGAACTTGCCGAACACGCGGTAGTTCACGCCACCGTCCGTTTCGGCGCCGTAGCGCAGCGCGGCCGAATACCGGTCAAAAGTCCCGGCACTCGCGAGCGCGAACAGGCCGTGCGTGTCGCGGGCGCTGCGCGTCGTGATGTTGATGACGCCGTTGACCGCATTTGAGCCCCACAGCGCCGCGCCCGGACCGCGGATCACCTCGATGCGTTCGATGTCGTCGAGCAGGTAATCCTGCACGTCCCAGGCCACGCCCGAAACCAGCGGCGTGTAGATGCTGCGCGTATCCGACAGCACCAGCAGCTTCTCGGAATTCACATTGCTGAAGCCGCGTGCGCTCATGGCCCAGGAGCTCGCGGTCTGTTCGGCCACGTGGATGCCCGGAACAAGGCGCAGCGCATCGGGGATGTTGGTGGCGCCGGAGCGGCGGATGTCGTCGTGCGTGACGATGGCGACGGCGGCGGCCGCGTCGCGCAGCGGCTCTTTGGTCCGCGACACCGAGGTGACCTCGACGTTCATGAGCTCCTCGAAGCTCATGCGCTTCAACGTGTCCAACTCGTCGGGTGTGGCATTGTTGGCGGCGCAGGGGAGTGCAACCAGAGCGCCGCAGATGACGGACCAGGCCTTGCGTGCCAATCGCGTTCCTCCCTGTGCTAACGACGCGCACATATTGCGCCTGCACACGCTCACGGCCTACAGGGTTTTTCCTATGAACTCGACCGGAAGCCGCCTTGCCCGTACGTGAGGATGCAGGCCCGGCGCCGCCTGGCCTATCTAGATGGTTTTCGCGCCGGTCCGGAGTGTGACAACGAAAATGAGGAATGTCCCCATTCAGTCGTAAAACTCCGGCGCCTTGCGCAGCTTCGCGTTGGTTGGTGGATCGTGCTGGATCCACATCGTCGCGCCGGTCTTGCGCAGGAATGCCTCGGTCTTCACGCGCGTTGCGCGGGTCATTGCCGGATCGAAGTCGAAGGTCGGCACGCGATCGAGCGTGCGCTCCTCGGGCAGGTGGTACAGATCGCCTTCGAGCAGCAGCGGTCCGAATTTCTTCAGCCGCAGGAACAGCATCTGGTGGCCGGGCGTGTGCCCGGGGGCGGACTTGATGACCACGGTGCCGTCGCCGAACACGTCATGGTCCGCGTCGTTCAGCGTGATGCGCTTCGAATCCTTCAGCTTGTCGTAGCTCGACGGGTCGCGGATGGCGAAGTCCTTGTCGCCGAACATGGCGTCGTACTCGGCCTGCTGCACGATCCAGGTGGAGCCGACGAACAGATTGGCGTTGGCGGTGTGGTCGAGGTGGTAGTGAGACATCGCCAGATAGGTGATGTCCGCCGGCTGGTAGCCCAGCGCCTCGAGCTGCGGCAGCAGCTTTTTCCTCGACCTGAGGAGATCCTGCACCACCACTTCGGTGCCGTCGCCGGGAATCTGCGCATCCGGCACCTGGCCCACATCCCACATCAGCGTGCCCTTCGGATGCACGATGAGATAGCAGGGCGTGACGAAGCTGCCGTCTCCGGCGATCTCCTCTTTCCTGAGCCCGAACAGCGTCGGATCCATGGGCTTGATGTCGCCGCAATCGAGCACGTACAACCGCGGTCCTTTGGAAACCGCGGGTACGGCGGCAGCGCCGGCCAGGCAGGCCAGGATCGTCAACGCGGCCATGATTCGAGATTTCATGCGTCCTCCCAGGTTCCGCCGTCCGCAGGATGTTAGCGGCGGCGATACCGGGCGCCTCGACTCAGGGTGAAGCCACCGCCCCGCGCGGAGACGCTGAGTAACTCCAAGGGCAGGGCCGGTTCGATGCGACCTCGCCCGGCGTCCGCCCGCCGGCCGATGCGGCCGCGGCCGGCAACAGGGCGCGAATGCTAACTACCGGGAACCGCGGTGGCTTCCTACAGTCACCGGCGTGCGGCGCCCGTCCCGGGGAACGCCGGTCGGGCCTAGGGTGCCAGGCATGCGCAAATCTCGGCTGGGCGCCTCACTGCTGGCGCTGCTCACCCTGGACGGCTGCCATGTCGGGCCCGCCGAACGAGGTCCGGTGCCCTCGCCGCCGGAAACGGTGGGTCCGCGCCCAACCCTGGATGCGCCCGACGAGCGCGCCATCCCGATCGTGCAGGTGGCCGAGGCGAAGGGCTGGCCGGCCGGAGCCAGACCCCGGGCGGCGGACGGCATCGAGGTGACGGCCTTCGCGAGCGGCCTCACGCATCCGCGCTGGCTCTACACGCTGCCCAACGGCGACGTGCTGGTGGCCGAGACCAATGCGCCCGTGCGCCCCGAGGACGGCAAGGGCATCAAGGGCAAGGTGATGCGCGCCATGCAGGAGAAGGCCGGCGCGGGCGTGCCGTCGCCGGATCGCATCACGTTGCTGCGCGACGCGGACGGCGACGGCGTCGCGGAGCTGAAGAGCGAGTTTCTCGCCGGACTCCATTCGCCATTCGGCATGGCGCTCGTCGGCGACGACCTCTACGTCGCGAACACCGATGTCATCCTCAAGTTCCACTACACCGCCGGCGCCACGCAGATCGCCGGCAGCGGCGCCCGGCTCACCGATCTGCCCGCCGGCGACATCAATCATCACTGGACCAAGAACATCATCGCGAACGCGGACGGCAGCAAGCTCTACGCGACGGTCGGCTCGAACAGCAACGCGGCCGAGAACGGTATCGCCGCCGAGCAGGGCCGCGCCGCCATCTGGGAAGTGGACGTGGCCACGGGCGAGAAGCAGTTGTTCGCCACCGGCATCCGCAATCCGAACGGCATGGCCTGGGAGCCGCAGACCGGGCAGTTGTGGACCGTCGCCAATGAACGCGACGAGCTCGGCGATGACCTCGTGCCCGACTATCTCACCTCGGTGAAGCGCGGAGCGTTCTACGGCTGGCCATACAGCTACTTCGGCCAGCACGTAGACGAGCGTGTCCAGCCGCCGCGACCGGACCTCGTGGCCAGGGCCATTCCGCCCGACTATGCGCTGGGAGCACACGTCGCGGCGCTCGGCCTGGCGTATGCCGGCGAGACCCTGCTGCCCGCGCGTTTCGCGCACGGCATGTTCGTCGGCGAGCACGGCTCGTGGAATCGCGCGATCCCGGCGGGTTACAAGGTGGTGTTCGTACCCTTCGCGGACGGCCAGCCGAATGGCATGCCGATCGACGTGCTCACGGGCTTCGTGAGCGGTGACGGTGATGCCTGGGGGCGTCCCGTGGGCGTCGTCCTCGACCATCGAGGCGCATTGCTGGTGGCCGATGACGTGGGCAACACCGTCTGGCGTGCCGCGATGCCCGGCAAGGCAGTGGCGGCAGCCGACGAGCCGCCTCAGGCGGAGTGACGGCTCAGCAGGTTGGTCAACGCCTGTGGCGGCACGTCGCGCCACTCGACGCCGAGGCAGGGATGTTCCGCGCGCACCACGCGCGCACCGAGGTGGATGGCCGTCGAGGCATCGACCTGGATTTCGACACGCAGGGGCGTGAACGTCGGCAGCTCGGCGACGCATTCGATGAGCGCGCCACTGATGCTCAGGTTTCGCAGGCGACCGTCTTCGATGCGTCCCTTGGGCAGGGCAAGGCGGACCGGAAGGTCGACCGGCAGGCGCGCGCCCCAACGGCGTTCGACGCGTTGATCGGCGCTCACGGCTTCAGTGGTGCGCTTCGCATGCGGCAACTATGTCACAGGGCCGCGACCCTGGGCAGTGGCGGATCTATCGGCGCAGCTTCGCGAGCAGCACCGGGTCGGCATGTCCGAGCGTCGAGCTGCTGGCCTCGATCTCGCCGCGCGGCGACAGCAGCGCGATCACGGTGGAATGATTGAAGTCTCCGCTCGGCAGTTGCCGGTATTGCACGTCGAGCAGGGCGGCGATGCTGCGGACCGTCGCCGCGTCCGCGCGCGCCAGCGTCCAGCGCGAGGTGTCGATGTGGCGCGTCTCGGCGAGCTCGTGCAGCGCGGCCGGGGTGTCGCGCTGCGGATCGATGGAAATCATCAGCACGCGCAAACCGGCGCGCTGCGCCGGCGTGAGCTCGCGCTCCGTGGCGCGCAGCGTATCGATGATCAGCGGGCAGGTGGCGGGACAGCTCGCATAGAACATCGTCACCAGCACCGGCTGTCCGCGATACAGATCGAGGCCGCGCGCCCGGCCGGCCTGGTCCGTGAGCTTTGCCTCGAGCTGGTAGATGGACGCCGGCGGGTCGCCGTCGCGCGCCAGCGCCGGAACCGCGCCGAACAGCGAGGCGCCGAGCAGCGCGCTGGCGAGCAGCCAGGCCGGCCTCACGGCTGCGCTCCGTCGCTGACGCAACGGAATCCCATGCTGTTCGAGCTGTAGCTGGCCTTCATGCTCGACAGGGTCGCGATGCGCATCAACATGGCGTAGTTCTCCTTCTGTTCCAGGGACAGTGCACCGCTGCCGCAGAAGCGGTCGGTGTCCGGATCGCCCTGTTCGCGGTTGTCGGACGAAACCATCATGGATCCCAGGTCCTGCACCCATTCCCAGACCAGTCCGTGGATGTCCTGGATGCCGTAGTAGTTGGGCGTGCCGCGGCCGACATCCGGCAGCGCGGTGCCTGCCGGCCGCGCATACCAGTCGAGGATGCGCTGGCGCCACTGGGGATCATTGCGCGCGTCGGCGCGGTCGTCCCCGGCGGCGGCCACGAGCTCCCATTCGTACCAGGTGGGCAGCCGCGCGCCGCGCGCCTCGCAATAGGCATTGGCCGCGAACCAGCTCACGCGCGTCACCGGCTGCCGTTCGCTGCCCGCGGCCGGCGTGACCGGGCTCGCCCAGTGCTGCAGGTAGCCGTCATCGGCGAACGCGCGCGCCACGCGATCGCGGCGCCAGCGCGGATTCACCGCGACGAAGCGGGCGAAGTCCGCATTGCTCACGGGGACGCGATCCATGCGGAAAGGCGCCACCGTGGCCGTCTTCGTGCCCGGCCCCGGCGGCAGCACGGTCTCGAACGTGGCCGCGGGCACCGGCGCCTGCGATGGTTGCGGGGCCGCGGCCGCGGCGCCTGCCATCGCAAGTGCCGCGAACGCGATGTGCCGGCTCGCCTGCATCAGTGTGCCGCGCCCTCGGCGCGCTGGGTGGAGGCGCGCACCGCCTGCACCTGCTCCTTGGTGATCACGCCACCGTCGTTGCCCCAGGAGTTGAGCACGTAGGTCAGGATGTTCGCGATCTCGTCGTCGTTGAGCTGGCTCATCGGCGGCATCACCGAGTCGTAGGTCTTGCCGTTCACGGTGACCTTGCCGGTGAGGCCGTTGAGCGCGATCTGGATCGCGTGCTTCGGATCCTTCAGTAGATAGTCGGACTTCGCCAGCGGCGGGAACACGTCCGGGATGCCCTGGCCGCTCTCCTGGTGGCAGACCGAGCAGGTGCCCTTGAACAGCACGGCGCCGGCCGCGACCTGCTGCTCCTTGGTGAGCGTGCCGGCCGCCCTGGCTTCGGCGGCGGCGGCCACCGCCGCGAGACTGCCGACCTTCTCGCTGAGGTACGACTCGTCGGCCTGCTTGCCGGAGTAGATGTCGGGGCGCGGGTCGCCCGCGACTTCCATGATGGCGAGTGCGCCCTTGTTGAAGGCGCGGAAGATCGAGTGGTCGACCAAGATGTAATTGCCGGGCACCTCGGTGTGGAACTCGACGATCACGGCGCCGCCGGCCGGGATCAGCGTGGTCTGCACGTTCTCCTGCGGATGCGTGCCGCCTTCCTGCTGCACCTTGTCGAAGATCTCGCCGATCACGTGGAAGCTGGAGACGAGGTTCGGGCCGCCGTTGCCCACGAACAGCCGGATGCGCTCGCCGGTCTTCGCCTTGAGCGCCTTCGGCCCGGTCAACGAGGTCTCGGAGCCGTTGAACAGCACGTAGGTCGGGTTCTCGTCGATGGCCTTCTGCATGTCGAAGGCCTGCACGCCTTTCTGGCGGTACTTGCCCACGGTGTAGAAGTCGCCTTGCATCACGTAGTACTCATGATCGACGGGTGAGAGGCCTTCCGGTGGCTCGACGAGGATGAGTCCGTACATGCCGTTGGCCACGTGCATGCCCACGGGTGCGGTCGCGCAGTGATAGACATAGATGCCCTGGTTCAGCGCCTTGAACGTGAACTGGCTCTGATGTCCGGGCGCCGTGAAGCTCGAGGCCGCGCCGCCGCCGGGTCCGGTGACGCCGTGCAGGTCGATGTTGTGCGGCATCTTGTTGTCGGGGTGATTCTTCAGGTGGAACTCCACCGTGTCGCCCTGGCGCACGCGGATGAAGCTGCCGGGCACGGTGCCGCCGAAGGTCCAGAACGTGTACTTCACGCCCTCGGCGATCTCACGTTCCACTTCGCGCACTTCGAGCTCCACGATCACCTTGGCTGGAGCATGGCGGCCGGTGGGCGGTGGCACGAGGGGGGGACTCGTGAGCACCGCGTGCACCGGCTCGCCCTGCGGAGGACCGAAATCTCCGGAGCGCGAACCGCCCGTCTCGGCCACCACTCCCGTGGCGGCGGTGCGGGCGGAATCCTGGCCGCAAGCAGCGAGGATCATCGCGATGACCATGGGGGTGACCATGGCCAACCAGTTCTTCGTCATATTGTTCTGGCCTCCTTACTACCACTGACAGTCTGTGCTCCTCGTCGAGCCGCTACATTGACGCAGGTCACGTGATCCCTCGATACCGCAGCGACCGCGGATGCAGTTACGCAGTATTACGTATCCCATTGCATGACGGCGCCATCCTGCCAGCGAGACGCTCGCCGCCCGCCAAACGTGATGCGCGCCGTGTCGATGCGCGGTGGTTCGGGGTATCGTTGCGCGCATGGACACGAACGCGCGCCATGTGGCTGTAGTCGAGTGGGATCCGCAATCCGCGCAGGCCATCCGCGACCAGGTCGCGGCCTATGACGCCATGCGGCGGCGATGCCCGGTCGCGCACAGCGAACTACTGCACTGGTCGTTGTTCCGTCACGCGGACGTGGTGCGCGCGCTCGCCGAGCACGAAGTCTTCAGCAACGAGGTGTCGAACCACCTGTCGGTGCCGAATGGCATGGATCCGCCCGTGCACACGGGCTACCGGCGCGTCATCGATCCGTATTTTTCCGCCGAGCGCATGCGCGCGCTCGAGCCCGCCTGCCGGCGGATCGCCGGCGAATTGCTGGACGCGCTGCCCATGCAGCGCGACGTCGAGGTCGTGGAAGAGCTGGCCGAGCCCTTCGCGCTGCGCGCGCAGGCGGCTTTCCTCGACTGGCCCGCGGAGCTGCACGAGCCGCTGCGCGAGTGGGTGCGCGCCAATCACGCGGCGACCCGCGCGCGCGACCCGGCCGCCAACGCGGCCGTCGCGCTCGCCTTCGACCGCCACATCCGCGCGGTGCTCGATGCGCGCCGGCGCGGCGCGACCCGCGGCGAGGACGTCGCCTCGCGGTTGATGCGCGAGCAGGTGGAGGGGCGCGAGCTCACCGAGGCCGAGATCGTCAGCATCCTGCGCAACTGGACCGTGGGCGAGCTCGCGACCATCGCCGCGAGCGTGGGCAACATCGTGCATTTCCTCGCGCGGCGTCCCGATGTCGGCCGGCAGCTGCGCACCGACGCCGGGCTGGTCCCCGCGGCCATCGACGAAATGCTGCGCATCGACCCGCCCCTCATCGCGAGCCGCCGCCGGACGAAATGCCCGGTGACCGTCGGCGGACAGGACATCGGCGCGGGCGAGCGCGTCACGTTGCTGTGGGCATCCGCCAATCGCGACGAGCGCACGTTCGGCGACCCCGACGAATTCCGCACCGACCGCGATCCGCAGTTGAACCTGCTGTATGGCAAGGGACTGCACGTCTGCCCGGGCGCGCCGCTCGCGCGCCTGGAGCTGCGGGTGTTCGTCGAGGAATTGCTGAAGCGAGGTCTCGAACCGCAGATCGCCGCGGCGCCCGCGCCGGTGAAGGCGGTCTATCCGGGCAGCGGCTTCGCCACGCTGCACGTGCGGTTCGCACGCTGACACGGCGTGCCGCGTCGGCGTGGGACATCGCCCGCGGCAGACCGCGCGGCTAGTTAGCCCGCTCGGACACGCACACGGCCGTTGACCCGCGGCACCGGGCGGCGCAGCATCGGCCGTCCGACCCGGGATGCCCCATGCGTGTACTGGCGATCAACTGCGGCAGCTCTTCACTCAAGTGTTCGCTCATCGAATCCGGTGACGGCGCGCGCTTGTTCGATGCGCGCATCGAGAACGTCGGCGCCACCGACAGCACCCTCACCATCCATGGCCGAACGCCTGCGCCGGTCGCGGCGCCGGACCAGGCCGCCGCCGTCGAGCGGATCCTCGAGGAGCTCGGACGCCGCGCGCCGCCGGCAGCGCAGCCGCAGGCCGTCGCGCACCGCATCGTGCACGGCGGGAAGGCGTTCTCAGGTCCCGTGGTCGTCACCGACCAGGTGCTCGAGCGCATCGCGGCGCTCGATGAGCTGGCACCGCTGCACAACCCGCCCGCGGTGGCGGCGCTGCGCGCGGCCCGCGCGCGCCTGTCGCTGCCGCACGTGGCGGTGTTCGACACGGCGTTCCACGCCACCCTGCCGCCGCGCGCGCGCGAATACGCGCTGCCCGGCGAGCTGCGCCGGCGCTTCGACATCCGCCGCTTCGGGTTCCATGGAATCAGCCACGCGCACGTCATGCGGGTCGCCGCGCAGTTCCTGGGGCGGCCGGCGCAGGAACTGCGCATCGTCTCGTGCCACCTCGGCAACGGCGCCAGCGTCTCGGCCATCGAGTACGGGCGCAGCGTGGAAACCAGCATGGGCATGACGCCGCTCGAAGGGCTGGTAATGGGCACGCGCGCCGGCGATCTCGATCCCGGCGTGCTGCTGCACTTGATGCGCGTCGGCGGGTTCGACGCGCAACGGCTCGACGACCTGCTGAATCGCGACTCCGGCCTCAAGGGACTCACCGGCACCAACGACGTGCGCATCATCGAGCAGCGCGCCGCGGCCGGCGACGAGGCCTGCCGCGCCGCGCTCACGCTCTACGCCCACCGCGCGCGCAAGTACATCGGCGCGTATGCCGCGGTGATGGGCGGCGCGGACGCGATCGTGTTCACGGGCGGTGTCGGCGAACACAGCGCGCTGCTGCGCAACCGCATCCTGCAGCGGCTCGATTTCCTCGGCGCGCGTCTCGACGACGACCTCAACGGCGACGCGCGCGTGGACGCGGCCCATCCGGTGGCACGCATTTCGCGGGAAGGGGGCGTGGCGTTGCTCGTGGTGCAGGCGGACGAGGAGGCAGAAATGGCGCGTGTGGCCGCGAACCTGCTCACGGCGGCGCCCGCCGCGGTCGAGCGGCGCGTGCCCATTGCGGTTTCGGCGCGCCACGCGCATCTCACGCAGCACACCGTCGAGCAGCTGTTCGGGCCGGGTTACGCGTTGCAGCCGCGCGCGCCGCTGTCACAACACGGCCAGTTTTCCGCGCGCGAGTGCGTCACGCTGATCGGGCCGCGCGGCCGCATCGAGAACGTGCGCGTGCTCGGTCCGCCGCGCGCCGCGGACCAGGTGGAGATCTCGCGCACCGACGAATTCGTGCTCGGCATCGACGCGCCCGTGCGCGTCTCGGGCGACCTCGCCAACACACCGGGCATCACGCTCGAAGGGCCGCGCGGCAAGGTGCGGCTGGATCACGGCGTGGTGTGCGCGCGCCGTCACATCCACATGAACCCGGATGACGCGCGGCGCCTCGGGCTGGCCGATCACGCCAGCGTGCGCGTGCGCGTGGACAGCGGCGGGCGGGATCTCACCTTCGAGGACGTCACCGTGCGCGTCGACCCGAAGTTCCAGCTCGAGCTGCATCTCGATACCGACGAGGCGAACGCGGCGGGCGTCGAAGCCGGCATGTACGGGGAAATACTGGCCTGACGAACGTGGCCGGCCCCACCTTCACGGCCGTGCGGTCACGTGAACCTCAGGAAGATGCCGAGCGGATGATGGGCGCGGGCCACGCTCACGATGAACAGGAATACGCCCAATGCCGCGACGTAGTAGATGGCGCGCGCCCTGCGCGTGCGCGCCCGCTTCAGCGCCAGGCTGCCGAGCACGATGTACACCACCAGCAGGCACACCTTCACGGTGAGCCACGCGTGCACGAAGGGATACTGGTGCAGGATCGTCGCGAGCATCAGCGCCGCGGTCAGCAGCACGGTGTCCACGGTGTAGGTGAGATATCGCAACGGCGCCCACATCGGCCAGCGCGCGCCGGCGAGCACACCGGCGCCGCGCAGCGCGAACAGCGAGCCGCTCGCGATCACGGCGCAGATGTGCACCCAGCGGATGTCGGGATAGAACTCGAGCAAATGGGGACATTCCTCATTTCGTTGTCACAATCTCTGCCGACTGTGATACCGAGGATTCGCGCTCGATTGTGACAGGAAAATGAGGAATGTCCCCTTTTCTCAGCCACA
>DASTRL010000176.1:0-20849 GCA_035761265.1 Steroidobacteraceae bacterium
GCCGCGTGGTTTTCTTGTGACGTCATTGGAAAGGTGAAGCCCTGAGCCATGGCTATAATAGCCGCCTTCTTTCCGCACATTCGAGAGCCGCGCCGCAAGTTCCGCCATGAATGCCACCCTCGCACCCGCCGCGACGCAGACTCCGCTGGAGCGTGACGTCGCCTCGATGATCGTCACCACGCTGAACCTCGAATCCGTGAAGCCCGAACAGATCGATCCGGCCGCGCCGCTGTTCGGCGCCGGGCTGGGCCTGGACTCGATCGATGCGCTGGAGCTGGCGCTGGAGATCTCCAAGCGTTACGGCTTCCAGCTGCGTTCCGATGACGAAGACAACCGCCGCATCTTCGCCTCGTTGAGCAACCTGTCCGCGCACATCGAAAAGAACCGGGTGAAGTAGTGCGGGCCGCGGCTTTCGAGCCGAGCTGAGTCGAGAGGATCCGGCGTGCAGCCGCTGTCCATCACCGCCTTCACGGCCACCTGCGCGGCGGGCGCCGGGCGCGCCGAACTACTGCGCTCGCTCGATACCGGCCGCACCGGCCTTGCGCCCAATGACTTCGGCCGCGAGCCGCTGAAAACCTGGGTCGGCCGCGTGCCGGGCGTCGAGGATGCGCCGCTGCCCGGAAATTTCTCGCACTACGAATGCCGCAACAACCGCCTGGCCTGGATGGGCCTGCAGCGCGACGGCTTCCTCGAGGCCGTGGAGGCGGCGCGCCGCCGCTACGGCGACGACCGCATCGCGCTGGTGCTCGGCACGTCGACCTCGAGCATCGGCGCCACGGAGGAAGCCTATGCGCGCCTTACGCCTGCCGGCGAATTCCCGGAAGACCTGCGCTACCAGGCCGTGCATACGCCGCATTCCACCGGGGAGTTCCTGCAGAAGGTGCTGGGCCTGAACAATGTGGCCGTGACGGTGGCGACGGCGTGCTCCTCCAGCGCCAAGGCTTTCGCGCAGGGCGCGCGTCTCATCGATCTGGGCATCGCCGATGCCGTGGTGGTGGGCGGCGTCGATTCGCTCTGCGGCAGCGTGCTGTTCGGCTTCAACTCGCTGGCGCTGGTGTCGCCCGAACCCTGCCGGCCGTTCGACGCGCAACGTGCCGGCATCAGCATCGGCGAGGCGGCGGCCTTCGCGCTGCTCGAACGCGGAGGCAAGGGCCCGAGATTGTTAGGCTATGGCGAGTCGAGCGACGCCCACCACATGTCGACGCCGCACCCGTCCGGCCGCGGCGCGCGCCTGGCCATGAGCGAGGCGCTGCGGCGCGGATCGCTGGACGCGGCCGAGGTGGACTACATCAACCTGCACGGCACGGCCAGCCTCAAGAACGACGAGATCGAGGCGCAGGTCATCGCCGAGATGTTTCCCGAGCGCACCCACGGCAGCTCCACCAAAGGCTGGACCGGCCACACGCTCGGCGCCGCCGGCGCGCTCGAGGCCGTGATCACGCTGCTGGCGCTCGAATCCGGACTGATGCCGGGCAATCTCAACTCGCGCAGCCTCGATCCGGCTTGCGGCCCGCAGGTGCGGCTCGACAATGCGCGCGGCGACGTGCGCCATGCGCTGAGCAATTCCTTCGGCTTCGGCGGCAGCAACTGCGTACTGTTGTTCGGCTCCGCCGGGTCCGCCGCCACACCATGAAGCCGCTGTCGACGACGATGCGGCTGCACGTGAATGGCGTGGCGCTGTGGTCGCAGCGGCTGCCCGGTTGGGAGCGCGCCAGGCGGATTCTTTCCGGCCTGGAATCGCCGCCGGCGGAATCCGCGCCGCGGCCTGCGCCCGAGCTCTTGCCGCCCACGGAGCGTCGGCGTGCGCCCGATACGGTAGCCGTCGCCATGGAAGCGGCGCTTTCAGCCTGCAAATCTGCCGGCCTGCCGCCGGCCTCGCTGCCCTGCGTGTTCAGCTCCATGCACGGCGACCTCGCCATCACCGACTACATGTGCGCCACCATGGCGGCGACGCCGACGCTGGTCTCGCCGACGCGGTTCCACAACTCGGTGCACAACGCGGCCGCGGGCTACTGGACCATCGCGGCAGAGTGCACGCGGCCGTACACCTCATTGTCCGCGGGCGAACAGTCCTTCGGCGCGGGCCTGCTCGAGGCCTGCACCCAGGCGCTCACCAATCGCGAGAACGTGCTGCTCGTCGCCTACGACATCGATGCGCGCGGCCCACTGGCGCCCGTGGCCGCAAGCAAGGGATTGCTGTCGGTGGGGCTCATCGTGTCGCCGGAGCGCGGGCAGCACGCGGTGGGGCAGTTCGATCTCGAGCTGCTGTCGGGCAGCGATCTTTCTCCCAGTCGTGCCCGGCCGGAAAATGCGGCGTTGGTTGCCGGCAATTCCACCGAGAGCTCCCTGCCCTTCATGGAAGCACTGGCGCGGGGCGGCACGCACGACATCCTGTGCCTGGCGACGCCCACCCTGGGCATGCAGATGCGCGTGGTCTCGTGAGCGCGAAGCACACCGATGTCGTGATCGTCGGCGGTGGCCTCGCCGGTCTCACGCTGGCGCTGCAGCTGCGCGCGCGACTTCCGGCGCTTTCGATCACCGTGCTGGAGCGGCACAGGCTGCCGGTGCCCGAGGCCGCGCACAAGGTCGGCGAGTCGACCGTGGAGATCGGCGCACACTATCTCGACACCGTGCTCGGCCTGGGTGCGCACCTGCGCGAGCGGCAGCTACGCAAGTTCGGCTTCCGCTTCTTCTTCAGCGACGGCCGGCGCGACGTCGACGCCGTGACCGAGCTCGGCGCCAGCCGCTACCTGCACACGCCGGGTTACCAATTGGATCGCGGCATCCTCGAGAATTTCCTGTACGAGCGCGTGCGCGCGCAGGGCGTGCAACTCGTCACGGAAGCCGCGGTGCGCGACATCTCGCTCGCCGAGCGCGGCACGCACGGCGTGCGCTACGAGCGTGACGGCGCCACGCACGAGCTCGCCGCCGGGTGGCTGGTCGATGCCAGCGGCCGCGCGGGCCTGCTGCGGCGGCAACTCGACCTCAAGATCGACAATGGCCACCACGCCAATGCCGCCTGGTTCCGCCTGTCCACCCGCATCGACATCGACGACTGGTCGGACGACGCCGGCTGGCACGGCCGCTGCTTTGCGCGCGAACGCTGGCTGTCCACCAATCACCTGGTCGGGCCCGGCTACTGGGTGTGGCTGATCCCTCTGTCGAGCGGCTCGCATTCCGTGGGCATCGTCGCCGACGAGGCCATGCATCCGCTGCGCGAGTACAACTCCTTCGATCGGGCGCTCGCCTGGCTGCGCCGGCATCAGCCGCGCCTCGCGGAGTGCGTCGAACAATCGCGCGGCGAGCTCCAGGATTTCGTCGCGCTGCGACACTTCTCCTACGGCTGCAAGCGCGTGTTCTCGGCGCAGCGCTGGGCGCTCACGGGCGAAGCCGGATTGTTCCTCGACCCCTTCTATTCACCCGGCACGGATTTCATCGCCATCTCGAACACCTACATCACCGACCTGATCGCGCGCGAGCGCGCCGGTGAATCCATCGAGATGCACGCACACCTCTACGAGCAGATCTACTTTTCTTTCTACGAGAGCACGCTGGCGCTGTACCGCGACCAGTACCCGTTGTTCGGCGACGCCGAGGTCATGCCTTCGAAGGTGATCTGGGACTACGCGTACTACTGGGGCATCCTCTGCCAGTTCTTCTTCCAGCACCGGCTCACGGACATCGTGTCCATGTCGCGACTCAAGCGCGAGCTCGGCGCCGCGCAGGTGCTGAACCTGCGCGTACAGGAGTTGTTTCGCCGCTGGTCGCGCGCCCAGCGCCCGGTCAATCCGTCGCGCATGCTCGACCAGGCGGCGTTGCCCTGGTTCGCGGAGCTGAACCGCAGCCTCGCCGATCCGCTGAGCGAGGCGGAATTCCTCGCACGCATGCGCCGCAATACCGCGCTGCTGCACGAGCTGGCGGCGGAGATTCTGGCGCGGGCGCGCGCGGCAGCGCCGGCCGTCAATTCGCTCGAGCTGGAAAGCGCGATTTGCGCTTTTGCCGCGCCCACCGCGGCGCAGGGTCTGTTGTTCCGGCCCGCGGCCTAGCTAGGTGCGCGGCGGCAGTTCGTAGGCCATGGCGGCCACGCGACCGCTCGCGATCTGCACGCCGCCATGGTGGACTTCGAACGCGTACTGGAAATTTGCAGGCGTGGCGAGCAGCACGCGCGCCGTGATTTCGATCTCCCCCGGCAGGTCGTCGACGAATTCCCGCGCCAGCGACAGGTCGCGCACCGAGACCAGCAAGGCCGGACGCGCGGTACCGCCTGCCGCGGTCGTCAGCAATCCGCCATGGATCGCCATGGCCTGTGCGCCGAACTCCGCCAGGTGTACCGCGGCGAGACGGCCATCCTTGCGCAGCGGATTGTCCGGGGCGCGATGCCGCGAGGTGGCGGCGACGATGGTCTGGGCGTCCCAGCGCACCACGCGCTCGATCATGCGCGCCGTGCCGGCATGCGGCAGAAGCGCGGCGATGTCCACGGCCAAACTACTCACGCGCGGATCCGTTCGCGCGTCAGCAGCAGCGCCAGGACGAAGTTCGACAGCACCCCGAGCGATACCGTGACGCCGATGGCCTGCAGGATGGGCACGGTCGACAGCGAGAACAACGCGAACACCAGCAGCGTGGTGGCCGAACAGACCAGCAGCGCGTGCAGCGTGCGCTGCTGCTCCGCCGGGTCGGCGGCGGCATGCTCGAAGAACAGCGCGTAGTCGAGCCCGAGACCCGCGGCCAGCACCAGCGAGATCAGGTGGAACAGGCTGAGCGAGACGCCGCTGGCGCGCAGCACCGCCAGGATGACCAGCGTGGTCAGAATCATCGGCGCGAGCACGCGCAGCACGCGGGACCAGCGGCGCAGCGTGAACGAGATGACCGCGATCAGCAGCACGGCGGCGATTTCCAGACAGAACAGGATGCGCGAGCGCTGCGCGGTGACCAGTTGCTCCGAGGCGGCCTTGAGGTCCAGGAACGTCACGCTGCCGGCGCGCGATTCCGCGAGTCTTGCGATCGCCTGCGCGTCGTGCACGTCGAAGAGGCTGATCAGGCCGTACCAGCGAGCGCCGCGCGGGAACAATTCGCTGCCGAGCCGCAGGTCGAGCGGCGTGCCGCGCAGGTCGGCGCGCGTCAGCGGCGGCAGCGCGCGCGCGCGTTCCACGTCGGCGAGAAAGGGCTCGAACACGTCGGGCTCGAACGGTGACGCCGCCACCGCGTGCGACAGCATGGCGCGCAGAGCCGCGCGGTCGGGCAGCGCCGCCTGACGTTTCTTCTGCAGCGCGGCGCTCGGCAGGTACTGCGCGGCATGTTCGAAGGATCCGATGGCGCCCTCGCGCACGGCGCGCTCGAGCTGCGGCTCGAGCGTTTCGAGCTCGGACAGCACGGCGTCCTCGCTCGCGCCGCCCGCCACCAGCAGATAGCGCAGATCCGGCGTCGCCATCTCCCGGCGCAGCTCGGCATCGCGCTTCAGCAGTTCCGGCGGCACCGGCGTCAGCTTCGAGAGATCGTTCTGCCAGAAGCCTTCCGGCCGCCAGAGGAAGATGCCTGCCGCGAGCAGGGGAATCACGGCGATGAGCGCGTAGGGTCTGGGGAGCCGCTCGATCTGCGCGTTGAGGCGCGCGAGCCAGGCCGATCGCGCAGGATCGCGGCCGATCATGGGAACGATGCGCGGCAGCAGGAATCTCGTGGTCAGACCCGCCGCGAGCAGGCCGGCGATGGTGAGGCAGGCCAGTTGCGCAAGACCGGTGACGCCGGACATCAGGAAGGCGAGATAGGCGATGCAGGTGCTGGCGACACCCGTGGCGAGCGGCGGCCAGACCTTGCGCGCGGTGTGCAGCGCGGGCTCCCCGGGCGCCAGATGGCTGAACAAGTGGATCGGGTAGTCCTGCGCCACGCCGATCAGCGTGAAGCCGAACGCGATCGTGATGCCGTGCACGCCGTCGAACAACAGGCTCACGGCGCCGAGGCCGGCCAGCCCGGCGGTCAGCAGGGGCAGCGCGCCGCAGATCGTGAAGACGAAGCGGCGATATGCGAGCCACAGCAGCGCGATGAGGCCGATGGTGTCGAAGCTGCCGAACCAGGTGGCCTCGTACTGCGTGCGATCGCGGATCACGGAGGAGAAATAGCCCGTGCCGCTGACCGTCAGCGACGCCGGCGACGGGCCGCGCGCGCGCGCGAACTGCTCCTGCAGGGTAGTTAGCGCGCGGCCCTGGCCATCCGGATCGAACGCGGCGGCGCGCGTTTCCACCAGCAGCAGCGCGCGGCGGCCGTCGCTCGAGAACCAGACGCCGTCCCGCTGATGCGGCTCGGCGCGTGGCTGCCAGCGTTGCGCGAGATGCAGCATCTCGAGCGTGGGATCGCGCGGCAGCCATTCCTCGAGGAAGCCGGCGGCCGGGGACGCCATGTCCGCGGCGCGGTCTTCCAGCTCGGTGACCAGCCGCTGCTCGTCGAGGGGCGCGCCATCGAATGAATCGGTGATCAGGTAACGGTAGGGCAGCAACTGGTCGGGGATGCCGGGCGCCGGCTGCGCGCCGTTGGCGACGAACGCGAATTCCTCGCGCGTGCCGATGCCCGCCGCAAACCGCTTCGAGATCTGCGCGAGCTGCGCGGGCTGGTCACCTTCGATGGCCAGCAGCAGCAGCCGCGACGCGGGGCTCTCGCCGATGTTCTGGATCAGCAGGCGCTGGCCTTCGGTGCGCGGCGCGGGCATGAACAGTCGCAGATCCGCCGACACCTCGAGGTTGGCCTGGACCCAGATGATTCCCAGCGCCAGGACCACCGCCCAGGCCGCCAGGAGTATCCAGCCTCGCCGGGTCATTGCACGGCAGCGGCGCCGGGCGCGCGGCAACGATTCTCGATCTCGGGGCGCGTGGGCAATGGCGCCGCCATGTCGGGTGCGGCGCCGAACAGGGTGAGCGAGCCGTCGCCATCGGGCTCGAGCGCCTCCATGCAGCCGGGCCGGTCACCATTGCCGTGCACTTCGATGCGCGCCAGGTGTCTTGCGAGTGCGGAGTCCTTCGGTTTCAGCCGCAGCGTCCAGCGTGCGGCGTCTTCTTCGAGCGCGACGTCGAAGTCCTGCTGCAGGGGTGTGAGGTGCCCCTCGAGCAGCGCGCGAAAGCTGCCGAGCAGCACGCGCAACTGCGGCGCGCGCTGCAGGGCCATGGTCCGCTCGGGCTTGCCGGCGCGCGCGATGCGCACCTGGTCGCCGAGGACCGTCGTCGACTCGCGATAGGGCACCGTGACGTTGCGTACCAGCGCGCCGTCGGCGCGGTATTCGAGCGTGCCGCCGCTGCGCAGCGGCTTCTTGAGAAGGTGCGAGAAGCGGTACTCGACGAAATCCGTGCTCACGGGCGGAGTGCGCGCCAGCCGCTGTTCGAGCGCTTCGATTCCGCCGGGTGCTTCAGCCTGGCCCGCCGGGGCCATGCCCATCAGCAGCAGCGCGCTCAGCAGCATCGTTGGTGGCAAAGGGCACATCCCAGAAATCGTAGAGGTTGAACCAATTGTAAGGGGCGAGTCGCGCGAAGTGCGCGAGCCGGTCCGCGAATCGCTGCACCACTTCCATCAGCGCGGCGTTGCGTTGGCGCCGATCGCGCGGCAGGTCGAACGAGAACCTCTCGAAGTGCAGTTCATAACGATTGCCACCGCGGAACAGGCCGAACGCCAGCACCACCGGCACGTGCAGCGCACCCGCGAACAACCAGGGCGAGGCGGGGAAGGGCGCCTTCGAACCGAGGAAGTTCGCCACGATGACCGGGTTGCCGGGGCGCAGCCGGTCGGCGAGCGTCGACACCACGGCGTTCTGGGCCAGCGCGTGCTGCATCTCGAGCACGAGCTCGGGTCCCGGCCGGCGCGCGTCGATGATGGTCGCCGCCAGCTTCGGATTCAGCGCATTGAGGACGCTGGTGAGCCCCGCGCCCTGGCCGACGTCGAGCAGGATGCGGATCGGCACGTCGGGGCTTCGCTCGCTCAGCACGCGCAATGCATCGAAACTGCCGAGGTGCGCGGACAGCAGCAGCGTCCCCTTGCCCATCTCGAGCGCCGCATCGAGCTCATCGAGGCCGAACGTGCGCACGTCGAAACGCGCGAAGCGGTCCGCCATGAGATACAGCCGATCGAGCGTGACGGTGGAAAACCAGAGGAAATGCCGGTAGACATCGAACACCGTGGCCCGCCGCCCGAGCACGCGCGCCAGGTACTGGCGCGAAGCCGCGCGCTCCGGTCCGCGCCGGACCATGAAATAGAACGCCACGAAGAACGTGATGAAGCGCGCGATCGGGCGGCCCACCCGGAACGCCAGCGTCTGCAGCAGCCACTTGCCCACGCGCCCGCCCGCTTCCGGGCGCAGCTGCCATTGCCTCGGCGCCGCCACGCGCTCAGTCACCGTCCCACTCCACGACGCCGCGGGCGATGAGCCTGGTATCGCTGCGGATCTCGAAGATCGCGCGCGACGCGGCGCGATCCAGCCGCAGCTCGGCGCCCTGCGCGGGTTCCAGCGGCGCGAAGAACTTCGCCTCGCGCAGGCGCAGCGCCGCGGTGGCACGCGCCGTCATTCGTGCGACTTCGACCAGCACCCACTCGAGCAGCATCACGCCCGGCACGATGGGACGGCCGGGGAAATGCCCGGCGAATACCGGATGGCCGGCGGGCACCGCGAAACGACCGGGCAACTCAGCCATTTTTCAGCGCGGCGACGATGCGCGGCATGCGGCTGCGCGCCTCGCGGATGAAATGCACGGGATTGCGGAAACGGTAGTCGGGGAATCGCCAGACGCGCACCGCGAATTCCACGACGAACATGCTGCCGATGAGTAGATAGGTGCCGGTGTTGCCGAACCACACGAAGGTCGCGGGCGACGTCGGCCAGCGCGGCACGATGCCCGCGAGCTCCATCAGGCCACCGGGACTCAGGCTCGCCACCAGCCACGCGTTGACGCAGGCCACGGCCGACAGCAGCAAGGTCCATGCCCAGGTCACGCGACGTGCGTAGGCGATGATCTCGGGCGCGGGCACCGCCGGCGCGTGAAAGCCGCGCGCCAGCCGCTCCACGAGCGGCGTCGACCCCGGCCGCAGCGTGCGGCCGAACATCCAGGCGATGCCGGTCGGGATCAGCACCGGTGGCAGCATCAGGGGCACCGGCGGGGCGCCGCGCCAGATCAGCGACACGAGGATCGCGCCGGCAACGGCGACGGTGACGCGCAGTGCGGTCCGGTGCCGGCCGCCGATCGACGCGAGCATCAGCAACGCCAAGGTCGCGGTGGCGAGCGCAGCCAGCCTGGCTGAGCCGCGCACGAGCGCGACATGCGCCATGGCCAGATAGCCGAGCGTGAGCGAGAGGATGAGCCACGGGCGGGCGGCGGGCATGAAGAAGGAGAGTCTCGAGTTGCGTCGTGGTCCGGGACGGCTGCGAATCATACCCCTCGGGCGCGCGGCCCAAAAAAATGGGCCGGGCTTTCGCCCGGCCCAGGATTGACGCAATGCCTAGAACCCTACGCGGAAGCCGGCATACCAGAAGCGCCCGCGCACTTCGTAGATGCCGCTGCCTCCTCCGACGCCGGTGAGTCCGAGGGGCGGCACGCGGTCCGAAAGATTGTCCACGCCGATGTACGCGTTGATGTCGTCACTGATGTCATACGCGGCACGCACGTCGTGGTAGATCACTTCGGGGTAGTACTTCTTCTCCGCGTAATCCGCGTTCTGCGGCGGATTGCCACCCACCGAGAACACGTCCTCCGCATTGTTGATGACCATGTGCCCGATGTAGCGCATCTGGTAGCCGAATTTGAACTTGCCGACGGTGAAATCGGTGTTCCAGTTGAAGGCGTTTTTCGGATCGCCGAGCTCGTAGAGCACCTGGTCCGGATCGTCCGGGTGTGCCGGATCGAGGAAGTCGTCCCGCTGCAGCACGCGCGTGTAGATCAGACGCGTGGCGAGCTTGCCGACTTCGCCGAGGTTGCCGTTGTAGCCCACCTCGAAATCGATGCCGCGCGCCGTGGAGCTGGCATAGTTCAGCAAGGTCTGCTGCAAGGTGCCGTTGACCAGCGCGAACGGCGCTTCGGGATCGCTGCTCGGGTCCGACGTGCCGGGCACGTAGCCCGGGCCGCCGGATGCGCCCCAGCGCTGGAACAATCCGCAGAACTGGTTGTTGAGATCCGCCGCGTCGTAGCACGCGTCCATGATCTGTTGCGCGTCGGGCGCCGTGATCACATCGTCGATGTCGATGTCGAAGTAGTCGGCCGAGAAGGTGAATCCCGGCAGGAACGTCGGCTGCAGTACGATGCCGGCGGTGAACGAGTCGGACGTCTCCTCCTTCAGATCCGGGTTGCCGCCGCTCAGGATTTCCGGCGTGGCCGCCGCGCTCCAGTCGAAGTTCGCCGGGATGCCCGCCGCCGCGCAATTCGCCGCGCGCGTCGGTGAGCCGCCGCCGATGTTGTGCGAGGCACAGGGATCCTCGATGAAGGCGAAGTTCTGGCTCTGCTCGGAATACAGGTCCACCAGGCTCGGCGCGCGCACCGCGCGCGCGAGACCCGCGCGCACCCGCACGCCTTCGAGCGGTGTCCATTCCACGCCGCCGTTGTACGCCAGCACACCACCGGTGGCGCCGTTGTAGTCCGCATAGCGCGCCGCGAGGTCGAGAGTGAGATCCCGGGCACCGGGCAGTTCCTTGAGCAGCGGCACGCGGAACTCGGTGAATACTTCGTCCACCTTCTGCTTCGGCGGATCGAGCTTCGGCAACGCGTTGTAGAAGGTGAGGCCGGAGGAGACGAGCTCGTCCGCCTCGAAGAACACGTCTTCCGTGCGGTGCTCG
Organism: Steroidobacteraceae bacterium; assembly: GCA_035761265.1. Classification (GTDB taxonomy): domain Bacteria; phylum Pseudomonadota; class Gammaproteobacteria; order Steroidobacterales; family Steroidobacteraceae; genus CADEED01. The sequence goes on from DASTRL010000176.1 coordinate 10,796, forward strand.
AGTCCGAAGGCCACGCCCACCGGGCCGGCGGGCAGCGAGAACCAGGCCGAGGAGTCGCCGCTGACGGAGGCGGACACCACCAATTCGGTGATCTTGGCCACCGAGGTCGTGTCCTGCAGCACGTAGTTGCGCGCGGCCTGGCTGATGTTGCCTTCACCGAAAGGATTCATGGGCTGGCACTGCGCGATGTCGTTGGCGAGCTGCGCGTCCGCGTATGCGGCTCCCGGTTCACGCTCCGGCGTGGCGGGATCATCCAGGAGATCGCCGTAGCCATAGGCAGCGGCAGGATCGATCTGCGAGCGGCACACGATGCCATTCGGCCCCTGCGCCGCGTCCATCGCGAGCGCAAAGCGCTGCAGGTCGAGGTTGCCGGTGACGCGCGTGTCTTCCTTGAACTGGCCCCAGTTCACCGACACGTCGTAGTTCCAGGTGTCGCCCATCTTGCCGCCCACGCCGAGCACGAAGCGCGTGGTCTCGCGCGTGGCGTCTTCGCCGCGGCCACCGAGATCCGACAGGTTCTTGTAGAGCCGGAACTGGTCCGAGCCCGCGAGCGGCGCAAGGCCGGCGGCGGCACGCGTCGCGTTGATCGTCGCGCGCGCCTGGTCGCTGAGGTAGGGATTGTCGAATCGCGGCAGCTCGCGGTCGCCGTCGATGGTGCCGCCCTGGAAGAAGGCGGGCTGCGTCTGCAGCAGCGATTTCGTCCGCACGTACTTGGCTTCGAGATACGGCGCGAAACCTTCGGAGACCTGCAGGTTGCCGAAGACGTTCAGGCTGTAGCGCTCGAGCTTGGGCAGGATGCCCAGCAATTCGTATTCGCGGTCGTTGGAGCCGTTACCGCCGTTGAAATTGCCGTTGGGGCCGAGGCCGATGCGTTCACCGGTTTGCGGCGCGAGGGTGCCGTCCGGCTGGAAGATGAGCGGGCAGGAATACGGCACTCGCAACCCGGTATTCGGGTCGATGTTCGGTGCGAGCCCGCAGGGCGCGAGGCCACTGCTCGAGGCCGGCGCCGCCAGCACGCTGCCACCGTTCGAATAGGTGACGGCGCGCACGTCCGGATAGTAGGTGCGATCGGGAATTCCATCCGAGCCGTTGACGGCATCCGGCGGATCGGAGCCGGTGACGACGAACAACCCCTGGTGCGAAAGGTTCGACCGGTCGGACGCGAAGAACGGCTCCTGCTTCGCGTACTCGAAGTTCGCGGCGATGTTGCCCTTGTCGTCCCAGAAATTCGTGCCTGCGAGCACGCTGCCGTAGTAGTCGCCGGCGTCGCCGGCAAAACTCTGGCCGCCCTGGCCGCGAAACTGCAGGCCGGTGAAGTCCTTCTTGAGGATGAAGTTCACCACACCGGCGATGGCGTCCGAGCCATACACCGCGGAGTTGCCGCCGGTGACCACATCGACGCGATCGATGAGATCGCTCGGAAAGGTGTTCACGTCGGGCGATACGGCATTGCCGAGGATGTCGGAAGCGACGTGGCGCCGGCCGTTGACCAGCACCAGCGTGCGCTGCGTGCCCAGGCCGCGCAGGTCGAGCAGATTGAGACCGGTGGTGCCGAGGAAGCGCGTCGAGTTCGACTGGCTGAACGTGCTGCGCAATGCCGGCAGGTCGTTGAGCAGATCACCCACCGAGGTGCTTCCGGTTTCGAAGATTTCGTCTGCGGTCACCGTGGTTACGGGGACCGGGGACTCGAGATTCGGACGCGCAATGCGCGATCCGGTGACGATGACTTCTTCGAGTCCCTGATCGTCCGCGGGTGGCGCCTGGGCCAGCACGGTGGAAGTCGTCGCGGCCGCGGAAATTCCGCACGCCAAAGCCACTGCGCGGCGCAAGCCGCGACTCTGAAGAGAAGACATGTGCCCTCCTGCAAAGGGGTTGTCCCGGTGTCGGGTTCGCCTGCCCACCGGCGACAGCCGTTGTCGATCCTGATGACAAACGCCCGCTGTTGTACGGACGCATCCGTCGCGAGAATACGCCGGCCGGGCGCTGTTAGGCTTCGGTTCGGCGCAAAAATATCTGAATTCGTGTAGGAAAGCGCCGCACTGGCGGGTGGCGTTCAGACGCCTGCGATGCAGCGAAACGGACGTTGTCGCAAAAAAAACACGGCCTCGCGCAGCCAACCGTCGAGAAAATGCGGCGAGTTGCCTGTGACGCGAGCCACGTGGAACATGCATGCGCGGCGGCGGCGAAATAATCGGCGGCCGCTTCGGGTCTGATCATCCGGTTGAGTGACAACACCCACGACTAACAACTGCGGAGAAGTCTCATGAATCTGAAGACCATCGCCATTGCTTCGGCTGTCGGCAGCCTGCTCGCACTGGGCAGCGCCACCGTCTCGGCCGGAGACGACGCTGCGAAGGAGAAATGCGCCGGCATCGCCGCCGCGGGCCAGAACGACTGCGCGAGCAAGGCGCATTCCTGCGCCGGCCAGGCGAAGACGGACAAGGACCCGGGCGAGTGGAAGTACGTGCCGAAGGGCCAGTGCGAGAAGATGGGCGGCAAGGTCGTCATGGCCGACAAGAAGGCGATGTAACGACGCATGACACGCCTCGCCACTCGAGGTGTGCCGCTGGGGCCGGTTCCCGCGCGTGCGGGGATCGGCCTCAGGTCCATCCACCACGACGCGCTGCTCGAGCAGCAGCCGGACGTGGGCTTCGTCGAGGCGCACACCGAGAACTACTTTCACGACGGTGGCGCCGCGGTCCGCGCGCTGGAGCGCGCCCGCGCTAACTACCCGCTGAGCCTGCACGGCGTTGGCCTGGGGCTGGGCTCAGTCGACGGCATCGACCGCACGCACCTGGAGCGCGTGCGCGGTGCGATCCGGCGGTTCGAGCCTGCGCTGGTTTCCGAACACGCCTGCTGGGGCCATGCCGGCGGTGAATTCTTCAACGACCTGTTGCCGCTGCCCTGCACCGAGGAAGCGGCGCAACTGCTGGCACGACAGGTGCGCGAAGCCCAGGATTTCCTGGGCGTGCAATTGCTCATCGAAAACGTATCGGCCTACGTCGCTTTCGAGCACGCCACGCTCAGCGAGTGGGACTTCCTCGCCGAGGTCGCGGCACGTTCCGGCTGCGCATTGCTGCTGGACGTCAACAACATCTACGTGAGCGCACAAAACCTCGGCCTCGATCCGCACGCCTACATCGCCGGGCTGCCGCTGGGCAGCGTGCGCGAAATCCACCTCGCGGGACATGCGCACAGCAATGGCGTGCTGATCGACGATCACGGTTCGCAGGTGTGCGAGGAAGTCTGGGAGCTGTACCGCCTGGCCATCGCGCGCTTCGGCCCGGTGCCGACCCTGATCGAATGGGACACGAACATTCCCGCGCTCTCGACCCTGGTGGCCGAGGCGGCGCGGGCGCAGCGGCTGCTCGAGGAGCGACATGGCCTCGCTGCGTGACATGCAGCGAACCTTCGCAGCGGCGCTGCGCGATCCTTCCATCGCCTGCGCGGTCGTGCCGCCGGCGAATCTGGCGATCTACCGCAACAACGCCCGGGTCGGCTTCCGCCTGGCCTTGGAGCGCACGTATCCCGTGGTGCGGCGGCGTGTCGGCGATGATTACTTCCGGCAGCTCGCCACGGTGTACCGCGAACGCTTCCCCTCTCGCAGCGGCGATCTGCACTGGGTGGGCCGCGATTTTCCGGCGTTCCTCGACGACTACCTGCGCGGCGGCGACTACGCCTGGCTCGCCGACCTCGCCCGGATCGAATGGGCGCGCGCCGAGTGCACGGTGACCCGTGAATCACCCGCGGTCGCCGCAGACAACCTGACGCGCTTCGCACCGCAGGAGCTCGAGCGAGTCGTTTTTCACCTGCAGCCCACGCTGCGCCTGCATTCGTTCTGCTATCCGGTGTTCACGATCTGGGAGACCAACCAGGTGGACGATGCACCACCTGTGGATCAATCGCTGGGTCCGGAGCGCGGGATGACCCGCGTGCGCAACCAGTTCCCCGAGATTCGACGACTGGAGGCGCCACTCTTTTCGTTCGTCTCAGCGCTGCATCGCGCCGCGCCGCTCGGCGAGGCCATGACCTCGGCGCCGCTCGATGAAGGTGCGCTGGTGCGGTCGCTGGCCTTCGTGTTCAACGAAGGCCTGGTCTGTTCGCTCTCGCTGGCGGAAGCCTAGGCTGTATCCGTCCTCGCTATTCGAAACGGAAGCTCGCCCGCACTCCGTAAGTCCGCGGTGAATCCAGGAACGCTCGCGCCACACCGGGGAATCCGGGCACGCCATCGATCCCCGGTTGATTGCCGCGCAGGTCGACATTGTTCTTCACCGCTTCGTCTTCGAGGTTCTGGACGAACGCTTCCACCATCCAGGCGCCGGCGGATTCGTAGCGCAGGCTGAGGTCGGTGCGCGTGTATGCACGCTGCTCGTCCGATGGCCGGTTGAAGTCGGTCAGGTACATTTCACTCTGGTACTTCGTCTGCAGCCGCGGGATGAGACGGGCGCCGCCGGCGAGCTGGAACGTGTGCTCGAACACCAGCGCGGCCGTGAACTCCGGCGCGAAGGGCAGCTTGTTGCCGCGCAGATTCACCACCGGCGTGAGCGGATCCGTGACCACGAAATACTGGGAATCCACGGTGGGATAGTCGCGGTACTCGGCACTGAGCCACGTGAGCACGCCCTGCAACACGTCGCGGGACGTCGGTCGCCACAGCAGCTCCGACTCGATGCCAAAGATGTGCGCGCGCGTGGCATTGCGCGTCACCAGCTGGTGAACGCCCTGCGAATCCCACTCGACGCGCGCCCGCAGGATGTCGGAGTAGTTGGCGAAGAATCCGACGGTATTCACGGTCATCGCGCCGCCCAGCAAGGTGGCCTTGAGTCCGAACTCATGGTTCACGACTTGCTCGGGATCGGCGTACGAACCGCCATCCTGGATGACGCCGGATTTGAATCCGGTGTTGGTCATCAGATAGGCGAGCACGCCGTCCGCCAGGTCGTATTCGAAGCGCGCCATGTAGGTGACTTTCGCCCACTCCTTGCGCGCGTCGTTGTGCGCGGTGATGCGACAGGTTCCGGTCACGGCCACCGGCGAATCCGGATCCGGCGAGAACGGAATGTCCGCCGTCTCGATGCCAGCCAGCGTGAATCCTCCGTTGCCGATGGTGGCATTCGGCGTCGGGCAGACGATGTTGATGCCGTGGCGATCCTGCTTGGTGTCCACGGTGTAGCGTGCGCCGGCGCTGGCGCGCGCGACGTCCGCGAAGTGCCAGGTGAGCTGGCCGAAGCCGGCCCATGAGGACAACTCGCGATCCGGCTGGATGAAAGCCTGCGAGTAGCGCACGTCACCGTCGTCCGGCACGCCGGGCAGCGCGCCGCGATCGTCGCTGACGTCGATGTCGAAGCGGATGCGGTTGTGTTCTTCGTAGAAGAACAGCCCGGCGATCCAGTCGAGCTTCCCCACTGAGCGCGGCTTCAGCTGCAACTCGTGCTGCGTGGAAACGAACTCGGCCGAATCGGTGCGCCGCTCTTCATCGTAGCTCGGCGGCAGCGGTGGATTCGGCAGCGCCCGCAGCTCGGGATCCAGCGCCAGGCCCACGTCCTGGTCGCTGACGTTCTGGCGCGTCATGCGCGCGTAGCCGAACAGGTAACTGAGCTCGAGGTCCCCGGGGCGAAAATCCGTGCGCAGGTGGAACGTGTCGTTCTTCATGTGAAGCTGGCCGGGCGAGGTGATCAGCGCGGAGCGCAGCGCGTGTCCCGGCGCCGGATACAGGCTCACCGGAATGGTGCCGGCGCCGCGGTCCTCGAAACGCTCCGCGGAGGCGAACACCGACCAGCTCTCGTTGGGCTCCCACAGGCTGGACAGCCGGAACGCGAGCTTGTCGCTGTCGTCATAGCGCGGCGTGGAGGCGGTGACGTCGGATCCCGGCAGGAAGGCGATGTAGCCGTCGCGCTTTTCCATGAACGCGGCGCCGCGCAGCGCGAAGGTGTCGCTGAGCGGAACGTTCAGGTGTCCCTTGAGACGTGTCAGATCGTAGTTGCCGAGCGTGAGGTCCACCGCGCCGAACGTGGCATCGAACTCGGGCTTGGCGCTGATCACGTTGATGACGCCGGCGTTGGCATTGCGCCCGAACAAGGTGCCCTGCGGCCCGCGCAGCGCCTCGACGCGGTCGAGATCGTAGATCACGAGCGTCGCGCCCTGCGGGCGCGGCGAATAGAACCCATCGACGTGGAAGGCGACGGCCGCATCGCCGAGCTCGGTGCGATTGGTGGAGACGATGCCGCGCATCGCCAGATCGAACGCCGCCTGGGTCGAGCTGTAGCCGATCTGCAGATTCGGGATCAGCGTGGTCACGCTCTTCAGATCCGTGACCTGCTGGCGCTCGAGCGATTGCGAGGGCAGCGCCGTCACCGCCAATGCGCTGCGTTGCAGCGCCTGGTCGCGCTTCTCGGCCGTGACGATGATTTCGTCGAGCGCATCGGCAATGCCGGCCGAAGGCTGGCCGGGATCGCGGCGCGGCCTTGGCGGCCGGGCGGCCGCCGACTTGCGCGCCGCGGACGGCGGCGCGCGCACGATGCTCACGGTGCGCGGATTCACGACGCGGAACGTGAGGCCGGTGCCACTCAACAAATGCCGCAGGGCATCGGCCACGGGCATGCGCCCGTCGAGCGCCTGCGTGCGGATGCCTTCCAGCGCCGCATAGTCGAACAGCACCTGCAGTTGCGATTGCGCGCCGAATTCCGTGAGGGCGCTCGCCGCCTCCTGCGCGCGGATGTGGAACTCGCGGACTCCCTCCTGCGCGCGCGCCGCGAGCGCGTGCAGCAGCATCGAGCACACGATGAAGACGAGCCAGCCTTTGGATGCGTTCCGCAGCTCCCTGCCCGCTGCTGCGTGGGAAGTCACGGTGGCCGGAGGATGATGGCGTCCGGTTTGCCGGGATCGACCTGCAGGTTGAAGGTACTGGCGACAGCCGCCGCGAAACTTTCCGGGTCGGTGGCGTTGAACGTGCCGCCGACGCGCAACGGCGCCAGCGAAGGACTCGCCAGCAGCAATTGCCGCCGGTTGTAGCGATTGAACTCCGCCACCGCCTCCGCCAGGGATTCGCCGCGGAATTGCAGTTGACCCGTGGTCCAGGCAAACCGGCGCGCGAGCAGTTGAGGCTCGACGCGGCGGATCGAGACGTGATCCTGCGAGACCAGCGCGGCTTCGCCGGCGTGCACCGGTGGCGCATTCCGCAGGTTCGCCGCAGCGATGGCGACCGTGCCTTCGGAGACGAGCACATCCACCTGGCTCGAATCGCGCAGTCGTACCGAGAACGCGGTGCCGACCGCACGCACATCCGCGTCCGCTGCCGACACCACGAAGGGGCGCCGCGCGTCGTGCGCCACCTGGAAACGTCCTTCGCCGCGCAGCAGACGCACCTCGCGCTGCGCGCTGCCGATGCGCACGCGCAGGTCGCTGTCGGTGTTCAGGTCGATGACACTGCCGTCCTCGAGCACGACGCGCGCGAAACCGCCGATGCGAGTCTCATAGTGCTGCCAACCCATGCGCGTGTGGGCGAAGAAGCTTGCCGCGATGACCAGTGCCAGCATCACGCTCGCGGCGATGCCCAGCGACCAGTGGCGACGCGGCGGGCGCAACAGATCGGGATCCACCGCGCGATCGAGCGGCCGCAGGTCGCGCAGGCGATCACTGCGATGCCAGGCCGCTTCGAGCTTCAGGAAGGCCACGCGGTGGCGGATGTCGGACTGCAACCATGACTCGAACGCCGCTTGCTGTTCCGCACTGGATGCGCGCGCGTCGCGCGCTGCGAGCCAGCGGCTCGCCTGCTGCTCGATAGTCTCCGTCGCGCTCATGGACGTTGCGCGCGCCGGCGCGAACGGTCGAACCACGGCGAGCGGCGCTCGGCGATGGGCGATGAGGCGAGCGCGGCGCTGCACAGCCGCATGCCCTTGGCCAGGTGCTGCTCCACCGTGTTCTCGGAAATCTGCAGTTCCGCGGCGATCTCCTTTTGCGAAAGCCCGTACACCTTGCGCAGCGTGAACACCTGCCGGCAGCGCGTCGGCAATCTCGCCACGGCCGCCGAGAGCAATGCGAGCTCCTGGTGAGTGTTGACGATTTCATCCACCTGGCCGCGCTCGTCCAGCAGCTCGAGTTGCTCGAGGTCGGCCACCAGCTCGATGGGCACCACCTGCCGATGTCGCAGCCACGACAGCGCCACGTTGCGCGCGACCGTCAGCGCGAATGCGCGGATGGAGCGGATTTCCTCGCGCGGCTGCGAGCCGGCGACGAGCAGGTGCGCGTAGGTTTCCTGGAGCAGCTCATCGACATCGGCCGCGTTGCGTGCGTAACGATGCAGACAGGCACGCAGCACCCCTTCGAATTCCAGGGATGCGACCAGGTAGCGGTCGGCAGCGGTGTGCATGGCGCGCCGATGGTACACATCCTTAGGGAAGCGGCGAACGTGCTGATGACAGATCGCGGCGGTTTTTTGCTGCCGCCGACCAGACCAATCGAATACCAGAAGGATCGCAGCGCTACAGCAGCCGCGGCTGGGTGGCCGAGCGTTCCAGTTCGAGCAGCATCTTCTTGATGGGCAGGCCACCGCCAAAACCGGTCAGCGATCCGTCGGCGCCGATCACGCGATGGCAGGGGATCACGATGGGAAGCGGGTTGCTGCCATTGGCCAGGCCCACGGCGCGTGATGCCTTGGGATCGCCCAGTTCGCTGGCCAGTGCACCGTACGTGGTGGTGTCGCCATAGGGGATCCGCGCCAGTCGCGCCCAGACGCGACGCTGGAACTCCGTGCCGCGCGGGTCCAGGGGCAGGTCGAACTCCCGCCGCGCGCCGGCGAAGTATTCCTCGAGCTGGACACGCGCCCGGATCAGCGGCGGTGAATGCTCCCGCACGAGATCGGATCGACGCCGCGCGGCATCGCGTCCCTGCTCGAACCAGATGCCGACGAGCGCCGAGTCCGAGGCGATGAGCCGCAGTCTGCCCACCGGCGAATCCATCTCCTCGTAGTGCAGGATTTCCCCGCGTGAATCTCTTGTCATTGCCGGGAGGTTACCAGCGCCGCACATCGCGGCGACCCGTTGCTTGCGCAGCGAGTGGTGAGGTAAAGGGGGAGACCATGCACACGCGCCGCGTCGGCTGGCTGCTTTGCTCGCTTGCGTTCCTGGCCCTGTCCGCGCAGGCACGTGGCGGCGCGCCGGTGATCTTCGACACCGATATCGGTACCGACATCGACGATGCCTACGCGTTGGCCGTGCTGATCCATCGACCGGAGCTCGAGCTGCTCGGTGTGACCACGGTTTCCAGCGATGCCGTCGCCCGCGCCCGCCTCGCGGCCAAGCTGCTGCAGGTCGCCGGCGGCAAGTGGGCCAAGGTCCCCGTCTATGCCGGCATTTCGACACCCGCGCAGTACATGAAGCAGGTGGATTGGGCGGCCGGTTTCAGCTCGCGCAGCCTGCACACCTCGGGCGCGGTGGAGTTCATGCGCCGCGAAATCCATGCGCGTCCCGGCCAGGTGACCCTGATCGCCGTGGGCGAACTCACCAACGTTGCGGCGCTGCTGGCTGCCGAGCCCGGGATCGCGAGGAAGATCCGCGCCATCTCGCTGATGGGCGGCTCGGTCTATCGCGGCTACGCTCCAGGCTCGAAGCCCGAGCCCGAGTGGAACATCAAGTCGAATGCGGGCGCGGCACGTGCCGTATTCGAGTCGGGCGTGCCGCTTCTCGTGGCACCGCTGGATTCCACCGCCGACCTGCGCATGACGCCGCCGATGCGCGTCGAGGTCTTCGCGCGCGGCGTTCCGCTGAACGACGCGCTCGCCGCGCTGAATTCCATCTGGCGCCACACCAATTCCTGGAACGGCGAGAACCCGACCCTGTTCGACGTGCTGGCCGTGGAGCTGGTCGAGCCTCGCCATCCATATGCGTTGCGGCCGCTCCACCTCGACGTGGAGCCGGACGGTGCGACGCGCGTGGTGCCGGACGCCGCGGCGAATGCACAGGTTGCGCTCGCGGTGGATCCGTCAGCATTCATGAAGGCCTTCGTCGACACGCTGCGCTGAACGGGTGAATGCGCGTTGTCGCAACGCGCGGTATCG
>DASTRL010000177.1:0-2339 GCA_035761265.1 Steroidobacteraceae bacterium
GTGCGGCCGATCGGCGACTGGTCGATGTCGACCACCTTGTCGAACAGGTCCATGCCGCTGACCGACTCGAACGGCGCCGGCTGGGTCGCGGCGCCGTTGAGCTCCATCGCCGCCAGCCGGAACAGCGTGTCGTTCACCAGCGTGGACTTGCCCGAACCGGACACGCCAGTGACGCAGGTGAACAGGCCGGCCGGAACGGCGAGGTCCACGCCCTTGAGGTTGTTGCCGCGGGCGCCCTTCAGGTGCAGCCACGAGGCCTTGTCGATTGGCTGGCGGCGCTTTTCAGGCACCTCGATGGCGCGCTTGCCGGAGAGAAACTGGCCGGTGACCGAGCGCGGCGAAGCGAGCATGTCCTCCACCGTGCCCTGCGCGACGATCTCCCCGCCGTGCACGCCGGCACCAGGGCCGATGTCGAGCACGTGGTCGGCCATGCGGATGGCGTCCTCGTCGTGCTCGACCACGATCACCGTGTTGCCGAGGTCGCGCAGGCGGGTGAGCGTACCGAGCAGGCGTTCGTTGTCGCGCTGGTGCAGGCCGATCGAGGGCTCGTCCAGCACGTACATCACGCCGACCAGGCCGGCACCGATCTGGCTGGCCAGCCGGATGCGCTGCGCCTCGCCGCCGGACAGCGTGTCGGCCTGGCGGTCCAGCGTGAGGTAGTTCAGGCCCACGTCGTTGAGGAAGGTGAGCCGCTCGCGGATCTCCTTAACGATCTTCGCCGCGATCTCGCCGCGCCAGCCGGTCAGGGTGAGCGTCTCGAAGAACGACAGCGTGTCGTCGATCGATCGGTGGGTGAGCGAGGGCAGCGCGTGGTCAGCCACGAACACGTTGCGCGCCGATCGGTTCAGTCGCTGGCCTTCGCAGGTGGGGCAGGGCTGGTCGCTGATGTACTTGGACAGCTCCTCGCGCACCGCGGCCGACTCGGTTTCCTTGTAGCGCCGCTCGAGATTGGGAACGATGCCCTCGAACGGATGCTCGCGCGTGACCCGCCCGCCGCGCTCGGTGAGGTAGCGAAAGGCGATCGGTTGCTTGCCGCTGCCGAACAGCACCGCCTGCTGGGTGGCGGCCGGCAGGTTCTTCCACGGCTCGTTGACGTCGAAGCCGTAGTGCGCGGCCAGCGACTGCAGCAGCTGGAAATAGTGCGGGTTGCGCCGGTCCCAGCCACGGATCGCGCCGCCGGCCAGCGAGAGCTCCGGATGGCCGACCACGCGCGCCGGATCGAACACCTGGGTCACGCCCAGGCCATCGCAGCTGGGGCAGGCGCCGATCGGCGAGTTGAACGAGAACAGCCGCGGTTCCAGCTCCGGCAGCGAGTAATCGCACACCGGGCAGGAGTAGCGCGAGGAGAGCATCTGGTCGGCGTGGGTCGCTCCTGTGCTTCCTGCGCCCGCGGCATTCGCACTTCCCTGTGCAGCATCCATGTCGGCCAGGATCACCAGCCCGTCGCCGAGGCGCAGCGCAGTTTCGAACGACTCGGCCAGGCGCTGCTTGATGTCCTCGCGCGGGCGGAAGCGGTCGATCACCACCTCGATGGTGTGCTTCTGGCGCAGCGTGAGCGGCGGCACGGCGTCCAGGTCGTAGACCACGCCGTCGACGCGGGCGCGCACGAAACCCTGCGCGCGCAGCTGGTCGAACACCTGCACGTGCTCGCCCTTGCGGTCGCGGATCACCGGCGCCAGCAGCATCAGGCGCTTCTCCGGATCCATTGCCAGCGTGGCGTCGACCATCTGGCTGACCGTCTGCGCCTCCAGCGGGATGCCGTGGTCGGGGCAGCGCGGCGTGCCCACACGCGCATAGAGCAGGCGCAGGTAGTCGTAGACCTCGGTGATCGTGCCCACGGTCGAGCGCGGGTTGTGCGAGGTGGACTTCTGCTCGATCGAGATCGCCGGCGACAGGCCCTCGATGTGGTCCACGTCGGGCTTTTCCATCATCGACAAGAACTGCCGCGCATACGCCGAGAGCGACTCGACGTAGCGCCGCTGACCCTCGGCGTAGATGGTGTCGAAAGCGAGCGAGGATTTGCCCGAGCCGGACAGGCCGGTGATCACGATCAGGCGATCGCGGGGCAGGTCCAGGTCGATGTTCTTGAGATTGTGCGTGCGTGCGCCGCGGATGCGAATGGTGTCCATCGCGCCGTGATATGGGGGAAACGATCACTATACCAATCCCCTGTGATCGGACCGTGGCCGCCAGTGGGGAGAGAATGACTGCGTGGCAAGGTCGCCAGCGGTTTGTCGATGGCGCCAGCTGTGGCTAAATGCCCGCTTCGCCGCCTCACTTTTCGGAGAGAACCCGCATGAAGCCGACATCGATCCAGCGCGCCTGGCGCACGACCGCCT
>DASTRL010000178.1:0-2913 GCA_035761265.1 Steroidobacteraceae bacterium
TCGAAGCCGTAGTACCCGCGATAGGTGCCATCAGCCCACGGCCCGGGCGTGAGCTCGGCCACCTTCGAATACACACCGTTGGTGCGCTTGAAGACGTTCACCTGGGAGGCCCCGGCCTCGGGTGAGTCCGGCACCGTGACATGGATGTTCGCGGCGATGGTGTCGCCATTGGCGCTGATGCCGAGCCCGGAGTTGGCGTACCCCAGGCTGCTGGGTGAGGAGGACTCCAGCGGAATGTCGTTGCGCACGGTCCAGTTGTTGCCGGACCAGGTGCGGATGAGATGGCGCTCGGCGGAGGTCGGCGACGACGGAACGATGCAGTGCTGCGCCAGTGTCGAGCCATCGCGGCTGAGCACCGTGGCGGTATCGCAGTGCTCGAATCCGTCGAGGCTGTCGGGGACGATGCGGACGTTGTGCCAGACGCCGGCGACGAGTTTGTACAGCGCAATTCCGGTACCGGCGCCGCCGGTGCCGCGAAATTCCGCCGCGAGCGTGTAGCCCGAGTCACTGAGCGCCACCCACTCGCCGAAATAGTAGGCCGCCACCCGGGGCACGCGCGCCCGACCCCAGGACGTGCCATTCCAGTGGAACACCTGCACTTCCCCGGCGTTCTCGTCGAACTCCTCGTGCAAGTAGTTGGGCATTCCGACCGCCACGGTATTTCCGCTGGCGCTGATGCCCACGCTCATGTAGTTGATGGACTCGTCGAGGAACGGCGGGATCGTAGGCGTGAGCCGTGCACGCTGGAACCAGGCGCCGTCGCCTCCGCGCCGAAAGACGTAGATGGCACCGCCCGCGCGCGAGCTGCTGCCCGACTGGATGACGTCGCCGGGCGCGGCCGCGACGAAGTTGTAGCCGTCCGGCGTGAGAGCGAAGTCGTCGCCGAACTGCTGGTTGATCAGGGGCTGCGCCGGCTTGAAGTACCCGACGGCATCCCGGCGCAGCAACGAGACCGACACCTCCGCGGAGCGCGTGCACCCGGCGCTGTTGCACGCCGCCAGGCGATAGCGCGCATAAGTCCAGTCGAAGAGGTGCAGCGGGAACGTGAAATGCGTCGAGGTCGTGGAGGCCTGCAGTGCGCCGCCTTGCGGCACGAAGGCGCCGGCCTGATGGGCGCGATACTCCAGCTGGTAGGAGGTGGCGCGCGCGACCGGCTCCCAGTCGAAGCGCAATCCCTTGAACTCGGCGCCGGCGGTGAGTTGCGGTGTAGCCGGAGGCGAAGTCTGCGTGAAGGCGGGCGCCGACGCGATGAGCGTGACGGCCCAGAAGAGCGGCATTTTCATGGGGCATCCCTGTATGGACGCGCCGAGGCGCGCGCATCGGGGAAAAGAGCAAGAAGCGGGCCATGCGAGACGCCCGCACGGAGCGCCCGCCGGATCAAACTACTACCGGCGCGCTGCGAATTTACAAACTAACAAGCGTGAATTTACCAAAGGGCCCCGGTGAAGGGCCGGGCGGGAAATCCGCAGAACGCGAGACTCAACGCGGCCTGTCGCGTTTGCGGGGCGGCCCGCCATTCCGCACAGCCGGCGTCTTCGGCAGTCCCGTGTGCTGCGTCTTGAACGGCCGATGCACGCTGCCGCCCCGCCTGCCTTCCTGCGCCCCGCCCGTGCCCGCAGGCTGGTAGCCCGGCACGAGCTGGTGCTTGCCATTCCCGATCAGGTCCGCCCGACCCATGCGCCGCAGCGCCTCGCGCAGCACCGGCCAGTTGTTCGGATCGTGATACCGCAGGAATGCCTTGTGCAGCCTGCGCTGCTTCATGCCTTTCGGGATCGCGACCATCTCGCTGTCGCGGGTCACCTTGCGCAGCGGGTTCTTGCCGGTGTGCCACATGGCGGTGGCGGTTGCCATGGGGCCTGGCAGGAACGCCTGCACCTGGTCGGCGCGGAAGCCGTTCTTCTTGAGCCAGAGCGCGAGCTCGAGCATGTCCTCGTCCGTCGTGCCGGGATGCGCGGCGATGAAGTACGGGATGAGATACTGCTCCTTGCCGGCCGCCTGGCTGTACTTGTCGAACAGCTCCTTGAACTTGTAATAGGTGCCGACGCCGGGCTTCATCATCTTGCTCAACGGACCTTCACCGATGGCCTCGGGCGCGATCTTGAGATAGCCGCCGACGTGGTGCTGAGCCAGCTCCTTCACGTATTCGGGACTCTCGATGGCGAGGTCATAGCGCACGCCGCTCGCGATCAGGACTTTCTTCACGCCGGGGAGCGCGCGCGCCTTGCGGTAGAGCTGGATGAGCGCGCTGTGGTCGGTGTTGAGGTTGGGGCAGATGCCAGGGTAGACACAGCTCGGCTTGCGGCAGGCCTTTTCGATCTCGGGGCTCTTGCAGGCGATGCGATACATGTTGGCGGTGGGTCCGCCGAGATCGCTGATGACGCCGGTGAAGCCGGGTACGGTGTCGCGCACCTTCTCGATTTCGCGCAGCACGGAGGTTTCGCTGCGGTTCTGGATGATGCGGCCTTCGTGCTCGGTGATGCTGCAGAACGTGCAGCCGCCGAAACATCCACGCTGGATCGCGATCGAGAACTTGATCATCTTGTAAGCCGGGATCTCGGCGTTGCCGTAAGCCGGATGCGGCCGGCGCGCGTACGGCAGCTCGTAGACGTAATCCATGTCGCGGGTAGTCAGCGGGATCGGCGGCGGGTTCAGCCACAGGTCGAGATCGCCGTGGCGCTGCACCAGCGCCCGCGCGTTGCCGGGGTTGGATTCGAGATGAAGGATGCGGCTGGCATGCGCGTACAGCACAGGGTCGCTCGCCACCTGCTCGAAGCTCGGCATGCGGATCACGCTGCGCTCGCGGTCCTCCGCCTTCACGCGCCGCGCGAATCTGGAAGAGGTGCCGGGTGGGGAAAGTGGGGATAAGCCTCCGCTTGCCGGCACATCCTTCCCGGCACAGGGCTTATCCCCACT
>DASTRL010000179.1:0-3743 GCA_035761265.1 Steroidobacteraceae bacterium
CGGATGACTGAAGACTGGCGCCATCGCTACAACCATCAACGACCCCATCGCTCACTCGGCGGACTCTCGCCCGTCGCCTACGCCATGGCATCATCAACCACCTCTACTTCCGGGTGACTCGGAAAAACGAGGACGCTTCACCAGCAACAGAGCGCACCGCCCAGGACACGGGTCAGGCTGAGCATCAAGCCACGCGCTCGATAAGTTTGCTTCCGTCCGTCGACTAGCGGCCCAGGACACTCCGCCTCTCTAACCAGGTCGGCGTGCCCGCGTGGTAACGCCGGTACCCTTACCCTTTTTACGCATCGGGTCTTCTAGGAAATCGGCCCAATCCTGCATCATGGACCTCCGCTCTTCCATGTACTCGGCGTGGTTGTAGCTGGCGCGGACCTTGTTACGTTCGGAGTGTGCCAACTGACGCTCAATCACATCCGATCGATAGCCCATCTCATTGAGGAGTGTGGAGGCCGTCGCGCGAAATCCGTGCGCCGAGAAGCCGATACTGCCCTTTCCGTTGAACCCCATGCGCTCAAGCGCGCGATTCAAGGTGGTCGCGGTCATGCATTCCTTCGGATTTCTATAGTTCGGAAATAGAAGCCCACGGCCGCCCGTATAGGTTTGCAGCTCTCGCAGTAACACCACGGCCTGTTCGGATAGCGGCACTATGTGCGGCTCTCGCATCTTCATACGCTCTGCCGGTATCCGCCATTCAGCGTCCTGCAGGTTGAATTCGGACCATTCGCCCTTTCGAAGCTCGACAGTGCGAACGAACGTCAGCAGCATCAACCGCAGTGCGATTACTGTCGTGCGATAGCCGCCGTACTTGTCCACTGCTTCCAGGAAGTTGACGATCTCGGAGCGAGAAAGCGGCTTGTGGTGCTCAACCTTGGGGCGATGAATAGCTCCCTTCAACGCAGCAGCAGGATCGCCGTCAGCGCGCAGCGTTGCGACCGCATATCTAAAGATGGCCGAAGACCATTGGCGAACCAACAAGGCGACCGTCTCGGCTCCGCGTCCCTCGATGCGACGAACTATTTCCAGCAAATGTGCTGATGTCACGCTACGGATCGGTAGCTTCCCGACGTAAGGAAACACGTCGGACTCCATGAACCGCGTCACTTGTCGCGAGTAGTACGCGGTCCACCTCGGAGACTTTTTCGAGATCCACTCCTTCGCGACAGCCTCGAAGGTGTTCGCACTTGCCGCCTGATTCGAAAGGCGTTCGGCCTGCCGATTGTGAGAAGGATGGACTCCCTGTCTCACCAACGCCCGCGCCTTGCCGTGCTCAGCACGCGCTTCTGCGAGGGCGATGCTGGGGTACTCACCAATGGCGAACAGGTTCTCCTTGCCCGCGATTCGATAGCGGTAGCGCCACAGCTTCGCCCCCGTAGGACGCACTTCAAGATAGAGACCGCCGCCATCAGCCAGCTTCGCCGGTTTTGGGCCGGGCTTCGTGTTGCGGATCTTCGCGTCTGTGAGTGGCATGGTGCGGGTATCGGGTCTTCGGTACCCGCAAAGGTACCCGCACTTTCTCTGGCTTACAACGGACTCCCGTGGACACCAAGAGACTTCAAAACTAGTCCTGTAGCCACATTGGAAGCAAACCGCGGACTGCCGTGGATCCCCATGGACGCCGATGCTAGTTGTCGATCATCAGGAGCATGGGGACTGCCGCATGGCCGGGAGCATAGAGAAGCCATGATAGCTAGCTGGCGCCGCAGCGTGCAGGCGCACCCCGCGGCGCATCGTCACGATGGAGCGTCGCAGCGGTTGGATCAGCGCGGCGCGAGCATCGCTGCGGTCAAGCCCGCATCCTGCAGGCGCGCCGGCAGCGGACGGCCGAGCGCCAGGTTTGCGCAGGCCTCGCCCATCGCCGCCGAGGTCTGGATGCCGTAGCCGCCCTGCGCGGCGACCCAGAAAAAGCCCGGCGCATCGCTCGCGAAGCCGCCGACCAGGTCGCCGTCGGCGACGAACGAACGCAGCCCGGCCCAGGTCCGGGTGGGGCGGCGGATTTCCAGCGTGGTCGCCTGCTCGATGTGATGGATGCCCAGCGCGATGTCGAGCTCTTCCGGCTGCACATCGTGCGGATGGGTGGGATCGGCATTCGCCGCCGAGCCGAGCAGCTGGCCCGCATCCGGCTTGAAGTAGAAGGTTTCATCGAGGTCGCAGATGAACGGCCAGTCGGCCGTGGCCAGACCGGCCGGCGGCTCGAACACGAACGCCGAGCGGCGTTTCGGCACCAGTCCCAGCGGCGCCACGCCGGCCATCGCGGCGACCTGATCGACCCAGGCGCCGGCCGCATCCAGCAGCAGCGGCGCATGCAAGCGTCGATGGCCGATGCTCACCGTCCAGCCGCTGCCGTCGCGCTCGATCGCCGTGATCGCCTGGTCCACGAGCAGCACACCGCCGCGCATCTTCAGGCCACGCAGGAAGCCCTGATGCAGTTCGTTGACGTCGATGTCGGCGGCGCCCGGTTCGTGCAGACCGATCGCCGCCGCTTCCGGGCGCAACACCGGCACGTGATCGCGGACGCGCGAACCGTCGTGCAGCTCCAGCTCGGGCGTGTCGCGGCGCATGCTTTCGAACATCGCGCGCACCTGCTCCGCCTGCTCGGCGCGACCGATCACCGTGGCGCCACGCGGGGTGAGGATCGGATGCGCGGCGAAGCCGTCCGGCGGCGCGGCCAGAAACGGACGCGTGGCGCGGGTCAGCGCACGCACCTGCTCCGTGCCGTAGGTCTCGCTGAACAGCGCGGCCGAGCGGCCGGTGGAATGCATGCCGGCGTACGGCTCGCGCTCGAGCACGACCACCCGCGCGTGCGGCGCGAGGAAATACGCCACCGAGGCACCGGCCATGCCGGCGCCGATCACGATCGCATCGGCGTGCTCAGTGCTCATGCGCCCTCCTTAGCCGACTGCCGCGCCACCACGCTGGTGGCGGTGAGATCGCAGGTGACGTTGCCCAGCGTGGCCAGCGTGTCCGGCAGCGTGTCCACCGCCAGCATCAGGCCGAGCGGCCCCACCGGCACGCCCATCGCCTGCGCTACCGGCAGGTTGGTGGCGATGAAGGTGACCTGCCCCGGCAGGCCCACCGAACCCAGGCTGATCACCACCGCCAGCGCGGCGCCGGCGGCGAGCGCGGCGGGCGACAGATCGATGCCGTAGGCCCAGGCGATGAACGAGGCCGACACCACGTACTGCACCGGGCTGGTCAGCCGGCACAGCGACACCGCCATCGGCAGCACCAGCGCGGTGACGCGCTCGGGATAGCCCAGTTTGCCGTTCGCGCTTTCCAGCATCGCCGGCAGCGAGGCGAGCGAAGATTGCGTGCTCAGCGCCACCGCCTGCGCCGGCACCAGCGCGGGCACGAAGCGCCGCCACGTCTCGCCACCCCAGGTCACCGCTACCACCAGCATCACCAGCGTCACCGTGACGTAAAGCAGGCACTCGACCAGCACGTAGATGCCCAGCGCACCGAGCATGCTCAGCCCCGCGCGGGCGCATACCGCCAGGATCAGCGCGAACACGCCCAGCGGCGCCACCCACAGCACCCAGCGCACGATCACGATCATCGCGTCGGCGATCGACTGGAAGAACTCCACCAGCATCGTGCGCCGTTCCGGCTTGATCTGGGTGAGCGCGAAGCCGAGGAACAGCGCGAACACCACCAGCGGCAGCATCGCGCTCTGCGCGGCCGCGGCGATTGCATTGGTCGGCACGATCGAGGTCACCGCCTCCACCCAG
>DASTRL010000180.1:0-13970 GCA_035761265.1 Steroidobacteraceae bacterium
GAGCGTGCGCATCTCCGGATATGTGGCGATTCCGTCGGCGTCGAGATCCACCCAGATCCGCAGCTGCGGCCAGATGGCGTCGGCCTCGGTGATCAGCCCATCGTCGTTGCCGCCGAGCCGCCGCTGATCGTACTGCGCCAGCCCGACGAAGCCGTTCGGCGCATTGCGGCCTTCGAGAACCAGCGGCGTGCCGACGCCGAACAGCTCCGAACCATCGTCGACCAGCCCGTTGCCGCTGCGATCGAGCGCGAGAAATCCCTCGTCGCCGCCGCGTCGCACCCACTGGATGTGTTCGCGCACGCCATCGGCGTTGATGTCGAAGTACACACCGACGCCCTTCTCGCCGAGGTGGATCCCGTTGTTGCCGAGGTCGATGACGATCGGGCTGCAGGACGTCTTCGCGTACGCCGCGTTCATCACGCACAGCAGCACGCCCGCCTGCAAGAGGCATTTGAAAATCTTCATGATGACCTTCCTTGGTTGATGAAGAGGAATGGAAAACGACGGTCAGTGAATGCAGCTCGTGTTGTCGCGCTCGCCGTCGCCGTTGGGCTGGTACATCTCGAAAATCCTGGTGTCCGCCTGCGATGTCGTCTCACCGCCGATCGTCATCCCCAGACCATATGCGCTCAACTGATACGTCGCTTCCTTGCCCGCACCGGTCCAGTTGTACGAACACTGGAGCGAGGTGCCGCCCGGCACATTGTCGAAGCCCGGCAGCACTCTTTCCGCGGGCAAGAAGCCCGGCGGTACTTCGACGGTCAGGACATTGGGAGACGTGTATGTTTGCGCACGCCAGTTGTAGCCCTCGAGTACACCTGTATATGAGCTGGGACAGGTCACGCGGTAGGTACCGCCGACGACAATCGAAACCATGCTCGTCCGCCCGGTGACGAGGTGACCCAATCGGATAGCCGAAGTGAAGTCGACCTGTCGGACGTCGAGCAAGGCGGTGCTCAGATTCAGCGCCTGCGCATCGGATGAGGTGCCCGCGAGGATCACCGCGGCCAGCGCCACGCACTGAAATTGGATCATCGATCGAAAGTTCATGGTGCATCTCCTTCCGTGGTCTGCATCAACCGCTCGAAATCTCCTGAACGCACGCTGGCCAGTGTCGCGCTGATTCCCTCACTGACGCTTTCCGGAACCAGGGTCGTGGAAGTTTCCAGTTCGGTCAGATAGGACAGCAGCACCCGATTCCGTTGGGCATCGAGCTCCTTCAACAACCCATTGCTCCAGGCACGATTCGCCTCGAAGTAGGCACGTCCGCTCTGGTACCAATAGGAAATGACCGTCGAATCCGGAACCGGCCTGCCCAGCTTGTCGAATTTCTGCACCAGCTTTTGGAAGCCTCGTGCCACGGGGTCCGTCGCGGCGCGCGTCGCCCGCTTGAAATCGTGAGTGGTGACGTACTGCCTGAGCGCCGCCACATCCTCCGGGCGAAATCCGCGCTGCGCGAGCTCTTCGAGAACTCCTTCGCGGAAGCTGCTGTTGAAGATCGCGGCCATCCTTTCTCCCACGTCGCGCCATTCCGGGTGCTGTCGTGTGTCGATGCGGTAGCTGCCATTGCCGAGATTCTCGAATCCCATCTCCTCCAGGTTGGTGGGTGGTCGCCCCATGTTGATCTCGTGTTCGACCTGCCATTTGAGGTCGAACTGCTGGCTGGTAAGCGAGGCGTTCGTGACCAGCTGTGCCGGTGCGGCCGCCTGAATCTCGCGATATCGCGCCGCGAGACTCTGCGCCTGCGACTTGAACTCGACGGCATCCTTCATCCTGGGTGCCTGCAACCTCTCATCGAATCCGGCGGCGTGAGCGAGGCTGCCGAGACCCGCGAGCGTGAACATCAACACTGCCGCGAGCGGTGTCCGAGCGGATCGGCGCCGACCTTGGCGGGGACTGGTGACGTGCATGTCATCCTCCTATCTTGTTTGGTGGTTCTTCCCGGGGATTCCTTTCCCCGACGCGAAGCATATCGCCATCCGGCATCGGCTCATCACCCGAACGGGTGACGAGCCCCGAAAGCCGGTGCAAACCGCGAGATTCGGCGCGGCCTCACAAGGCTTGTTTGACGTGCCCGCCGCGCGCCCCCGGCGCAGCCGCGGGCCGAAACTTGCTAAGCTTGCGCCCGTGAGCTCAACGCCAAGAATCGCGCTGGTCGCCGGCGCCACCGGCCTGGTCGGCGGATACCTGATCCAGGCGCTGCTCGAAGCCCCCGAATACTCGCGCGTCTATGCGCTCACGCGCCGGCCGTTCGGCCGGGAGCATCCCAAGCTCGCCAATCGCATCGTGGTGTACGCGCGCATGGCCGAGCAGCTCAAGGGAACCACGGCGCACGATGCGTTCTGCTGCGTCGGCACGACCATCGCGGCGGCGGGCTCCCAGGAGGCGTTTCGCGAGTCGGACGTGGAGGCGGTACTGCAATTCGCGCGCGCGGCGCGCGTCGCCGGCGCGACGCGCTTCGTCGTGGTCTCATCGGTCGGCGCCGATGCGGCATCGAGCAAGTTCTACCTGCGCACCAAGGGCGAGATGGAACAGGAGCTCGCCGGCGTGGGTTTCGCCTCGCTCGACATCCTGCAGCCCAGCCTGTTGTTAGGTCCGCGGCGCGAATCGCGGCCGCTCGAAACACTCGCGCGCATCTTTGCGCCGCTGATCAATCCGCTGTTGACCGGATCGCGCGAAGCGTATCGAGCCATCCCGGCCGAGACCGTCGCGCGCGCGATGGTGGGTGCCGCGAGGCGCGGTGGTCGTGGCGTTTACCGCTACACTTACGCAGCCATCCGGCAGCTGGCCGAATTGCGCCCAAACGTGGCGCCGGCCGCGGCACCCCCCAAAAACAAGCCCGCCTGAGGCGGTCCGGGCGGCAGCGCAGCCGCAATCGTGACGCGCCGCGCATTTGCGTGGGGCCTCATTCCGTAAAGTCCGACCGACTTCAGGGAGTGTGTTTCCCCCGTTGCAGGGAGGCAACGCAGCAGTGGTATCCGGATGAGCGGCAGCCCGTACAGCTCGGTCTTGCGCAGTGCCTTCACGCGCCGGCTTTGGTTGATCATTGCCGCGGCAATGCTCATTCCCGTGGGGCTGGGGCTGCTGACGCGCTGGTTCGAGGCGGAGGAGCGTCGTGCAGCGCTGCAGAACCAGGAGCTCACCGCGCTCTCGCGCGACAAGGCCTCGACGCTGATCTTCAACGGCCACGTGGTGCCGCGCGATTTCGCGCGGGGTCTGGAGGGCCGCTACCTGGTCGTCCTCGACGCAACGAACATCGCACGGTTCAGCAGCAGCCCCGTCCCGGACGAACTCGTGGAATTGTTCGCGCAACGCGCGATGCATGCGGTCGATGCGCCGGCGGGTACCACCATCCTGTCCTGGTACGCATCCGGTCGCGAATGGCGCGGCGCAATGACCTACGTGCCGCCACGGGATTCCGCCGACGGCGCCACCGTCGTGGCTTTCGCCCCGGAGGCAAGCTTCGGCGCGACCTTCACGGAACTGGTGCCGGCGGGGATGGGATTGCTGGCGCTGGTGCTGCTGGTGTCGTTCGCGGCGGCCGCGTTGATCGCCGAGCGCTACCTGCCGCCGCTTCGCGCCCTGCACCGCGGGGTCGCACGCCTGCGCGAGCGCCGCTTCGAGAGCATGCCGCGCTTCGGGGTCGGCGAGTTCGCGCCGCTCGAGCGCGAATTCAACCTCACCTCGCTGTCACTGCAGCGTGACTGGCGCGCGTTCGAAGTGCTGGGTGAGGTGGACCGCGCGTTGCTTGCGGCCAGCGAGATCGACCGGGCGCTGGACACGGTGCTGCCGAAATTCCGCGAGCTGACACGCGCACAATGCGTGGGCGTGATCCTGATCGACCCCACGGCCCACTCGCATGGCCGGCTGTTCACCGCGGCACTCGGTGCCGATGAGCTGCCCGTGCAGCGCGTGAACTTCGATGGCGCGATGATCGCCACGGTGCGCGAAGCGCCAGGGGGGCTGACCATCGCGCGCGTCGAGGAGACGCGCCATTCCTTCCTGGCCTCGATGCGCGACTGCGGCGCCGAGTTCTTCTGGCTCTGGCCGGTGCTGGACGAGGAGCGGCTGTCCGCCCTGCTGATCGTGGGCTATCACGGCGAACCGGCGCGCGATCCGGCGGTCGCCGACTACGGCGCCGCCTTCGCCGAGCGGCTGCGCGCTGCGCTGTCGAACAGCGCGCGCGACGAGCGCCTGTATCGCCAGGCGCACTACGATCCGCTGACGCAGCTGCCCAATCGCGCGCTGTTCCGCGACCGCCTGGCGCAGGAGCTGGCCGCGGCGGCGTCGGGACTCACGCGCGGCGCGCTCATGTACGTGGACCTGGATCATTTCAAGCGCGTCAACGACACGCTCGGCCACTCGGCCGGCGACCAGCTTCTCAGCATCGTCGCGCACCGGCTCAAGGCCTGTACCAAGGAAGGCGATACGGTGGCGCGCCTCGGTGGCGACGAATTCACGGTGCTGCTGCGCAACGTCGGCGACGGCGAAACCGCGCGGCAGATCGCCGATCGCGTGATCCGCTCGCTGGCGCTGCCGGCGAATCTGGGCGGTCGCGACTACCAGATGCGCGCCAGCGTCGGCGTCACGCTGTTCCCGGACGATGGCACCGAGCTCGAGGAGGTGATCCGCCAGGCGGACCTGGCGATGTATCGCGCCAAGGCCCAGGGCCGCGGGCGCGCCATCTTCTTCGAACGCGAGATGACACAGCGGCGCGCGAGCTTCACCGACAGCGGGCTGCATCGCGCGCTGCGCCGGCGCGAATTCGCGCTGTACTACCAGCCGCAGTTCGCGCTGCACGACGGGCGCCTGTGCGGCGTCGAGGCGCTGCTGCGCTGGCAGACGCGTTACGACGGCATCAAACTACCCGGCGAGTTCATCCCGGCGGCCGAGCATTCCGGGCTGATCACCGACATCGGCGGATTCGTGCTGGATTCGGCCTGCGCGCAGTACGCGCAATGGCTGCGCGCCGGAATCGCGCCGCGCAGTTTCTCGGTCAACGTCTCGGTGCAGCAGCTGAAGGACCAGGGGTTCGTCGCGCTGGTGCAGAAGGCGCTGCATGAGCATGGCATCGGGGCGGGCTGCCTGGAGCTCGAGCTGGTCGAGTCCGTGCTCGCCGACAGCGAGGTGGAAGAGCCGTTGTCCGCCATCGCCGCCATGGGCGTGAAGCTGGCGCTCGATGATTTCGGTACCGGCTATTCCTCGTTGAACTACCTGCGCCGGTATCCCGTGCATACCGTCAAGCTGGATCGCAGCTTCCTGGATGAAGTCCCACAGAACGATTCCGCGGGTGCGCTGGTCGAATCCGTCATCACCATGGCGCATACGCTCGGAAAACGCGTGACGGCCGAGGGCGTGGAATCCGCCGGGCAGCTGGAGTTCCTGCGCACCCGCGGCTGCGAATCGGCACAGGGCTTCTACCTGGCGCGGCCCATGTCCGCCTCCGCGCTCACCGAAATCCTCGAATCGCGCCGCCCCGGCTCGGAGATTGCCGATGAGCGCGCCGCCGGATAAATGGGGACATTCCTCGTTTCCTAGCAAAAGGGGACACACCTCGGGAGGTGGCACACCGGGCGGCGATGGCATTGAACTAGGTATGTCCCCTTTTGCTACGAAACGAGGAATGTCCCCATTTCTCGTCCTCCTGCTGCTCGCCGGCTGCCAGTCGGTCCCGCAGCCGCGCGCCACCACCTCTGCGCAAGCCGCGCCCGCACACGGCACGCGCGCAGAAGCCGGCGACGAAGAATGGGACGGCAGCGGCGGCGCTGCGCAGATGACGCGCCGCGGCGATGCGCTCGCCGACTTCGCGCTGACCTTGCTCGGCACGCGCTATCGATACGGCGGCGCGACGCCCGACGGATTCGACTGCAGCGGCCTCGTGTTCTACGCGCACCGGAAGTTAGGCCTCGCCGTGCCGCGCACTTCGCGCGACCAGGCCGGGGAAGCCGAGGAGGTGAAGCCGCGCAAGCTGCGCCGCGGTGACCTGGTGTTCTTCAAGATCGACAGCCGCAAGGTCAATCACGTCGGCATCTACATCGGCAAGCATCGCTTCGTGCATGCGCCCGGCGCCGGCAAGCCGGTCACCGTGAATTCCCTCGACGACGATTTCTACGCCGACACCTTCTCGTCCGCGGGCCGCTACTGGGACCAGGTTCCGCACTGACGCTGCGCCGCAAGATCGATCGCGCGCGCTTATGTCGAATGCGCGCCGCCGTCGCGAATATTTAGGTCTGCGTTCTGCGACAGCGTGCTCAGTTCGCCCGTTGACCGTATATGCCCTGCTTCGCACACTGCCCAGCGAGTGAGAAGGACCGCGAATTCCTGGGGAGGGTCGCGGTTGCGTCGGTCTTTTCGGGGAAGTTCGTACCAATGAGTGCCAAGCCAGACTACGTCGTGAACACACTGACGAGACCCACCGGTGCAACCGCCACGGGCGGTTATGTCATCAACCTGACCTCGTCGACGACGCCGATGGCGTTGTCACAGCCCAAGGATCCGACGCTCGCCCAATACACCTTCTTCGTGAGTCGCCGTCTCGAAGACGGTCGCGAGCGCTTCCGTCTGCACATGGGCTATTTCGAGAGCATGCAGGCCGCCGAAGAGATGCTGGCCGTGGTGCGCGAGGTGTATCCCAGCGCCTGGGCCGGCGAAGCTCCGGGCAAGAAGCTGCGCGCCGGCAGTGCGGCGTCCGCGACGCCGGCCGCCGCGACACAGGCTCGCGCCGCCGCGCCGACAGCCGCAGCGAATCCGACACCTCCATCCAGGGCCGCGGCCCCCGCGGCGCGAACTGCCGCCACCGCCTCCCGTGCCACGCCGCCGGCACCGCCCGCGGCTGCAGCTCCCAGGCAGGCCGCACCCGAGCCGGAGCGTCATCCCTTTGCGTCCACGCCGCCGCCGGCGCCGAAGCCGAAGTTCGAAGAACCCTTCGTGCTCAGCGAAGACGACGCCGATTTCAAGCCGATGGAAGTACCCGTGGTGCATCCGCCGGTGGCGAAGCCGGTAGTTAGCCCACCGGCCGCGGCCGCGGCGAAGTCCGCCAGGCCCGCGACCACGCCGGTCGCGAAGGCGGCTCCCGCCAGGCCGGCCGTCTCCAAGCCGGGCCCCGCGCAGGCTCCCGCCAGGGCGGCTGCCAAGCCCGTCCCCGCCAAGCCGGCAGCCCCGACTCCAAGATCCGCCGCCGCTGCCGCTCCGAAGCCTGCAGCCGCGGTCACTCCGAAGCCTGCAGCCGCGGTCACTCCGAAGCCCGTCGCGCCAGCCGCGCCGGTCAGGCCCGCCGCCGCGCGCCCGGCGCCGGCCAGGCCGCCGGCGGTCGCCCCGAAGATCGCCGCGCAGGTGAGTGCGCCCGCATTGACGGCCTCCGCTGCAAAGGCCGCGACTCCCTCGCGGCCCGTCGCACCCGCGCCCAAGGTTCCGCCACCGGAGCCCACGGTGCAGATGCCGGCCATGTCCGCCACGCCTTCGCTGACCAGCGTACGCCAGGCCATCGAAGAGCTCGACGATCTCACCGATACGCAGACCATCCGGCTGCTCGAACGCCACACGCCCTACCGCGAGGGTTCGCGCGAGGCGGACGTGGACGAAGCCATCCGCGTCATCAAGCCGGAAGACACCCAGTCGATGCTGGCCATCAAGAGCGACGTGAAGCGCAACGCGCCCGTGCTCTTCGCCGTGCAGCTCGACTGGTCCGTGACGCCGTTCGACATGGGCAAGGTGCCGCCGCTCGCCATCTTCAATGCGTACACGCTGTACACCACCGAGGCGAACCGCGAAGGTCGCACCTGGTACGGCCTGCGTCTGGGATTCTTCAGCGACGCGGTCTCCGCGAAGCAGGTGGCCTACTACGTGCGCTCGGACTTCAAGACCGTCTCTGTCGTGCCGGTGACCACGATCGAAAAGGAGCGCGCCACCGACCTGAATGCCTCGCGCAGCGGCATCTACCGGACAGCGAACATCAAGGAAGGGCCGGCGCCGACCCCGCAGTCCATTTCCGCTTCCAGCAGCGGCATCTTCCAGCTTTTGGAGGACGACACGCCCGCGCACATCGAGCAGGACGTCGACGGCGAGATGTCGCCGCGCTTCAGCAAGCCGGCGCCCGAGAAGCCTGCTGCGCCGGCCAAGGCCGCCAGCCCGGCTGCCGCCCCGGCGCCCGCCGCGCGCAGCAATTCGTCGAAATCGCGCAAGCCGCCCAAGGGCGTGCGTCGCGACGCGCATGCACAGGTGGACGAGGAGACCCTCGACCAGACGCTGGAGATCCTCGGCGCGAACACGCTCGAGATCACCAACGACAGCGCCGGCGACACCGGCGTGCGCCACCTGCGCGTGAAGATCGACAAGAAGGGCTCGAAGTTCGCCTCGCTGATCGACCGCCTGTCGGGCAAGAAATAGCCCGTCGCCCGCCTGTCAGGGCTTCGGCACCAGCGCGCGGTAGATAGGCTCGTTCCAGGCATCCCGGTCGATGTCGTAGACGATGAAATTGCCGTCGAACTGCCAGTAGGTCCAGGCCCAGCCACGCCTCTCGGCGGCGCGCGCCACGGCCGCGGTGTACTTGACGCGGTCTTCCAGCGGCGCCTTTTCGTAGGCGCCGAATTCACCGAGCAGGATCGGGCGGTCTTCGTGTTTCGCCCAGGCCTGCGCCTTGTCGAAATCCTCGTCGAGTTTGGCGTAGTCCGCCGGGCTGCCCCAGCGAATGCCCGAAAGCTTCCGCCACTGCGCGTCCCCCCAGGTCGCACCCTGGTGCGTGAACGTGTGCGGCTCGTAGTAGTGCACGGTCACGATGATGTGCCGGTCCGCGGCGGGCAGCCTGAGCTCGGGCAGGTGCGAGATGTTGTTCCAGAACACCGGGCCGATCACCACGTTACGCGTCGGATTGGACTTGCGGATCAGCGCCAGCGCATCGGCAAGCAGATCGTTCCATGCCGCGTCCATCTGCCGGTTCGGTTCATTGAGGATCTCGAACATCACCAGCGGCGGCGCTTTTTCGTAGTGCGCGGCCACCTGGCTCCAGAAGGCCATGACGCGCCGGCGGCATTCGTCCGCGCCCTCGGCGCAGGCTTCGTAATCGTGTTCGTCCAGGATCACGTTCAGCTTGCGCTTCAGTGCCTCCTCGACCAGCCCGTCGAGAATGGCGTACCAGCTCGCGGGCAGCTCGAGCTTGTCGTTCATCTGCCGGAAGCCGTGCAGGTTGATTCGCACGGTATCGAAGCCGCCGTCCTTGATGATCTTGAAATGCCGCGGCTTGAAGCGCGCCTTCGCCGGGTCGCGCCACAGCGGGTCGTAGCCGACGATGTTCACGCCGCGCTTCATCTGCGCGACCTGGTCGGCCGCGGAGAGCGGCTTCTCCGCCGCGGCCGCCTGGACCGCGACGACCACGCCCCAGCACGCGAGAACGCCGGCGAGCCATACACGCTTTTGAAGATTCATGTGGGTTTCCTCGGAAGTCCGATGAATGCGCCGATCAGCGCGAAGAGCACCGCCACCACGAGCGCAACGGCGACCGCGCGCAAGCCGAGTCCCGGGCGCGCGACGATCAGCAGAATCACCTCGAAACACAGCGCGGCCACGATGGCCGTGTTGAAGGCCTTTGGCGGGTTCAAGCGGGCGGCGGCGACGCCGCAGGTCACGGTCCCCGCGAGGAACGCCAGGATCAGCATGATGCTGAGCGCATACCTTTCGGGGTCGTCGTGAAGATAGAGCCTCGCGATTCCGTAGCCGAGCAGCCCCGCGAGCGCGCCGGCGCCGAGACCCGCGAGCAGCGACTTGCCGAGCCCCTTCATCGCCTGGCGCGCCTCACTTTTTTCCGAACAGTGCTTCGAGCGCGGCGCGCGCGGCATCGGCTTCACCGCTCGGCGCCACGTACGCGCCCACCTTGGGCTTGAAGTGATCGCAGAAGTTGGCCGCGGTCTTGTCGCGGACTTCCTCGGCCGTGGGCTCGCGACAATGCTTGGCGACGCGCGTGTCGTACTCCACGCACATCCGGCAGACGTGCAGCTCGGAGCGGCAGGCCTTGCATTCCTCGAGCCGTCGCAGCGGCAAGGTCAGCGCCTCGAGCGAAGCGCCGCACTTCCAGCAGGTGAGACCGTGCGGGGACATGGCTGATCTTCTAGCAAAAGGCCGCGCGCCTCGCCACGACTTCATCGCGAAGCTTGACCCGGACCTTGCGTCATACCCTAGGCTGCCCGCATGTCGAAGCCGGAGAAAGCCCACAAGCTCACCGCCGCAGAATGCGCGCGCCGTACGGGACTCACGGTGCGTGCGCTGCGCGTCTATGAGCGGCTCAAGCTGCTGAAGCCGGCGCGCTCCGGCAAGGGCTGGCGGCTCTACGGCCCCGAAGAACTGATCCGGCTCAACACCATCGTCGCGCTCAAGAATTTCGGGCTGTCGCTGGCGCAGATCCGCAGGTTGTGCGGCGACGGGCCGCCGGCGCTCGCCGAGATCTTCGACATGCAGCTCAAGGTCTGGGCAGCCCGCAAACTCGCCGCCGATCGCGTGATCGAGCAGATCCACGCGGCGCTCGCGCGCCTGCGGACGCGCGATCCACTGTCCATCGACGAACTATGTGAACTCCTGAGGAATGCCGAAATGAGCAATCTGCACGCCATCACGCGCGAACTGATCAACCAGCACATCACGCCCGAGCAGGAACGGGACTGGCTCACGTATTGGGCGCAGCGACCCACCGATGCGGCCACGGGCCAGGCGTTGCAGGCGGCCGCACTGCCGATGATGGAGGGGTTCCTGCAACTGATGAGAAAAGGCGCGACACCGGATTCTCCCGAGGTGCAGGCGCTGGTGCTGCGTTCGAATCAGCACTGGCTCAAGAGCGGCATGCGCGAGCGCCAGCTCGAACAGCTCGCCTGGAACCCGGGGGTGACGCGCGCCTGGTTCGCGCTCGGCAGCAAGCTGCTGGCGCGCAGCGTATTGCCCGATGATCCGGCCGAGGCGGAGCAGCTGCGTCTATACGTGCACGCGGCGCGGCGCGAGTCCGCCGCGGCGCGCGCGTTCAGGCCACTGGCGCAGCAAGCCGGTGGACTGCTCGAGGCGAACGCAGCGGTGACGTCCGTCGAGGCGCGCAAGCTCGCGAAACGTTACGCAGAGGTGTGTCGTGAACACGATCTTGGCAACCCTGCCGTGCACGCCCGCTGGATCGCGGAGTTTGCGGAGTTCGATGCGCCGACGCGCGCGAAGTACGAGTACCTGGCGAAGGCCGTGGAAAAGTGGGGGCATTCCTGATTCCGCCGTCAGGTTTTCCCGGTCACCGATGGACTCGCGCGCAAGCATCATGAACGTTCGGCGAGGAACTCCTCGAGCACCGCACCGGTGTGCGATGTCGATGATCTGGCAATCACGGCCTTCGGTGGACCCGCGGCGACGACCTTGCCGCCCGCGGCGCCGGCTTCGGGTCCCATGTCGATGAGCCAGTCGGCCTCGGCCATGACGTCGAGGTTGTGCTCGACGACCACCACGGTGTTGCCGGCGTCCACCAGCCGGTGCAGCACGTGAATGAGCTTCTCCACGTCGGCCATGTGCAGGCCTACGGTGGGCTCATCGAGCACATAGAGTGTGTGCTGGGCCTTCTGGCGTGGCGCGCGGCGTTCCTCGCCACGCACCTTGGCGAGCTCCGTGACCAGCTTGATGCGCTGCGCCTCGCCGCCGGAGAGCGTGGGCGAGGGCTGGCCGAGCGTGAGATATCCGAGGCCCACATCCTGCAGCAGGCGCAGGGCATGGTGAATCGAGGCATGCGCCGCGAAGAACTCCACGGCGTCGTCGATGTTCATCGCCAGCAGGTCGCCGACCGACTTGCCGCGCCAGAGGATGCTCAACGTCTCGGCGTTGAAGCGCCGGCCGCGACAGGTGTCGCACAGCACCTTCACGTCGGGCAGGAAGTTCATCTCGATGGTCTGCATCCCCTGGCCTTCGCAGGCCTCGCAGCGTCCGCCGGCGGTGTTGAAGCTGAAGCGGCTGGTGGTGTAACCGGCGATCTTCGCTTCGGTGGTGTTGGCGTAGATGCGGCGGATGTCGTCCCAGAAGCCGATGTAGGTCGCGGGGCAGGAGCGTGGCGTCTTGCCGATGGGCGTCTGGTCGACCTCGAGCACTCGATCGATGTGCTCGATGCCGCGCACGGCGGCGACGCCGGTGAGCTCGGCCTGCTTGCCGCCGTTCTTCGATCTCGAGGCCTTGCCCACCAGTCGTTTGAGATTGGTGTACAGCACGTCGCGCGCGATGGTCGATTTTCCCGAACCGGAGACGCCGGTCACCACCACCAGCCTGCCTACCGGCACCAGTACATCCTCGCCGTGGACGTTGTGCAGCTCGACGCCCTCGAGCACGAGCTTCGGCGCGCGCGCAGCCGTGGCGCGCCGCGGCTCACCGCTGTGCTTCAGCGGCTCGCGCAGGAAACGGCCGGTCACCGAGGCGGGATTCTTCTTCAGGTCCTCGACCTTGCCGGCGCCGACCACCTCGCCGCCGCGCACGCCCGCGCCGGGTCCGAGATCGATGACGTGGTCGGCGCGGCGGATGGTGTCCTCATCGTGCTCCACGACCACGAGCGTGTTGCGATGGCGCGCGAGCTCGGCGAGCGCATCGAGCAGCACGCGGTTGTCGCGCGGATGCAGGCCGATGGTCGGCTCGTCGAGCACGTAGCACACGCCCTGCAGGTTGGAGCCGAGCTGCGCCGCGAGCCGGATGCGCTGCGCCTCGCCGCCCGAGAGCGTCGGTGCCGAGCGATCCAGCGGTAGATAGCCCAGGCCGACGCGCTGCAGGAAGGCGAGTCGCGCCTTGATTTCGGCCATGAGGTCGCGCGCGATCTCGGCCTCGCGCTTGCCGAGCCGCAGCTTGTTCACGAAGCCGACGGTGTCGTCGATCGACTGCGCCGTGAGCTGCGCGATGTTCTGGTCGCGGAAGCGCACGTGCAATGCGATGGGATTGAGGCGCTGGCCGCGGCAGGTCTCGCAGGCGTGCGCGTTGCCCCCGAGCCACTCGTTCCAGGTGGCTTCCTCGCCGGACTGCTCCTCGCTGAAACCCTCGAGCTCGAGGCCGGTGCCGAAGCAGTCCTCGCACCAGCCGTGCTTGCTGTTGAACGAGAACAGGCGCGGGTCGAGCTCGGCGAAGCCGGTGCCGCAGGAAGGGCAGGCGCGCTTCGCGCTGAACACCTCGACGCGCGGCTTCTTCGCCTTCGAGTCGAGATTGAGGACGTGCACGACTCCCTTGCCGAAATCCAGCGCGGTGATGACGTTGCGCTCGATGGTCTGCGCGTTCGATTTGTCGATGAGTCCCTGCGCCACGGGAAGTTCGATGGTGTGTTCCTTGAAGCGGTTGAGCCGCGGCCACTGGTAGGTGGTGAGCATCTCGCCGTCGACGCGCAGTTGTTTGTAGCCGCGGGCATTGGCCCACTTGGCGAGCTCGGTGTAGTAGCCCTTGCGCGCCACCACCAGCGGCGCCAGCAGCATGATGCGATCGCCGCGGTGCTGCTTGAGCAGGCGCTCGGCGATGCTCGATGCGGTTTGCGGCTCGATGGGCACGTCGCAGTCGGGGCAGTACTGCGTGCCGAGCTTCTGATACAGCAGCCGCAGGAAGTGATAGATCTCGGTGAGCGTGGCCACCGTCGACTTGCGGCCGCCGCGGCTGGTGCGCTGCTCGATGGCGACCGTGGGCGGGATGCCGTAGATGGCATCGACATCCGGCCGCGCCGCCGGCTGCACGAACTGCCGAGCATAGGCATTCAACGACTCGAGGTAGCGGCGCTGCCCCTCGTTGAAGATGATGTCGAAAGCGAGCGTGGACTTGCCCGAGCCGCTGACGCCCGTGATCACCGTGAACGCCTCGCGCGGAATCGACACGTCGATGTTGCGCAGGTTGTGCTCGCGCGCGTGGTGCACGACGATGGAAGAGGTGCCGGGTGAGGAAAGTGGGGATAAGGCGCGCTGAGCCTGCGGACTATCGGCCACGCGCGCGGCGGGGCGCGCCTTATCCCC
>DASTRL010000181.1:0-10662 GCA_035761265.1 Steroidobacteraceae bacterium
CTCCTTGCGGCCCTTGGCGATGCCCACCGCCTTGGCATTGGCATTGCGCTCGGCGCGCACGCGGTCCGATTCCAGCTGCGCGGTCTTGCGCCGCTCTTCCAGCGCGCTGAACGCCGCCACGTCGAGATGGAATCCGCGCCGCGCAAGATTGGCGGCCACCGCCGCAGGATCGGACCGCAATTGTCTGGGATCGAGCATGAAACCCTCTGAGCCATCGAGACCGTCATCAACAAGGCCGACGCCGTACCGATGCCGGGCAGGCAGTGCGCCCGCCCGGCTCGCGAGTCAGCCCGAAAGGTCGCGCATTGTCGGCGTTGGCAACACGAGCCGCAACGCACATATATGAGAATCCGCGGCCATTGCCGCTCTCGGCGATCCGCTCATGTATTCGCCGGGCCCTGCTTTTCCGGATCGCCCTGCCCTGCTTTGGCCGCCTCGTTCCTCGCACGCCAGCGCGCCAGTGCCTCTCCGATCCTGATTTCGAGCCCGCGAGGCACCGGGCGATAGTACTGCCGGTCCGGCATCTCGTCGGGTAGATAGCGTTCGCCCGGCACGAAGGCGTCGGGCTCATCGTGCGCATACCGATATTGCGCGCCGTAGCCCAGGTCCTTCATCAGACGTGTGGGGGCATTGCGGAGACGCAGCGGCACGTCGAGCGTGCCGAACTGCTCGACGTCGGCGCGCGCCTCGCCGTAGGCGGCATAAGCCGCGTTGCTCTTCGGCGCCACGGCGAGATAGATCACCGCATTCGCGATCGCCAGCTCGCCCTCCGGGCTGCCGAGCCGCTCGAAGGTCTGCCATGCATCGAGGGCGATCTGCTGGCCCCGCGGATCGGCCAGACCGATGTCCTCGATGGCCATGCGGACTATGCGGCGCGCCAGGTAATGAGGGTCGCAACCCCCGTCCAGCATGCGCACGAACCAGTACAGCGCCGCGTCCGGATCGGAACCGCGCACCGCCTTGTGCAGGGCCGAGATCTGGTCGTAGAACTGCTCGCCGCCCTTGTCGAAGCGTCGAAGTCCACCGGTCGCGACTTCCCGCACGAGCTCGAGGGTTATGCGATTGCCGTCGGTGGCGCCCTCGGCGAGGTCGGCAACCACCTCCAGCATGCCGAGCGCGCGCCGCGCATCGCCATCCCCGGCATGCGCCAGGGCCACCAGCGCCGCGTCATCGACCAGCAGATTGCGCGCGCCCAGCCCGCGTTGCGGGTCCGCGAGCGCACGCCGCAGTAGTTTGACGATGGCATCGACGCCCAGGCTGCGCAGCACGTACACGCGCGCACGCGACAGCAGCGCGCTGATCACCTCGAAGGACGGATTCTCCGTGGTCGCGCCGATGAAGGTCAGCGTGCCGTCTTCGACGAACGGCAGGAAGGTGTCCTGCTGCGACTTGTTGAAGCGATGCACTTCGTCGAGGAACAGCACGGTGCGGCGGCCGCGCTCGGCGCGGGCGGCGCGGGCGCGTTCCACGGCTTCGCGGATGTCCTTGACGCCCGCCATCACGGCGGAGAGCTGCGTGAATTCGGCGTCGGCGCGGCGCGCGATCAGGCGTGCCAGGGTGGTCTTGCCGGTCCCCGGCGGGCCCCAGAGGATGAGTGAGTGCAGCTGGCCCTTCTCGAGTGCCTGGCGCAGCGGCTTGCCTGGCCCCAGCACCTGCTCCTGCCCCACGAACT
The DNA here is from genome assembly GCA_035761265.1 of Steroidobacteraceae bacterium. Taxonomy (GTDB): domain Bacteria; phylum Pseudomonadota; class Gammaproteobacteria; order Steroidobacterales; family Steroidobacteraceae; genus CADEED01. The sequence continues at coordinate 1,673 of DASTRL010000181.1, forward strand.
CCTCGAGCGTGCGTGGCCGCATGCGGTCGGCCAGCGGGCGCAATGCATCGTCCGGCGGCGCGTCGCGCAGCAGGTCCGGCTGCGAGGGACGCGGGCCGGATGTCATTGCGCGACTCCGATCCGCCGGAAGATCCAGGCTGCAAGCTGCGGCCAGCGCGCCAGGCCGAGCCGGCCCAGCAGCAGGCCGAACAGCGCGCCCGCGGCATTCGCGATCACGTCGCGCGGATCGCCCTCGCGCCCCAATTGCATGTAGTACTGGGCCACTTCGATGGCGGAACCGAGCAGCAGCAGGAACACGAAGATTCTCCACCAGCGGCGGCGCGGCACCAGCCCGGCGAAGTACAGCGCGAGCGCTGCATGCCCGACCATGTGGCTGATCTTGTCATTGAGCTCGAACGATGCTGGCAGATCCTGGCCGGGCACCAGACAGGCGACCACCGCGCCGATCACCAGCAGGCACCCGATGCCCCACTCGATGCGCGTGAGGTTCATGCGCGATCAGCGCACCGGCGTACCGATGACATCCGCTCCCTCGGGTGGCGTGAACGTCACCTCGGCGTCCGGCACCGGCGCGTTGCGCGTGCTCGACTGGAAGTCGAGACGCACGGTCTGCCCGAGCTTGTCCTTGAGGATCATGCGTCGCAATTCCTGCCCAGCGCCCTTGAACCCGATCTGCACCTCGCGGAAATCCGCATCGCTGCGCCGCGGAACCACGCGCACCCAGGTGAGTCCTTCGCGATGTCCGTCGGCGCGCAGGTCGAAGAATTCGGAGAGCTTGCCATCGCCGGACAGCAGGCTGGCGGGCGTGGCGGTCAACGAAGTCGCGGCGGGTTTGACCGAAACCTGGTCGAGATCGCGGTCGTAGAACCAGAGATTCTTGCCGTCGGCGACCATGAGCTGCGGCGATTGGGCCACGCCCGCGGCGCTCACGGGTGTCAGCTCCCAGCGGAACTTGCCGGGTCTGTGGATCACGAGCTGGCCGGTGGCTTGCTGCACCTCGCGGCCCTTGCTGTCGGTCACCGTCTGCGAGAACTCGGCGCGCAGCGTGCGCAGATCGGCAAGGTAGGCATCGAGCGCGGTCGCCGTGGCGGCCGGGAGTGCGCTTACCGGCGCGAGCGCGCACAGCAGCGCCACCAGCAGCCCCCGGACCCCGCGAGCGATTCCCCTCATCAGTCGCCGGCCGGTGGCGGCGCGAGGATCTCGCGGGAGCCATTCGGCTGCAGCGGGCCGACCACGCCCGCCATTTCCATGCTCTCGAGCAGGCGCGCCGCGCGGTTGTAGCCGATCTTGAGCCGGCGCTGGACATACGAGATCGAAGGCTTGCGCTCCGTGGTGACGATCTTCACCGCTTCGTCGTACAACGCATCCTGCTCGCCGTCGGCGCCACCGCCCTCGCCGGTCGCGGGTGCCTCGCCCGGAATGCCGGCGAGCGGCGCGCTCGGGCCTTCGAGCACGTCCTCGATGTAGTTGGGCGCCCCCGACCTCTTGAGTGCATCGACCACGCGATGCACCTCGGCGTCGGCCACGAACGCGCCGTGCACGCGCGTCGGCACCGAGGTCCCCGCCGGTAGATAGAGCATGTCGCCATGGCCGAGCAGCGATTCCGCGCCCATCTGGTCGAGGATGGTGCGCGAATCCACGCGCGCCGAGACCTGGAACGCGATGCGCGTCGGGATGTTCGCCTTGATGAGGCCGGTGATCACGTCCACCGACGGACGCTGCGTGGCCAGCACCAGATGGATGCCGGACGCACGCGCCTTCTGCGCGAGCCGCGCGATGAGCTCCTCGACCTTCTTGCCGACGATCATCATGAGATCGGCGAGCTCGTCGATGATGACGACGATGTATGGCAGCGGCGTGAGGTCCTGGATCTGCGATTGATCGATGCCGGGGTCGTTGGCCGCGGCCGCGGTCATGACCGGATCGCGGATGGGCTTGCCGGCATCGGCCGCGTCCTTCACCTTGCGGTTGAAGCCCGCGATATTGCGTACGCCGAGCGCGGCCATGAGCTGATAGCGCCTTTCCATCTCGGCCACGCACCATCGCAACGCGTTCGCCGCGTGCTTCATGTCCGTGACCACCGGCGCGAGCAGGTGCGGGATGCCCTCGTACACCGACAGCTCCAGCATCTTCGGATCGATCATGATCAGCCGCACGTGCTCGGCCGTGCTCTTGTAGAGCAGCGACAGGATCATGGCGTTGATGGCCACCGACTTGCCCGAGCCCGTGGTGCCCGCCACCAGCAGGTGCGGCATCTTGGCGAGGTCTGCGGTGACGGGCGCGCCGCCGATGTCCTTGCCGAGCGCCAGCGCCAGCGGCGAGGCCACCTCGTCGTACGACTTGGACTTGATGATCTCGCCCAGCGTGACGATCTCGCGCTTCTCGTTCGGGATCTCGAGGCCCATCACCGACTTGCCGGGGATGACCTCGACCACGCGCACGCTGATCGCCGACAGCGAACGCGCCAGGTCCTTGGCGAGACTCGTGATCTGGCTGACCTTCACCCCGGGAGCCGGGCGCATCTCGAAGCGCGTGACCACGGGGCCCGGCTGCACGGCCACGACCTCCACTTCGACGCCGAAATCCTTGAGCTTGAGCTCCACCAGGCGCGACATGGCCTCGAGCGCCTCGGCGGAATAGGTGGCTTCGCGGGCCGGCGGATCGTCGAGCAGCTTGAGCGGCGGCAGCTCACCGGACTTGGGCGCATCGAACAACGGCACCTGCCGCTCCTTCTCGACGCGTTCGCTCTTCTCGACCACCGGCGCCGGCGCCTCGATGCGCGGCTTGACGCGCGCCGCGGCCTTCTTCTCCTCGACCCTGGCGGCCTCGACGCGCGCCTTCTTCGCCTCCATGCCGACCGCAACGTCGCGGGCAACGCTGCGCCGCGCGCGAATCCAGCCGACGCCGTTCCAGAGCGCAGCGCCCACCGAATCGATGATGGTCAGCCACGAGACGCCGAACGCCAGCGACACGCCCGCCATCCACGCCGCCAGCATGAACAGCGTGGCGCCCAGGAAATTCAGGTTGTTCGCCAGGCCGTGGCCGATGAACTGCCCAACCACGCCGCCCGCGGTCTCGCGCAGCACCCCCGCGCTCCAGTGCAGCGTCGCGAGCCCGCAGCTGGCGAACAGCATCAGCATGAAGCCGCCGATGCGCACCATGGTGTTCGCGCGCGTGCGGCCCTCTTCCGAGTCGCGCTGGCGGAACATGACGAAGCAGGCCACGCCCAACATCAGCGGGAATAGATAGGCCGGGCGCCCGAACAGGAAGAACAGGATGTCGGACAGCCATGCGCCGAACGGCCCGATGCGGTTGCCCACCGCGTGATCCGCAGCGCCGGTCGAGGAGAACGCCGGGTCTTCGCGGTGGTACGACGCCAGCGCGACCAGCATCACCAGCGCGACCACCGCGATGGCGATCACGGCGCTCTCGCGCAGGCCGCGCGACACCGCGGTGGTGAAGCGCTTCTGCGGCTTGGTCCGGTCGTAGGTGGTTTCTGCCATTCTGGTCGGTCTAGAAAAAAGCGCTATGTCTCTGTGCTGGCTCGGAATAATACGCTAACTCATCAGCGCGGGATGCGTGACTTTTCCGGCTTCGACATTGATGCCTTTCGCGAGTCCCGCATCGCCCCGCCAGTCGTCATCCGCGAGCCGCGCAGCATACGTTGCGATCGCGGCGGACAGCGCCTGCGAGGAGGTGCGCGGTACCGCACCCGGCATGTTGGTGACGCAAAAATGCGTCACGCCTTCCCATTGGTATGTCGGCGCTTCGTACGTCGTGGGTCGCGTGGTCTCGACACAACCGCCCTGGTCCACGCTGATGTCCACGATGACGCTGCCGGGCTGCATGCCGCGGACCATGTCGGCGGACACCACGTGCGGCGCACGCGCGCCGGTTACCAGCACCGCGCCGACCACCACGTCCGCGGCGCGCACCGCCTCGGCGACGTCGGAGACGTGCGGATACAGCGCGGTCACGTTCGGGCCCATGGCGCGCGCCGCGACCATCTTGTCGCGGTCCGTGTCGAACACGATGACCTCGGCGCCGAGCCCCGCGGCCACGTGCGCGGCATTGCCGCCGGCCACGCCGCCGCCGAGCACGACGACGCGCCCGCGCTTCGCGGCCGGCACACCACCTAACAAGATGCCCTTGCCACCCTGCGGCTGGTGCAGCAGCGTGGTCGCGTATTGCATCGAGAGCCGGCCGGCAATGTCGCTCATCGGCGCGAGCAGCGGCAGTCGTCCGAGGCGGTCTTCGACCGTTTCGAATGCCACCGCGGTGAGTCCGATCTGGCAGAGTCGCCGCGTGAGCTCGGGCAGCGCCGCCAGGTGCAGGTAGCAGAACAGCAGATGATCCCGGCGCAGGCGCGCGAGGTCCGCCTCGATGGGCTCCTTGACCTTGACGATCATCTGGGATTTGGCGAACAACTGGTCCGCATCCGGCAGCACCTGCACGCCGACGTCGCGATAGTGCTGGTCCGCGTAGCCGCTCTTCTCGCCCGCCGCGTGCTCGACGAATACTTCGTGACCACCGCGGACCAGCTCGACGCAGGCCGCGGGAATCAGCCCCACCCGTCCTTCACGGGGCTTCAATTCACGGGGAATTCCAATTCTCATCGGGAAACCTGTCGCCCGCGCACTTGGCCGCGGCGGGCGCCTTTCTTAACATGTGCTCCCTCCGACGCCGGGCAGCGCGCCTGCCGGTTGCCGGCGATCGAATAAGCACATGAAAAATTTGAAACTTGAAAGTGACGTCCGGCGCGCAAACTAACTGGCTTCGACGCCACATGGATGGCCGAAAGTATACATGACCCCCTCGCACAGACCGCTCATCATCCTTGGCTCCGGCCCCGCCGGTTACACCGCCGCCGTCTACGCGGCACGCGCCAACCGCAAACCCATGTTGATCACGGGGGTCGAACAGGGCGGACAGCTCATGACGACCACGGAGGTCGACAACTGGCCCGGAGATGCCCATGGCCTGCTCGGCCCCGCGCTCATGGAACGCATGAAGGCGCACGCGGAACGCTTCAACACCGAGATCGTCAACGACCACATCCACACGGTGGATCTGTCGAAGCGCCCATTCACGCTGAGCGGCGACAATGGCTCGTACACCTGCGATGCGCTGATCATCGCCACGGGCGCGTCGGCCAAATATCTGGGCATCCCGTCGGAGGAAAAGTTCCGCGGGCGTGGCGTCTCGGCCTGCGCCACCTGCGATGGCTTCTTCTACAAGGGCCACCGTGTCGTGGTGGTCGGTGGCGGCAATACCGCCGTCGAAGAGGCGCTGTACCTCGCCAATCTCGCCAGTCACGTGACCGTCGTGCATCGCCGCGACAAGTTCCGCGCGGAGAAGATCCTGCAGGATCGATTGTTCGCACTCGAGAAAGCCGGCAAGGTCCGTATCGCCTGGAATCACACCGTCGATGAAATCGTCGGTGACGATTCCGGCGTGAACGGCGTGCACATCAAGCCCACGCACGCGGGCGGCACCATCGAGACCCTCGACGTCACCGGCGCGTTCATCGCCATCGGCCACACACCGAACACCGGCATCTTCGCGGGCCAGCTCGACATGCGTGACGGCTACATCACGGTCAAGGGCGGCAGCGAAGGTGCGGCCACGTCCACCAGCGTTCCCGGGGTTTTTGCCGCTGGCGATGTGGCCGATCATGTGTATCGTCAGGCCATCACTTCGGCTGGTTCCGGATGCATGGCTGCGCTCGATGCGGATAAGTATCTCGACAAGCATCACGGACATTGATCCGGCGGCCTGGGACGCTCTCGATTGCGGCGGCGTCCCCTTCCTGCGCCATGCGTTCCTCGCCGGACTCGAGTCGACCGGATGCGTGGGACGCGGCACGGGCTGGATTCCCACTCCGGTCACGCTGCACGATGCGCACGGCCTCGCCGCCGCGGCGCCGGTCTACGTCAAGACTCACTCGATGGGCGAGTTCGTATTCGATTTCTCGTGGGCGCAGGCTTACGCCCAACACGGGCTCGAGTACTACCCGAAGCTGGTCGTCGGCGTGCCGTTCACGCCCGCCACCGCGCCGCGGCTGCTGGTCCGTCCCGGCGTGGATGCCGGCGCGGCGCGCAAGGCGCTGGTGCTGGCCATCGAGGAGCTGGCGGCCTCGCGGGAACTGTCGTCGATCCACGGGCTTTTCCTCAACGACGCCGACCGCGAGGCATTCGCCGAAGCCGGTTGGCTGTCGCGCTTCGACGTCCAGTTCCACTGGATCAACCAGGGCTATCGCGATTACGAGCATTTCCTCGAGGGCTTCACCACCAAGTTCCGCAAGAACGCGCGGCGCGAGCGACGTCGCGTGACCGAAGCGGGTATTCACATCGATACGTTGCTGGGTTCCGCGCTCGAGCGCGACACGATCGACGAAGTGTACGACCTGCACCGCGACACGTTCCTGAAGCACGGGCACGATCCCTACCTCACGCGCGATTTCTTCCGCCTGCTGCCCAAGGCGCTGGGCGATGAGTTCATGGTCAAGCGCGCGCGCCTCGGCGAGGAGACCGTCGCGGCCGCCGTGTTCTACTGGCATCCGGCGGCGCTGTACGGCCGCTATTGGGGAACGCGCGAACAGTTCCACAGCCTTCACTTCGAGCTCTGCTACCACCAGGGCATCGACTTCTGTATCGAGCGCGGCATCGGGCGCTTCGAGCCGGGCACCCAGGGCGAGCACAAGGTGAGCCGTGGCTTCGTGCCGAAGCGCACCTGGTCCATGCACTGGATCGTCGACTCGCGCTTCCGCCAGGCCATCGGCGATTACCTGCGCCGCGAAGGGGTGCACGTGGCGAACTATGCTCACGAGGTGGGCCTGCACGTGCCCTATCGCGATGCGCGGCGGGAAGCGCGCGCCAAAGAGGGCCGGTGAATCACAAGACCATCACCTGGCTGGCGCCCGAAGGCGATCGCGAGTGGTTCCCGCCGCTCGATCAGGCGCTCGACGAACCGGAAGGCCTGCTCGCGGCTGGCGGGGATCTTTCTCCGCAGCGACTGCTTGCCGCGTACAGGCGTGGCATTTTTCCGTGGTACTCCGCCGGGCAGCCCGTGCTCTGGTGGTCGCCGGATCCGCGCGAGGTGCTCGACCCGCGCGAGTTCAAATGCTCGCGCAGCCTCGCGAAAACCTTGCGAAATCGTGGCTTTGAAGTGACCTTCGATCGCGATTTCGCGGCGGTCGTGCAGGCCTGCGCGGCGCGCCGCGAGCACTCGCCCGGCACCTGGATCACACCGGAAATGCATGCCGCCTATTGCGCCTTGTTCCAGCGCGGCGACGCCCACAGCGTCGAAGTGCGGTTGGGCGGCCAACTGGTCGGTGGGCTGTACGGGGTGCTGCTGGGAGGCGTCTTCTTTGGTGAATCGATGTTCAGCCGCGAACGCGACGCCTCGAAAGCAGCGCTGGCCCGGCTCGTCGAAAAAGGGCTCGTTGCGGGCCTCCAACTGATCGACTGCCAGCTACCTACCTCTCATTTGCGCTCCCTCGGCAGCAAACCCATGAGCCGGGCCGCATTCAGCAAGCTGGTTTCCGCCGCCACTGCCGGAGCGCCGGTTCCGCTGTTTTCCGTGGCGTGAAAATTGCCCCCTGTTGTCCTTTTCGGTGCGCTTTTCTGGCAGAATTCGCGGCCTTCGCGGGTGCCACAGGTTTCTGATGTCGAAAGAAGATGCGATCCAGATGGAAGGTGAAGTCGTCGAGACCTTGCCTAACACCACATTCCGCGTGAAGCTGAAGACCGGCCACGTGGTGACGGCTCACATCTCCGGAAAGATGCGCAAAAACTACATTCGCATCCTGACCGGCGACCAGGTAACCGTCGAAATGACACCCTACGACCTGTCCAAAGGCCGCATCGTCTACCGCGGCCGATAATGGGGACATTCTCCGTTTCCTAGCAAACGGGGACAGACCTGAAAGGTTGCGGCAGCGGGGGCATGCATGGCGAGGGGCGCCGCCCGAAGCGACCGGCGCGCTTCTCATCAAGTGGTTCCGACCTGACGAGCGCGTCAGCACGAACGCGAAAGAGCGCTGGCAATTCCGGCGCGCCAGCTTCGGGCAAGCAAACGCGAAAGATTCCGAGCATCTGCACAGGAATCTTCCTGGTGCGCTCGCCCTGCGAGTTCCCGCGCTTCGCAATCCGCACCGGCGCTTCTGCGTTGAGGTCTGTCCCCGTTTGCTAGGAAACGGGGAATGTCCCCATTAAAGCGTCGCGGGGAGTGCGGGCGTCTCGTTGGATATCGACTCAAGCTTCAGGCTCTTGCCGTCTCCGCTGACGCCGATCTTCACCGTGCCGCCGGCCGCGAGCTTGCCGAACAGCAGCTCCTCGGCCAGCGGCCGCTTGATCTGCTCCTGGATGAGCCGCGCCATCGGGCGCGCACCCATCTTGGGGTCGTAGCCCTTCTCCGCGAGCCAGCGACGTGCCTCGTCATCGAGCACGATCGACACGCCCTTCTTCTCGAGCTGCGCCTCGACTTCCACGATGAGCTTGTCGACCACGCGCTCGATCACCGGCATGTCGAGCGGCGCGAACTGGATGATGGCGTCGATGCGGTTGCGGAACTCGGGTGAGAACAGCCGCTTGATGGCCTCGGCGCCGTCCGACGCATTGTCCTGCTGAACGAAGCCGATGGACGCTCGATTCATCTCGAACGCACCGGCATTCGTGGTCATGACGATGATGACGTGGCGGAAATCCGCCTTGCGACCGTTGTTGTCCGTCAGCGTGCCGTGGTCCATGACCTGCAGTAGCAGGTTGAAAACGTCCGGATGGGCCTTCTCCACCTCGTCGAGCAGCAGCACGCAATGCGGATGCTTCGCAATGGCCTCCGTCAGCAGTCCGCCCTGGTCGAAGCCCACGTAGCCCGGCGGCGCGCCGATCAGGCGCGATACCGTGTGCCGCTCCATGTACTCGGACATGTCGAAGCGGATGAACTCGATGCCCATGGCGATGGCGAGCTGGCGCGTGACCTCGGTCTTG
>DASTRL010000182.1:0-8027 GCA_035761265.1 Steroidobacteraceae bacterium
TCCGCCTCTAAAACCCAGCCTCCCCCCATCGCCATGAGACCTTCCCACAGTTTCCTGATCGCCTGATGCGCCGATCGCTCGGGACGGAAGGCGTAGGAGCAGTCCAAAAAGTCCTGCTCATACACGGCAGGGTGTCTCGAAGATGGCCGACATGTACGAGCCGATGAAGAACACGATGACGGCCGGCGTCAGGATGTACTCGATGCTCTCGGCGAGCCCGGTGAACATGCCGCCCCACGGCCCCATCGCGCTGCGCGCGAAGGAATACGCCGCGCCGGTGTGCGGCAGCGCCGGCGACATCTCGGCGAGGCTGAAGATGAGACCCCAGTACATCGCGGCGATGATGAACAGCGCGACCAGCATCGAGCCCCAGCCATTCGCGAGGCCGAAGTTCCAGCCCGAGTAGTGGCCCGAGATCACCGCGCCGACGCCCAGCGCCCACAGCGACCAGACCTTGGCATAGCGTTTCAATCCACGTTTCGCGAAATAGTCGGCGCCGACCTGCTTGTAGCTCACGCCGCCCGAATTCGATGGTTCGTTCATGCGTCACTCCCTGGGGCGGCGGGTCATCCCGTCGCCCGACGTTGTTTTCTTCTTGTCTCTCGAAGCGCAGTGGTGGCGCTGTGCTTCGCCCGGGCGGAGTATAGGCCCGCCGCCGAGTACGCCCGCAACTCAAAGCGCAGGCGGATACTCACCGTCAGTGCGCGCTGCGCGGCACGGGTTCGGTGCGGGCACCGCAAGCACTTGTTCAGGCAAGGGAATCAGGCCAGCGCGGGAGCATCTGCCGCGCGCCGGCGCGGATGCAGATGGCCGAGGAACTGCTCCGTGGCCGCGCGCCAGGTGAACAGCCTGGCACGGGCCAGCGCGTCCTCGCGCTCGAGCTTCAGCGCTTCCAGGCAGGCGATGCGCAGATCCTCGTGCAGGACGCCCGCCTTCGAATCGCCGATGACATCGCGCGGTCCGGTCACCGGATATGCCGCCACCGGCAGACCACAGGCCATGGCCTCGAGCAGCACCAGGCCGAAGGTGTCCGTCCTGCTGGGAAACACGAACACGTCCGCCGCGGCGTACACCTGCGCCAGCTCCTCGCGCTCCAGCACACCGAGGTAGTTAGCCTGCGGGAATCTGCCGCGGATGCGTTCCAGCGCCGGCCCCGTGCCGACCACCCACTTGGATCCGGGCAGGTCGAGCTCGAGGAATGCCTCGACGTTCTTCTCCACCGCGACCCGGCCGACGTACAGGAAGATGGGCGGCGCGGAGTTCAGGCGCCGGCTCGGCTGCGGGCGGAAGACATCGCCATCCACGCCGCGCGACCAGAGCTTGACGTTCCGGAAGCCGTTCGCGCGCAGGTCGTCCACCACCACCTGCGTCGGCGCCATGACTGACTTCGAAGGTCCATGGAAGCGGCGCAGCCAGGCGTAGCTCACGCCGAGCGGTAGTTTGAAACGCGCCTGCACGTACTCCGGAAAGCGCGTGTGATATGCGGTGGTGAACGGAAAATCGTGGCGCAGCGCGAAGCGCCGCGCCGCCAGCCCCAACGGGCCTTCGGTCGCGATGTGCAATACGTCCGGGTCGAAGCCGCGGATGGTGCGATCCACCTGGCCCTGGGGAAACAGCGACAGGCGGATCTCGGGGTAAGTGGGACACGGCAGGGTGCGGAATTGCACCGGCGTGAGCATGCGCACTTCGTGGCCCATCGCGGTGAGCTCGCGCGCCGTGGTCTTGAGGGTGCGCACCACGCCATTGACCTGGGGCTCCCACGCATCCGTGACCAGCAGGATCTTCAGCATGGGCATGCATGATCGGGCGCCCCGGTTGCAGCGCGATGACAAGGTTCAGCGCTTGCGCAGTCCCGCCTCGAACCAGCCGATCACGGCAGGCGCGAACCCCTCCACCTGCAATGGAAGTGACACGTGATTGTCCAGGGGCGCGAGCATCAGCTTGCTGCCCGCAGGTGCGTGCTCGACGAGCACGCGGCTGTGATCGGGCGACAGCCAGGTATCCTTCTCACCATGCAGGAACAGCACCGGGGCGCGCGTGCGCGCCAGCGCGGCGAAGATGTCCGCCTGCGACCACTGGAAGCCCGCGATGCGTGCCTCCTTGACGTGCGCCGCGGCGAACTGCGCATCGCTGATGCCCTGCGCCTGCGCGGCGAATGCCGCGCGCATCAGCTCCGGCACGGCACGTTCGGCCGAGGAGAACGGCTCCATCGCGACCACCGCGCTCACGCGCGGATCCCGTCCGGCCGTCAGCAGCGCAATCGAAGCGCCGTAGGACACACCCATGAGCCCGACATGCGAGACATCCCAGCCGCGATGCGCGAGATCGTCGAGCACCTGGCTCAGGTCCTGCGATTCGAAGGCGCCGAAGGAGATGTGCTCGCCGGTCGATTCCCCGTGCCCGCGCAGGTCCAGCACGGCGCAGCGGAACCCCTGCTCCGCCAGCTTCACGGCCCAGGGCACGACAAAACGCCGGTCCTGCAGATAGCCGTGCAGCAGCACGACGGTGCCGCGCGGAGCAACCGGCTTCACTTGCGCGGCGGAGCGCCAGAACGCGGTGAAGTGATCGATGTTCGGCGGCTTGACCTCGCTGTATCTCATCTCGAGGTCGTATACGAAGTCGTAATCGCCGGGCTCGATCGACGAAACCACGAGCCGCGCCTTGGGAGGACCCACCTCGACGGACCACGTGGCGGCGAACGCATCCGGCGCGTGCCGGACGATGTCGGAGTCGGCGAACAGCGCCTTGATGCCGCTCTTGTTGGGCGGCGCGACCACCTTGTGCGCGAGCATGCTCGCCACGCAGCCGGTGAGCAGCGCGCCGGCACAGGCCAGCGCGACGCTGCGCCATGCCACTCTCAGCCGAGCACCCGCTGGGTGAGCCAGTTGCGCAGCTCCGCGAGCTTGACGTCCGGATTCGTGATGGACTCGCCCACACCGAATCGCCAGGCCAGGCGCGCGTCGCCGGGGTTGGCATCGAGCGTCGTCAGGTCCGCGACCAGTGCATCCAGGTCGGCCTGATCGCGCACCAGCCCGTCACGGATCAGCACCTCGCCATAGCGACGCGCCATGGCGGCCGCCTCCGCGCAGCTGTATTCCGGGTGGTACTGCACGCCCCAGAACGAAGCGCCGTTCTTGAACCGGATCTCCGCCGCCTGCAGGCCCATGTCGTTGTGCGCCAACGGCGTCGACCCGGCGGGCAGACTATCTACCGTGTCCACGTGCACGGTCACGGCATCGAACACCTCGGGTTTTCCCTGGAACATCGCATGGTCGCGGCCGTGCGCGTTCAGCACGATGCGCCGGCCGAAGCCGAACTCGCGACCACGCGGATTGCGGATCACGCTGCCGCCGGCAGCCGTCACGCCCACCTGCAGGCCCCAGCAGCTGCCGAAGCTGGGCACTCCCGCCGCAAAAACCGCCTTGGCGAGCTCGATCTGGCGCTCGACCGCGGACTCGCGTGAATAGACGTTGAGCGCCGACCCCGTGAAGGCCGCACCGTCGTAGTCCGCCAGCGCCACGCCTTCGGGTAGTTCGATCTCCCCGTCGGCGGGCCGGACGATGTCGATCTCGAGATCCGCCTGCAGGCGCTTGAGCGTGGCGGCGTAGCCCTCACCCGAGTCCGTGCCCCCGACGGACACGTGCTTCGCACGGGTCGCGGCCTCGTTGCCGTCGATGACGAGGATTCGGGTCATCAGCTCTTCAGGGAAAGATCGCCCTTCACGGCCGAACGGAAGATGCGCTCGAGGGTCATTGCGTCCACCGGAACCGGATTGCCGCCCGCGGAAGGATCGATGGCCGCCTCGCGGCCGATCCTGTCCGCGTTCTCGAGGGTCACGCCGATCTCCGCCAGCGAATGCGGGATCCCGAGCTCCTTGCGGAATGCCAACACCCAGTCGAGCACGCCTTCCACGCCCGGCTTCGGCAGCTCGAGCACGCGCGCGACGACTTTCATGCGCTCGGCGATGGCTTCGCGGTTGTGCACGATCACGTAGGGCGTGATCACGGCATTGGTGAGACCGTGATGTGTATCGAAGAACGATCCCACGGGATGCGCGATGGCGTGCACGGCGCCCAGGCCCTTCTGGAAGGCCGTGGCGCCCATGCTGGCCGCGGCCTGCATGCGCGAGCGCGCTTCCATGTCGCTGCCCATCTTCACGGCACGCGGTAGATAGGTCTTGATGAGCCGCATGCCCTCCAGCGCGACACCGTCGGCCAGCGGATGGAATCCGGGCGCGCAGAACGCTTCGAAGCAATGCACGAAGGCATCGAAGCCGGTGGCCGCAGTGATCTTCGGCGGCAGTCCCACCGTGAGCTCCGGATCCAGGATCACGACACCCGGCATCATCTTCGGATGGAAAATGATCTTCTTCTGATGCGTCTGCTCGTTGATGATGACGCCCGCGCGCCCCACTTCGCTGCCGGTACCGGCCGTGGTGGGCACGGCAACAATGGGGGCGATGCCCTTCGGATCGGCGCGCGTCCACCAGTCGCCGATGTCCTCGAAATCCCACAGCGGCCGCGTCTGTCCCGACATGAACGCGATGACCTTGCCCGCGTCCAGACCCGAACCGCCGCCGAAGGCGACGACCCCATCGTGCGCGCCCGCGTGATAGGCCTTGAGTCCCGCCTCGACGTTCGCCGCCACCGGATTGCCGCGTACGTCCGCGAATAGTCTGGACATCGGCAGCAGGCTCAAGGCCCGGCGGATCATCGGCGAATCCTTGAGGCCCGAATCCGTGACGATGAGCGGCCGCACGATGCCCAGCTCCTCGCAAGCCTTCGGCAACTCCGCCACGCGGCCCGGCCCGGCCCACACGCGCGTCGGGTAGTTCCAGTTGCCGCTCATCGGAATGCTCATGACGTGCGAGTCCTCAGGTGAAACGACTTCGGGCGCGTCAGGTGCTCGTATCCGACCACGGACAGCGTGCAGCCGCGGCCCGAATCCTTGGTGCCCACCCACGCCAACGCCGGATCCAGGTAGTCGCAGCGATTCATGAACCAGGTGCCGGTGATCACGCGCTGTCCGAGCGCCTCGGCAGCCCCCGCATCCTCCGTCCAGATCGCGGCCGTGAGGCCATAGTCGCTGTCGTTCATGAGATCCACGGCCTCATCGTCCGAGCCCACCTTCATGATGCCCGCGACCGGCCCGAAGATCTCCTCGCGCATGATCGGCATGCGGTGATCCACGTTCACCAGCACCTGCGGCGCCAGATAGGGCGTACCGCGCGCGCTCTTCGAGAATGCCGATTCGGCGATCAAGCCCTTCGCACCGGACTTTATCGACGCGTCGATCTGCGCGCGGATCGATTCCGCCGCGGCGGTGCGCACCACCGGCCCGAGCGTCGTGTTGGCTTCGCGGGGATCATCGAGCACGTATTTTCGGGTGAGCTCGACGAAGCCGTCGACGAATTTCTGATAGACCCCGTGATGTACGTAGATGCGCTGCAACCCACAGCAGGATTGCCCGGAATTGAAGTACGCACCATCCACGATGTTCTCGATGGCATGCGCGAGATTGGCGTCATGGCGCACGTACACCGGGTCGCAGCCGCCGAGCTCCAGGCCCACGCCGATGAAGCGCGACGAGGCGGCGCGCTGCACCGCGTGGCCGCCGGCCACCGAGCCCGTGAACGCGACGAAGTTCACGCGCGGATCGCGGATGATGCGGTCCGTGTCCTCGTGCGAGGCGTGCACGATCTGGAACACGCCCTTGGGCAATCCTGCGGCCTCGAAGCACTCGGCGAAACGCTCCGCGCACAGCGGAGTCTGCGCCGAGTGCTTGAGGATCACCGCGTTGCCGGCGAGCAGCGCCGGCACCACGCTGTTCACGGCGATCAGGTACGGGTAATTCCACGCCGCGATCGTGAACACCACGCCCAGCGGCTCGCGCCGCACGAAGCGCTTGAAACCAGGCTTGGGCCCGGCGTCGATGTCGGCCAGCGCATCCGGTGCGATGGCGATCATGTGCCGCGCGCGCTCCAGCGTGCCGCCCACTTCATTGGGTGCAAAGCGCGCCGGACGGCCCATCTGCCAGGTGAGCTCCTCGGCGATCTGCGGCCCACGCTTTTCGAATTCGTCGCAGAAGCGGCTCGCGATCTGCATGCGCTCGGCGAGCGGCGTGTTGCGCCAGGCGCCGAAGGCATGCCGCGCGGTGCGCAGGATCTCGTTGATCTCCTCCGCCGTCGCCAGCATCCGCTCGACGTACACACGCCCGTCGACCGGGCTCACGGTTTTCTGGGTCTCCGGCGCCCGCGTGATGACGGTCATCAGATGATCTCGAAGTAGCGCGCCAGCTCCCAGTCGGTGATGGCGCGGCGGAATTCACGGTCCTCCCACTCGCGGCTCGCCGCGAAGTGCTCGACGAAGGCGTCGCCGAACAAGGCACGCGCGGGCCTGGATTTCTCCAGCCATTCGGAGGCTTCGGTGAGCGTGCGCGGCAGGGAGCGCGTCTTGGGATGCTTCTTTTCGTAGGCATTGCCCTCGACCATCGGATCCGGCTCGATCCTGTTCTCGATGCCGTGCAGGCCCGAGCCAATGGCCACCGCGATGGCGAGATAGGGATTGATGTCCGCGGCGGCGATGCGGTACTCGACCCGCTGGCTCGACGGCCCGCCGGGAATCACACGCAGCGCGGTCGTGCGATTTTCCACGCCCCAGGTGGCCGAGGTCGGCGCCCAGAATCCCGGGATCAGCCGCGAATAGCTGTTCACCGTGCTCGCCACCATGGCGAGCATTTCGGGCATCAGCTTCTGCTGGCCGCCCACGTACCAGCGCATTTCGTCCGACATGTTGTGCGGCCTGGCCGGATCGTGGAATGCCGGCTTGCCGTCGGATTTGCGCCTGAGGGAGGTGTGCACGTGGCCGCTCTGCCCCGGCCAATCCTTGCTCCACTTGGCCATGAAGGTCGCCATCATGCCGTTGCGCTGCGCGAGGATCTTGGCGAAGGTCTTGAAGAGCGCACCACGGTCCGCAGCTTCGAGTGCCTCGCAGTACTGGATCGCCGCCTCGAGCACGCCCGGGCCCGTCTCGGTGTGCAGGCCTTCGAGCGGCATGCGCATGTCCGTGCAGAGCTTCATCAACTGGTGATAGAACTCCGCGTGCACCGTCGAGCGCAGCACCGAATAGCCGAAGTAGCCCGGCGTCATCGTGGTCAGGCCGCGAAAGCCCTTCTCGCGGATCGAGTCCGGCGTCTCCTTGAACATGAAGAATTCGAACTCGGTGGCCGCGATGGCCTCGTAGCCCATTTCGCTGGCCTTCTTGAGCACCCGGCGCAAGACGGCGCGCGGGCACACCGCTTCGGCGCCCTCGGCGAACTCGCCCAGGAACATGACCATGTCGCCTTCGAACGGCACCGCGCGGCAGGTCTCCGGCAGCACGCGCACCGGTGCATCCGGGTAGGCCGTGTGCCAGCCGGTGTACTTCACGTTGTCGTAGAGCTGGTCGTTCGAGTCCCAGCCCAGCACCACGTCGCAGAAGCCGAAGCCCTTGTCGAGCGCGGAGAAAAACTTGTCGCGGCCCATGTACTTGCCGCGCATGACTCCGTCGTTGTCGAACACGCCGACCTTGACGTGATCGAGCTTGCGCTCCTCGACGATCTTGCGGGCGTCGGCCGCGGTACGGACGTTTTCGGGGGTCATGGTCTTTTTATGCCCTTGAAGCGAGCCTGCCGGGAAGCCGGGCCCGTCCGTGGATGGGATGGGCCAAGTATGTGTCAGGGACCGGAGCGTGGCAAAAGAGCGGCCGGACTGTCCTGATTCGTGGGGCGAGTTTGCGCAATCGCCGCGATCACCTCGGGGTTCTCACGCACCAGCTTCTTGATGAAGCTTTCATACAAGGCGGGCATCTCTTCCCTGGCTTTGAGCCGAGCCTCATCTCCCCAGCGGCCTTCGATTACTTCCTGGCCTTTCACCGGCATGCTCGCGACGAGCTGCCCATCGCCACGATGGATCGTAACGTGCGCGTCGTACCAGAAGCGCCCGTGAATGCCCGCATCGAAGTTCCAATCGTCGATGCGAACGCCCAGTC